>NZ_CP022315.1:3444873-3758043 GCF_002216775.1 Virgibacillus phasianinus
AAAGTTACAAAACAGAATTGCCAAAAATAATATTAGTGATAAGAAATTAAAAAAAGAAATGGACCATTTATTAAAATTACTGCAAGAAAAAACTTAGATGAAAGAGTGACAACAAATGGCTGATAAAAAAAAGAAAAACTTACCACCTAGTTCACAAGAATATCAAGCATTCCAGCAACAACGTGAGGTGAAAAGGCCAATTTTCAAAAACTGTGTAAAAGCCTTTTTAGTGGGTGGATTTATCTGTTTTATTGGTCAAGTGATTTCAACCATTTACATTTACTTTTTTGATTTCACAGACCAAACGGTTGGAAATCCTACTGTTGCGACATTAATATTTATCACGATGTTGTTAACCGGTTTTGGCGTTTACGACCGAATTGGTCAATTCGCCGGTGCTGGTTCCGCTGTGCCTGTAACTGGATTTGGTAATGCTGTTATTTCATCATGTATCGAGCATCGCACAGAGGGTTTTGTATTAGGTGTCGGATCAAATATGTTTAAGCTTGCGGGGTCTGTTGTTTTATTCGGTGTGTTTTCTGCATTCGTCGTAGCAATAATCAAAACAATATTAACTCAATGGGGGGGATTCTAGATGTTAGTTGGGCATCGAACATGGGTTTATGAGAATAAACCTGTCATTATTTCCACAGGTACTGTTGGTGGGCCATTTGAAGCAAATGGAAATATCCCTAACGACTTTGATATTTTGCATGATAACATGTGGCTGAAACAAGATTCGTTTGAGAAATCCCAACAAAAGATGATGGAGGAAGCCTGTCAAGTCGCTGTTAAAAACAGTTCCATTCAAAAAGAACAGGTACAATTTTTTATCGGCGGCGATCTTATTAATCAAATTACACCAACAAGCTTCACGGCAAAAACGCTTGACATCCCCTATTTTGGTTTATTTAGTGCATGTGCTACTTCAATGGAAAGTCTGGCATTATCGGCCTTCTTAATTAATGGGAACGGTGCCGACTACATTTTAAGTGGAAGTGCAAGCCATAATGCAGCGGTAGAAAAGCAGTTTCGTTATCCTACTGAGTATGGTGGGCAAAAACCCCCGACAGCACAATGGACAGTAACAGGTGCAGGCTGCGCATTAGTAGCAAAGGAAGGTAAAGGACCTGTTATCACATCAGCTACTATCGGCAAAGTGGTCGACATGGGTATGTCAGATCCTTTTAATATGGGTGGTGCAATGGCTCCTGCTGCTGTAGATACACTAGAAACCCATCTGAGAGAACGAAATGTGGAACCCTCCTATTATGATTTAATTATCACTGGTGATTTAGGTCATATTGGAAGGCACGTGTCCCTGGATTTGCTAAAAAAAGAAGGAATCCCCATATCCGAAGACCAATACGTGGATTGCGGACTTACCATTTACCGTGAGGGACAGCCTGTTTTAGCAGGAGGAAGTGGTGCTGCATGCTCATCAGTAGTCACATATGGGCATTTTTTAAACCAAATGAAACAAGGACTTATCAATCGAATCCTGGTAATTGCGACAGGTGCTTTACATTCTACATTAAGCGTTCAGCAAAAGGATCCAATTCCTTGCATTGCTCACGCAGTCTCCATTGAAACAGGAAGTGATATGTCATGATTTTTTTCTGGGCGTTTGTAATAGGCGGGATAATATGTGTTATTGGTCAAATAATGTTTGATGTGTTTAAGCTAACCCCAGGTCATACGTTAAGTATCCTAGTAGTTGTTGGAGCTATTCTCGATGGCTTTGGCCTTTACGAACCATTGATTGATTTTGCGGGTGCAGGTGCAAGTGTACCAATTACGAGCTTCGGTAACTCCTTAGTACATGGTGCTATGGCTGAAGCAGAAAAACATGGGCTAATAGGTGTTGTTACGGGAATGTTTGAAGTGACCAGTTCAGGTATTTCTGCAGCTATCATTTTTGGAATGATTGGCGCCATTATTTTTAGACCTAAAGGTTAAGGAGTGAATAGGAATGACAATTGGATCACAGGTGAAAAGCTGCTTTTCTTCTTTAAAGAGTGCTGAAGCAACGTTAAGCATCCTGGCAAGTAAAGCACAGGATCAAAACACAAAACAAGTATATGAGGAAACAAAAATGATTATTGATGAGGTAAAAAAGGATTTACAAAAACAGGTTATTTACCTTACCAAAGAAGAACCACAATACAAAAGCTAATTTGTTCTTTGCGTTCTAGAAAGGATTTGTTCATATGCCGGAATGGATTAATATCATCATAAGATCTTTAATCTTACTAGTTATACTTTTTTTCATCACAAAATGGCTGGGTAAGAAACAACTCTCTGAAATGAATATCTTTGAATATATAACCGGTATCGTTATCGGTAGTATTGTTGCTATGTTTGCAGCGGATATAGAAACAAACATCTCCCATGGATTGGCAGCGTTGTTTATATGGTTTGCTATTCCATTATTGGTTGAATTTATTTCTCAAAAAAGCAAGACATTCCGAAACCTGACGCAGGGAAAGTCAACTATTTTCATTCAAGACGGCAAAATTATGGAAGATAATCTAAAAAAGGAACATTATTCTTCCGATGATTTACTTGAGAAATTGCGTGATGACCAAATTTTTAAAGTAGCAGATGTTGAGTTCGCTGTCCTTGAGCCATCTGGCAATTTGAATATTTTACCTAAAAAGGAGAACAGACCGTTAACAGCAAAGGATTTGGGTATCAATTCACCAACAGACAAGGAACCTCAAACCGTGATAATGGACGGGAAAGTAATATTGGAACCCCTGGCAAACCTTTCGCTTAACACAAATTGGCTGGAAACAGAACTCGATAAAATGGATATCAGTATTGAAAATGTGTTCCTAGGTCAAGCCGATACAGACGGGCAGCTTACCGTCGATTTATACGATGACAAAATTTCGGTTCCCTCCCCTTCTGAAAAGCCTTTACTTCTGGCAAGCTTAAAAAAATGCCAAGCTGATTTGGAACTCTTTGCATTAGCTACCGAAAATCAAACTGCAAAACAACTGTATCAAACCAATAGTCAGAAATTGCAAAAGGCAATTGACCTTGTGTCGCCCAATCTAAAATAGTCTTTATTTATAAGGCTTCTTTCCATGTATGATTAGATTTGTACAGAAAAGAAGCTTTTTTTATATGAATATGAAGCTTAATAAAGCATAAGCAGACCGCAATCTTCCTACATACATAATTACAACCAATTCAGTGTAACATAAGAAAAAAGACGTCGGAGTGGCTTAAATGCTTAATAAACTAATGAAGAAGTATATATACAAGGATGTTGATAAGCTTTATAAAGAACAATCTTCGAAGGATGATATTGAACTAAAACAACAGGAAATTGACCCTAATCTAGAAAAAACAGTTAAAATATTTAAATCTATATATTCATATCCGGATAATAAAGATGTCAAATTTCGTGATCTAATAATCGCAGGAATTAATAAGAAAGCTACTATGCTTTATATTAATACCATTACAAATACAGATGTCGTCGAGGAACAAGTAATTAGCCCTTTATTACTTAATCAGGATTCATCAAAAAAAATAAACGATATAATATCCATTCAATCTATCTCAACTAACCAAAAGATTGAGGACATATTATCAGAGGTTAACAAGGGGAATGCTGCTCTATTCGTGGATGGTATCGATCATGCATTTATAATTAGCGCATCTAATTTCCAAGGCAGAGGTATTGAGAAGGCAGAAAATGAGATATCACTGATAGGATCAAAAGAGGCATTCAATGAAAAAGTAATGACAAACATTTCACTCATTCGGAAAAAAATAAAGAACGAGAATCTTGTTTTTGAATCGACTACAGTTTCTAAGCGGTCTAAAAATGATTTGTTTTTTGTCTACGTAAAAGACCTGGTTAATGATGATTTGCTTAGAAATGTGAAGGACCGAGTAAATGCAATAGATGTTGATTCTGTTCAAAACCTGGCAATACTTGAACAAATTATTGAGGGGAAAAAATTCTCTATATTTCCAACAATTCTAAATACGGAACGACCAGATCGCGCTGCTACCTTTTTAGAAAATGGTTATATTGTCTTGCTAATGGACAATTCTCCAGCATCACTCGTTCTCCCTGCGACGTTTTGGTCCTTTTTTCATACTGCTGAGGATTCGTATTTGCGTATTTTTTATGGAAATTTCACCAGAGTTTTACGCATGCTAGCAATATTTATTGCAATATTTTCTTCAGCCATCTATGTTGCTGTAACAACTTTCCATGCCGAGATGGTACCACCTGATTTATTGCTGGCAATTGCTTCAACTCGGGAAAAAGTACCACTACCAGCCTTAATAGAAGTGTTGGTATTGGAACTTGCTTTCGAACTGATTCGGGAAGCCGGACTACGTGTTCCGTCCACAATAGGTCCAACAATTGGAATTGTTGGTGCATTAATCTTAGGTCAAGCCGCTGTCCAAGCAAACATTGTTAGTCCAATCGTTGTAATTGTGGTTGCTTTAGGAGGATTAAGCTCTTTTGCAGTCGGTAATATAGGTTTGAACTTTGCTGTTCGACTATCTCGTTTTATCTTTATTTTTGCAGCTGGATTATTTGGCATCTATGGGATTACTGCAGCATTTGTTCTGGGAATGTTTTATATGGTTTCTCTTAAATCATTCGGTGTACCGTATCTATCCCCCATGACCCCAAAATACTTATCTTCCGGGGATACCATTTTAAGACGAATGATAAAGAATGAGTTATTTCGACCTGGCTATTTAAAACCAAAGGATATGAAAAAGAAACGGGAGAACTAATTTATGGAAAAAAGCACCGGTAAAATTGGAATCAAGGAATATATTGCGATTATTTTACTGACAATCGGCACAAAGCTTGCGGATGATTTACCATCGATTATTTATAATTCATTATATAATGCTGCCTGGATGATGCCGATCATTAGTGGGATACTCGTCATTATTCCACTATATCTTCTCATCAAAACAATGATGTATTACAAAGAAAAAAGTTTGTTGGAAATCGTGGTCCACCTCCTCGGAAAATACCTTGGATTTATCGTTATTTTTGCATTATGGATAGTTGGTTCCATAACAATTATTATTGATACGGCAATTTATACAGATATCATCGGGACCATGTATTTTTCAAGGACACCTACTATAATCTTATATTTTGTGTTAGTAGGAGTCTGTGCATACGGTGCTAAACGTGGTATAGAGCAAATTGGTTCAGTTGCCAGAGCCTTACTACCTTATATCAAGATTTCCATACTAATTGCTCTAATTTTAACGATGATTCAGGGAAATCTTGATTTTTTGTTCCCATTCTTCGGCCCTGGTGAGTGGACAGTTATAAAAGAAAGTTCATTACGACTTTCTATCTATGGAGACATCCTTTATCTAAGTCTCCTTACCCCATACATTCGGAATGCGAATGATTTTAAAAAAGGAACCTGGATCGCTTTTGTGATACTTGTAGCGGAATTAACCATTGCCTTTTTCGCGTACCTTCTGCTATTTGATTTTGAATCTGTACGAATGCTTAGTTATCCCTTTCATGAGGTTATTCGTTATATTAATTTTGGTTTTTTAACGAATGTGGAAACATTTTTCTTTCCATTTTGGTTAATTGCCACATTTGTTCGGTTTGCGGTTTATTTTTATTTAAATGGAATTTTGTTCGGTAGACTTTTTAGGATTAAAGATTTTGAGCATGTGATTCCTTCCCTTGCCACCTTGTTTTTACTACTCGGTATGATACTGGAAAATAACCCCATAGCACTTACACATGTTAGGGATTACCTGCTAATCTTTGTGACTCCCATATTTTTTGGATTACCTTGTATTTTGTGGATTGTGGCCAAGCTCAAGGGGGATTACAAAAATGAAAAAACATAATCTTATTGTAAAGCTAATTTATCTCATCCCAATCTTGCTGACACTAAGTGGTTGCTGGAACCAAAGTCAAATTGAAGAAAGGGCCTATGTCATTGCAATAGGGCTGGATAAGGCCGAGGCCAGTAACAGAATAAAAGTTACCTATTTGATCGCTAACCCGGAATATGGTTCACAGATTCAAGGCGGCGGTACAGAAGAGCCCCCACAGGAAATCATATCATTTGTAACGGATGATATTACCACTTCGAGGAATGCTGCCAATGCTGTTATTGCTAAAGAAATAACTTACGATTTATTACGGGTAATGGTGGTATCTGAAGAATTTGCACAAGACAAAGATTTTGTTCGATGGATGTACGATTCAACCAAAGATCCGGAAATACGACGGGATATTCACCTTGTTGTATCTAAAGAAAATGCAAGTGAATTCTTTCAAAAAAATAAACCAAGACTGGAAACAAGGCCACATAAATATTTTGAATTGGCCCTGTCACGCGGGATTGAAACTGGTATGCTTCCAAATTCCGAACTTCTACAATATTTTAGAATTACAGAAGCAGATGCAGAACTATTTTTAGCTATGTATGGTACCACCCAAAATAAGGATAAAGATGAACAAGACAATGATAATGATCACTTTACTGCTGGGGAATTTCAATTCGAGGGAGAGACCAATCAAACCAATTTTGCGGGCTCTGCAGTTTTTAAAGAGGGAAAAATGATTGGTAAATTATCGGGAGACGAAACAAGGATTTCAGTCATTTTGAATCCCACATTAGATGCATCCGATATATTGACCACTTATAAAGATCCTTTTAATAAAAAATATCGAATTGCTGTAAGAGTAAACAAGAAGAGTGCCAATAAAGTTGAAATGGACCTAAAAGCTGATAAACCATCAATAAATGTCACGATTCCACTTGAAATAGAAGTATTATCTGCCCATAGTATGGTTGACTATGAGAGAGATATAAACAAACGTGAAAAATTAAAGAAATCGATTGAGAAAGAGTTAACAAATAAAATAGAGAAATTCGTTGCAAGGACGCAGGAAGAATTTAAAGCTGAGCCTTTTGGTTGGTCATTCATTGCCAGGAAACAGTTTCTTACAATACCAGCCTATAAGAAATTTGATTGGATGAAAACATATCCAGATATGAAAGTTAATATTGATGTGCAAATTACATTTGGACAGTTTGGCCGTCAAAGTGAATTACCAAAACTAGATGAAATCAGGGATTAATATGACGCTATTTATTTGGTTTATGATTACTATTATCTTTTCATACACAATTGGTTTTTCCATCACACTTTGGAAAGATAAAAATAAAGTTGGATCGTGTGCCACAGCATTGATTGCTTTAACGCTCGCTATTATCCCCTTTTTCTCCAAGTTAATATAAAGTGAAACTTCATTTGGTGAGGTTATTGGGTATTACTGCCCGTCAAACCTTGATAAAACTTCAAATATATCCAGTATTCGGAGAAAATAGTAGTAATTTTACAGGAAGAAGGTAGCTACATGTTTGAACAACTTGACTTTTTTGAAATGATTTTTCGTGCAACTGGTGCGTTTGTCGTGTTGCTGATTATGACACGAATAATGGGGCGAAAGCAATTAAGTCAACTGACATTTTTCAATTACGTAACAGGAATAGCAATAGGTTCAATTGCAGCTAATATTGTTAGTCAATCAACTATTCCTTTTTTTAACGGGCTTACCAGTTTGATTTGGTGGGCAATTTTAACGATTGTTGTCGGTTATATTGGACTTAAGTCCCCATCCGCAAGGGTTACGACAAATGGACAACCGATAATTGTCATTAAACAGGGGAAAATTCTAGAAGATTCAATAAAGGAACAACGGTTAACCATGGATGACTTAAGCATGCTATTACGTGAACAAAAAGTTTTCTCTGTACAGGATGTTGAAACCGCTGTGTTAGAATCAAATGGTAAACTTAGCGTTATGTTAAAGGATGAGAAACAACCTGTTACAAAACAGGACCAAAATGTTTTCACAGTTAAACCAATGTATGTCCCAATGGAACTTGTTGTTGACGGTGAGGTAGTTGAAAAGAATCTAAAAGAAGCTGGAATATCACTTGATTGGCTAAGAAATCAACTTAAATCTCTAAAAATAAAATTAGACGATGTTTTTTATGTAGAATTGCAAAAAGATGGAACGCTGTATATTGATAAACGCAGCGATGATTTACCGAAATAACAAAGTCGGCCCTCTATATATAGAGAGCCGACTTTTTATTCATCACCACTAATTTTGATCGCTACTTTGCCGAATTGATTACCTTCTTTTAAATAATAAAAAGCTTCTTTAGCGTGGTTAAGCTCAAATGTGGAATCAACAACTGGATGTAGTTTATGTTCCTTCACTAGATCCAGCATATCACGGAGTTCTTCCCTGCTCCCCATCGTCGTTCCAAACAGCTGATATTGTCCATAAAAGAAGGCACGAAGATTAAAGTCTATCGTATCATCTGTAGTCGCACCAAATACCACCATCCGTCCTCCTTTTTTCAAAACTTCTAATGAACGATTAAAGGTTGCTTTTCCGACACTTTCGATAACCAAATCAATTTCTTCATCAGCCAATTCTTCTGGCCAGTCACTTGCAGTATCGAGCACAATATCCGCACCAAGGTTGGCGGCATGTTCACGTTTTTCCTCATTTCTGGAGGTAACGATTACTCTAGCGCCGGCTTGCTTGGCAAACATGATTAAATAAGTTGCAACCCCGCTCCCTGCTCCAGGGATAAATACGGTATCACCTTCTTTTAGTTCCCCCTTTGTAAATAAGGCACGGTATCCCGTTAAAGCGGATAGCGCTAGAACACCCGCTTCATCCCAGGACAAATGCGCCGGCTTTTTTTCTACCTGATCTGCAGATACCTTTATTTTTTCCGCAAAAGTTCCATGGTCAGGCATACCTAATATGTCGAAATCTGCTGGAGGTGCAACACTTTTTTCCGCCCAGCGGAGTGCAGGATTAATAATTACTTCATCCCCAACGTTTATGTTTGTAACACCTTCTCCTACCGCTTCAATGACACCTGCTCCATCTGACCCAAGTACAAGTGTATCTTCTTCTTTATTTCGGCGATTCGGTATTCCTATGTCCCGGCGGTTTAAACCTGCACTTCGAATTCCGACGATTACTTCACCCACGCTTACATGCGGATCATCAATCTGTTTAATCTCTAAATTTCCATGGTCATGTACAAAAGCTTTCAATACAATCATCCTTTCTGAAAAAAATCACTAAACTCTTTCAGCTCTTGTTGATTAGTTATATCCTTTGAAAATAAAGGGATATAAGTAAGTCTTTGTTTTGGAAATGTTTCTTCGATTATTCCAACGTATTGTTTTTCATGCGCTTTTCGTTTGCTCCAAAATTCGCCTTCAGGATTATCAGGTAATATCTTATTTACAATTAATGTTTTCACATGTAAATGATATTTGTCCAGTAGTTCAATTGCCTTTTTCGTCTCTAAAATTGGCAGGCGTTCAGGATTTAAGACGAAAATAAAGCTTGTCAGTTTAGGATCCAATAATATTTCTCTGGCTTTTGAGAAGCGCTCCTGTCGTTTTTTTAACACTTCATATATTGGATCTTCAATTGGCTCCCCATCGTTTAACAACTGTGTATAATTTTCATTTGTTTTTTGTCTTTTCTGAAGCATCCCTTCAATCCAAATTCCCATCAGTTCCGGAAGTGACAATAACCGTATCGTATGACCGGTTGGCGCTGTATCAAAAACAATCGTGTCGTAGCGTTCCCTTTCTTCCAGAATAATGGAAATCAGTTTATCGAACAATGCCGCCTCATCTGCTCCCGGTGAAGCTTTCGCTGTATCAAGCTGACGATGAACTTCCTCCACCATACCTGAATGAACAATGCCCTTGATATTTTCCTTTACCCCTTTTATATAATTTTTTGTCTCTATGTCAGGGTCTATTTCCAAAGCAGCCAGTTTGGATGATATATTCTTAATTTTCCCGCCGATCTTTTGATTAAAGATATCACCGAGGTTATGCGCTGGATCCGTCGATACAAGCAATGTATTTGCACCTGATTCAGCAGTTTTCCATGCCAGTGCTGCCGCCGATGTTGATTTACCAACACCGCCTTTACCCCAACAAAAACAATTTTTTTCTTTAGCTCTTCCATAGATGCACACCTTCTTTTTACGTAATTAACAGCATCGTATCCCACTCATTGGCGATTTCTCCATTCCCATCCGCAAATGCCAATCGTGAAATTGTTCAATCATATAGGGATATAGTTCAAGTGTGTAATAGTAAACTGGGTTAGGTATACCGATCATCTCTGAATAAAGTAACAATAAAAATAAATCATCCTGATCACGAAGTTCCCGGGCAATTTCAGTACGATGCGGCATACTTAACACTTCTTCATAAAAATCAAGTAACTTTTTCATACGTTCTAACATGTAGATCACCTCTTTGGGGTCAGTCCCCCATCGCTTTAACGCATTAATGCAACGGGGGACTGACCCCCTATTTTATATTGGAATCGTTCATGTTTTTTGTTAGGGTTGTGAAGGCGGTTAAGATGATCCAAACTGCGAACACAAAGATAATGGCGCCAAAGATAAACAATAATGTATTGGAGCTTGATCCAAACCATGACCATTCAAAAACTACCTGCTGGAACATAGCAATCAGCGTCATGAATAATACAAAAATCATAGGTATCAAGGTAACCATGTAATTTCTGCCTTGCCGTTTTAACCAAATTGAAATTAACAATAAACTGATACCGGCAAGCAATTGATTCGAGGTACCAAACAATGGCCAGAGCAGGTATCCACCTGATCCAAATCCTTTCGGACCTTCCGGTAGTAAAACCAGTGCGGCACTGGCTACTACAGCTATTGATGTCGCTACATGTGTTTTAGATAATGCCGGCATTTTATACTCAACACCAAGTTCCGCAATGATATAACGCATTAATCGAACCGATGTATCCAGTGATGTTGCTGCGAAGCTAATGATAATAATCGAAACAATTGTTGTTGCAACCTCTGGCGGAATCATTAATCCAGTTGCTAATCTACTCGCCCCTTCAACAAACACACCGAGTCCAGACCCACTTGAAGCTGCGAAACTGCTGTACGTTGCAAGGAATTCTTCTTTGCTCGGGAAGAAGGTAACAACAGCGATAATTGCAATTAACGCCAAAACGCCTTCACCTACAGCACCGAAATAACCAACTAAACGCGCATCTGTTTCTTTGTTTAACTGTTTAGAAGAGGTTCCCGATGATACCAACCCATGAAATCCGGAGATAGCTCCACATGCAATTGTAATAAACAATAATGGGAACCAGGAAGTATCGGTATCAACATTTGTAGCAGGTGCTGTTATCTCAGGGTTTGTAAATAGTAATCCTAAATACAAAATAGCTAAGCCCACAACCAATTGATGGGAATTAATGAAATCACGTGGCTGCAGCAGCTTCCAGACCGGCAATGTAGAAGCAATATAGACGTAAACCATTAAAATAATAATCCAGATAAAGAATGCCGTTGATACTGCGCCCAGACCAAATAATCCATCGCCACCTTCACCGCCCATGTATTGAACCAAATCAATTTTCAGAAAGTCTACCTTACTTGCAACAACTGCTGTTATATACATAACAGCTAGCGCAAACAAAGATGGAATCAACATTTTTTTCTTCCGCTTATATACAGCAAATCCAATCCATACCGCTAAAGGGATTTGAATAAAGATTGGAACTACACTGGCTGGGTATGAAATAAATAGATTTGCAATAACCCAGGCGAATACCGCATTTACCATTAAAACTAATATAAGAATAATGAATAAAAATAGAACTTTAGCACGCTGTCCAATTAGTCTGTGTGCTAGTGTCCCCACCGATTGACCCTTATTCCTCACCGAAAGAACAAGCGTCCCAAAGTCATGCACACCTGCCGCAAAAACCGTGCCCAGAATCACCCATAAAAATGCAGGTACCCAACCCCAATATACTGCTATTGCAGGTCCAACAATTGGTGCTGCACCAGCAACAGATGAAAAGTGATGCCCCCATAATACAAACTTGTTTGTCGGGACAAAATCTACTCCATCTTCATACTTATGTGCAGGCGTTACATAATTTGGATCTAACCGAAAAATTTTATCAGCAACAAATCTTGAATAATACCGATAACCTAATGCAAAAACAATAATACCAATGACTGCAACCAATATACCACTCATAATTCCCAAGCCTCCCCTGATTATTTTTTCTATTAAAATCTATGTAAAAGCAATTACGAATAGTACAACTTCTAATTGCTGAAATCCAGCTAAGGAAGGTATGTCCACATGTTTCATGGGATAGAACATTTTCTTTTTCCGCATAATTTATTGCTAATATCATCACAGTTGATATAAACTGCGGCGTAACTAACAATCTTTTAGAAAACAGCCTGAGAAAACAGGCATTCGCCTAATCTTTAATAGCGAATGCCATAGTTTACCTATTCTTTAAACCATAAAGTCTTTGCATTCTTAAAGTGCTGATAATCATGTTCGCCTTCTCTAATTTATTCCTTTCCCATACCACGTAAGAATTGCAACAGCATGGTGATACTCCGATTAATTTCAGGATCCTTAAGCGCTTTGATCAAATCCAGATAGGACGTCTTTTCTGACTCATCAATCGTATGCGCTTCCGCCAGTCCATTGTTTAATTTGTTGGAAAAATGATGAAGCTCATCCACATTCAGCTCACCAAGAAATAAAAAGAGTTTGCTCAGATTCTCCAAGGTTGCTGAATATTGTGGTTTATTAAATTCACGCATCACATTATCCAAAGCTGTTTCTTTTTGTTTTACGAGTGCATGTGCCATATCTAGCATACCGTTATCATTCAATGTTCCTAGAAAGTCAATGCCTTTGAGGATAGCCTCTTTATTATTACTTATAGCACTCGTTACCTCTGATATATCCTGGTCCCGCCCAGCGTCCTCAGGCATCTCCATTCGCTTAATTTTTGTAATTGCTTCAGCCATCATGACTCACCTTACTTCCCGGAAAAATATAGTCATCACGATTCCATTTCTGTTCGACCCGAACACCTTTCTGGGGTTGTCTGTTTCCCCTTCTATGGTTATTAGATGGAAGTGGGCTTTTTCCTTTTTTCTTCAAGACTTGCATTCTAACAGCGATTTCCTTGTATGCAGGTGTGTTCGTATCCTTGTCCACACTATTATCTGTTAAGTAGTTTACAGCCGATTTACCATTATCATTAAGTGGCAGATAAAGTTCTTTCCCGTTTACCCTGTCAGTAATATGAACAATTCCGGTCGCATACCCAGCTTCAGATATTAGTTTTACTTTTGCCCCTTCTTCTATCCCACGCTCCTTGGCAAGCTCGGGAGAAACCTCAATAAACGAATTAGGTGTTTTTCTGGTAATGCCTTCCGATTTGTAGGTCATGTTTCCTTCATGGAAATGCTCTAGTAATCTGCCATTATTGACATGCAAATCATATTCCTCATTGGTTTCATATTCCAGATTAAAATCAAGTGGATATAGTATTGCTTTCTTATCTTCAAACGGAAACCCGTCCGTATACAGTAATGGTGTGTCAGTACCATCTGCTGCAACCGGCCACTGCAGGCTCTGATAACCTGTTAACAAGTCATAATTTACACCCGCAAACATCGGTGCTAATTTTGCTGATTCATCCATAATTTCAGATGGATGAGTGTAACCCCAGTCATAGCCCAGCTCTTTGGCGATTTCCATTAGAATCTGCCAATCCGGCTTCGAATCCCCAACAGGATCAAGCGCTTGATATAGACGCTGAATGCGGCGTTCCGTGCTTGTGAAAGTTCCTTCTTTTTCAAGACTTGGAACAGCAGGAAGTACAACATCTGCATATTCCGCCGTTTTGGTTAAAAATAAGTCCTGAACGATAAAGAGATCAAGTTTTTTAAATGCATCTGTTACATAATTTATATTTGAATCTACTATTCCGGTATCTTCCCCAATTACATAGAGTCCGTGCAGATTACCTTCATGAATAGCATGAATCATTTGGTGATTATCTTTTCCTGGTTCTCCAGGGATTTTCACGTTCCATGCATCTTCATAACGCTTTCTTGCGTCATTATCAGATACTTTTTCATAACCGGGGAAAAAGTTTGGCATACTGCCGAAATCACTGCATCCCTGTACATTATTATGACCACGCAGCGGGTAGGCGCCAGTCCCGTTTCGCATATAATTGCCTGTTACCAATAATAGATTTGAAATTGCTGTGCTTGTATCACTGCCTAGTTGGTGCTGTGTAACACCCATTGCCCAGCAAATTGCTACTTTATCGACACTCGCAATTTCTTTGGCAATTTCCTTCATTGTCTTTGCTGATAGCCCCGTTGTCTTTTCGGCAAATTCTAACGTAAATTTATCAAGGCTCTTTTTGTACGCTTCAAAATCATTAACCCATTTATAAAGGAATGCGCGATTTTCCCAGCCCTGGTCAATAATATATTTTGTAACAGCAGATAACCAGACAAGGTCTGTACCACTTTTTGGCTGAATAAAGCGATCAGCACGTTCAGCCATTTCATGTTTCCTTAAGTCAAACACAAACAACTTCTGACCGAACAACTTATGTGAACGTTTGATTCTTGATGCTAATACCGGGTGCGATTCCGCAGTATTCGATCCAATGGTGATTACCAGGTCCGCTTCAGCGATATCGTCGATGGAGCCTGAGTCACCACCATGACCCACGGTACGGAATAATCCTTTCGTTGCAGGTGATTGGCAATAACGGGAGCAATTATCAATATTATTTGTTCCAATTACCTGGCGGGCCAATTTTTGCATCAGGTAAGACTCTTCATTTGTGGCTTTTGATGAAGAGATAAATCCTAATGCATCTGAACCGTGCTGATGTTTGATTGCTGTAAAACGTTTTGCGATATAGGAAATCGCCTCGTCCCAATCCGTTTCCTCAAAATGATCACCCCGGCGAATCAGTGGCTTCGTTAACCTTTCATCAGAATTCACATAATCCCAGCCGAATTTCCCTTTAACACAAGTAGAAATTCCATTTGCTGGTGAGTCCTGTTGGGGCTCAACTTTCAATATTTTTCGGTCCTTTGTCCAGACATTAAACGTACAACCAACACCGCAATATGTACAAACGGTTTTCGTCTTTTCAATCCGTTCCTCCCGCATCGATGCCTCCGTGTCAGAAACTGCAAATAATGGTCCGTATCCCGGCTCGGCCTTTTTCGTTAAATCAATCATTGACCGTAATAAACCTGGTTTGTGATCGGTCATATAGCCCGCTTCGCCGACCATATTTTTCTCCATGATTGCATTACATGGGCATACTGTTGCACATTGGCCACAGCTGACACAAGAGGATTGATCAATCGGCACGTTATTATCCCAGACAACACGCGGCTGCTCTAGATCCCAGTCGATTAATAGGGTTTCATTCACCTCTACATCCTGACAAACCTCCACACAGCGACCACAAAGAATGCACTGATCTGGATCATACCGATAGAATGAACTGGAATTATCAACTTCATATTCCTTCGGTTCGAACGGCCTGGCCTGATGTTCTAATCCGAATTCAGCAACCGTATTATGAATCTCGCAAGTACCGTTATTGTAATCACAGACAGTGCAATAAAGTTCATGGTTTTCCAAAATAATGTCAAGCGCTTCCCTTTGAGCAGATTTCACATAATCGATTGTTGTGTTTACATTCATATTAGAATCAATAGTTGTTCCGCAAGCTCGTGTTATATGCCCATCAACCTCAACCATGCAGGTATCACAAGTTTGAATAGGGCCTAAAGATTCGTTATAGCAAATTTGCGGGACCGACTCGTTTGTTGTATTAATTAAATCCAGTAAGTTTTGTCCAGGCTGAGCCAAGTATTCTGATCCATTAATCGTAACAATAATATGCTGTTGATCGTGCACTAAAGATCTCCTCCCCTTACCTGAGTATTTTTTTCAATGCCATTATTCAAAATTCTATAACCATGTGTATAAACATTTAAACTATTATTTCGAATAAAGCCCACAGCAGTTATCTGTAAATCATCTGCTAGTTTAAGAGCAAGATCAGTAGGTGCGGATTTTGCCAAAAGAATACCAGCACCAATTTTTGAAACCTTTAGTACTACTTCTGAAGATATTCGACCTGAAAATAAAATACAGAAATCCCTTGCCGGCAGCTTATTGAGTAATATATAGCCAAATAACTTATCCAATGCATTGTGTCTGCCTATATCAATAAAGGTAGTTTCAATATTTGCAGAAGTGGCTAGCCCTGCCTGGTGGACGCCCCCTGTCTGACTGAAGACATTTGCTTTATTATCAAATTCCTGCATAAGATTAACAATCTGGTTTGGATTTATCTTCGTCTTTGACATAATTGTCTTTGCTACCTTAACATCTTGTTTCAAGTAAAATTCACGGCTCTTTCCGCAACAGGATCCGATCCATCGTTCTGTTCTTTCCGAAACCTCTATCTTAAAATTTAATTCTACATATGCAAATCCTTTATAATCATCAATCGTTAATGATTGAATATCCGCCTGATTTCCGATAATGCCTTCTGATGCTAAAAATCCAATAACTAATTCTTTTAAGCTAGTAGGCGTACACACAATTGTTGCATATTGCTCACCATTAATTGATACGGTTAAGGCGAATTCACGGGCTACTGTGTCATCTACTACGGTCATCAGATGCTCGCGGTACTTCGCCGTCGGCCAGTGTGTAATACCCTGATTGATCAAGGATATCCCTCCAATTTTACTGTACTTGGACCATACAGATCATGCATTTCTATATCCAGTTAACTGAATTTTTATATTATTAGTATAGCACAAAATAGACAGACACTTCCAAGGTAAAGAAGTGTCTGCAAAAAAAGTCGAAACTAGTATAGTTTTCCTTGACGGTATAACACGGTTGATAGTTTAGAAACCGCATGTATATAACAATTTTGGCGTAGTGAATGCGGATCACCAAAAAATTGTGGAAGGACAGTATCGAACGTCTTTTTCATCTTATCGAACTGTTTCGTATGAACTTCTTCCTCCGTATAAAATTGTGTTTCTCTTCCTTGAATCCATTCAAAATAAGACACAATTACCCCACCAGCATTTGCTAAAATGTCTGGAACAATAATGACCCCCTTTTCACTCAGGATTTTATCCGCTTCCGCTGATACAGGTGAATTAGCACCCTCCACAATAATACGTGCCTTTACATCATTTATATTATCCGCATGAACTTGGTCCTCAAGAGCGGCCAAGAACAACACATTCACATCCATTCCTAGCACATCATCCCGGTTCCTTACTTTTGCTTTGATTTCCGCGCTGGTGAGTTCTTCATCATCGATAGGCAAATCTCCGTGTTTGGATTTCCCGTTCACCTGTACCAACATCTGGAGCTGGAATGTCTTTTTCAGGACCAAGAATTTCACTGAAATACTGGATATATTTTTTACAAATCAGGTTTAATTCCTTTACGCCGAATTCACGTGGATTAATAATTACACCGCCCTTTCCACCGCCAAATGGAACTTCATGAAGGGCATTCTTTAACGTCATCAATGACGCTAAATTAACTACTTCTTCTTCGTTTACAGATTCATGAAAACGAATACCGCCTTTGTACGGTCCAAAGATATTATTATGCTGCACGCGAAATGCCGGAATCCGTACAACCTTTTCATTTTCTAAGGCTACCCGTAAAAATGATTTATTCACGTGATTTGGTGTGGAGAGAATCGATACCAATGAGGTAAACGCCTTTTCCCTAATTCCATTCTTCAAGTCTGGTAGGAAAGATTCGTCGTCATAAAGTGCATTTAATGATTCTTGTACAATCGCGCTAGTTTGTTTAGACATAAATAGAATAACCCCCAGTAGATAAATTTTTCTAACAAATGCCTCTACTAGTGGTTACCCTATTCTTTCTATACCTATGCTGCCGATTTACAATAAAAATACGGCGATTAACGTGGAAATGAGCAAACCTGCCACAACTGGTATAAAGTTTTTCCGAACCAAATCCATTACAGATACACCACAAAATCCTGCAATGGCAATCAAGGATGACCATGCAACAATCGTTCCGCCACCAGTCCATATAGCACCCATTTGACCGATAGCCGCCAACGTTTCCGTATCAATTGCGCCATTATTAAGGGAAGCTGCCAGTGCGCCTGTCAGTGGGAGCCCTGAGAATCCGGAGCCGTCTAAACCAGTAATTATCCCAATGATTAAAACACTGAATCCTGATAATAAGGCGCTTTGTGGCAAGAATTCCTGAACAGACTGCACAATATCAAACAGGAATGCTGGCGGATTTTCGCCCACCCCAAGAATACTTCCAGCAAAATCTGCACTGCCCAGGAAGAAGAAACCAGCAATTGGAATAACAGGCCCCATTGCTTTAAATGCAAAAATGAAGCCTTCCGTGATGTGACCACTGATATAATCAAGTGAATGCTGTTTTCCAAATGCCACCGTTGCAAGGAGTAACAGTATAACAGCTACACCACCGATGAATGCAGCGCCATCACCACCTTCTAAACCACTCATACGACCGGAAAGCAGTTTGGTATAAATCATATATACCACGACAGCTAACAGTGACAATGGCACTAAGATTGCAAAAACCTTACTCCATGTTGTAAGATGAGTGCCTTTCGGCTTATTCGTTGATTGTGTTTCTGTTTGTAACCCGGCTAAATCAGCTTCGATTAATGGACTATCCTTCTTTCGAATTGTTTTGCGATAAAGCAAATAGGCAACTAATATCGCTACACCACCGGTAATCAAGGATAAAATTAATGAAGTATCTGCCACTGCTGCTGTACTGATACCAGCTGACTTAGCTGATAGGCTTGGCGCCACCTGTACGATATAATCTGAAGACAGCGCCATCCCCTGACCCGCTAATGCAATTGCCACAGCTGCAGTCATCGCCGGCAGGCCTGCACGTACCGCAGCAGGAACCAGCAAGGCGCAAATGAGTGGGACTGCAGGCGTTGGCCAGAAAAATAACGAAATGATGTAGGTTACCCCTATCAATACAAAGAATGATACATGACCATTTATCATCATTTTTTGTATTGGCTGAATCATTCGCCGGTCTGCACCAAGATCCCTTAAAGAATGAAGCAATGCCATCATAAATGTAATAATTAAGAAGATACTAAAGAGCTCTTTCGCTGCTACTAGATTAGCATTAAAAATGGCAGTGAAACCATCAACTAAATTCCCCTTAAATACCCATGCAATGACGAATGTACCAAGTAAGGTCGGAAGCACAACCCCTTTTTTAAATATCATTGTCCCGATAATCACTAACGTGAAAAAACCATATAACCAATGTGATACAGTCAATTCCATCGTTCTTCTCCCTTTCTCACACCCTTTATTTTTTGATGTGCTATAGCCTATGCATTTTTAACAAAAGGAGTGAACGAAAAATTAAGCCTGGTATGCATGGTGGCGGACCAAAATGGCTAATAACCAAGAAAAAACAGCCTCCCAAATCGGAGGCTGCTCATTCTTTCCCGTTATCTTGTTTTTCGGCACAATCATTACATAATAACTTGCCATTTTCCTGATATCCATCAAAAAACCCATTCTCACAATACACATTGGTGCCGCATGATTGACAAGGGCCAATTAACTCACGCATGGACTCACCTCTTTTAAATTAATTATAAACGATACCTGGGTATTTAAGAACCTTTTCAACTGGATTAAATACAGTTAAACCTTTCGCCAAATAAGGGAACCATTTTGACCGCCAAAACCAAAAGAGTTCGTCAATACAGAAGTGACTTCTTGTTTTTTTGACCTCTCCCGAACCAAATTCGGTGGAGCGTCAGAATCGGGTTGATCACAATTAAGTGTCGGCGGTAAAATACCTGACTTCATCGATAACAAACAGGATATGCTTTCGATTGCTCCAGCGGTGCCAAGTAAATGTCCAATTGCACCTTTAATCGAATTAACAGGTATTGCTGCTAAATCATCCCCAAAAACACGTTGAAGTGACTTGGACTCAGCTGTATCACCAGCGGGAGTTGCTGTTGCATGGGCATTTACATAATCGATGTTATGTGCTTGTAAACCAGCTGTATCAAGTGCACGCTCCATGGCAATTACTGCTCCGTCACCGTTTGGATGTGGTGCTGTTTCATGGTATGCATCATTCGATGTACCGTAGCCCGCAAGTTCACCATATAGTGTAGCTCCACGTGCGACTGCTTTTTCATATGTTTCAAGAACCAAAAAGGCTGCACCCTCACCTGCAACCATACCCTTCCGATTGGTGTCAAACGGTCTGCTCCACGCAGACTTATCTTCCGGCCCGTCCATCGCTATTGCACCCGCCGAGCGCAAACCGGCAAGTATTACTGGTGAGAAAAGCGATTCCGCACCGCCAGCTAGCATCAGGTCAACTTCACCCCTTTGCAGCATATACATCGCCTCTCCAATAGAATTGGCGGATGCTGCACATGCTGTCGTGTATGTCATTGCGGGGCCTTGAAAACCGTATTGCATCGCAAGTGCGGATGCAGCCGCATTCGGAATTGACTTTGAAAGAAGCCGTGGACTGACCCGCTTTTTGGGATTGTTAACTAGTTGAACTGTACCTTCACCAAGTGTTTGCACACCACCATAACCTGTTCCAACGGTAATACCCATACGCCTTAAATCTTCCCCTTCCAGGTTAACCCCGGAATCTTCCATCGCTTCTTGAGCTGCAATAAGACTTAGTTGTGTAATGCGGTCTGTATTTCTTACCTGCTTCTTTGAAAGATATTGCAGAGGATCTAAATCTTTTAGTTCTGCCGAGACAGGGCTCCATTGAGATAATTCAGGCTCCTCTGTCTCTTTTATGGCTGATTGTCCATTTACTAAACCATCCCAAAACACCGGTATTCCGACCCCAAAAGGCGTGACAGCGCCAATGCCAGTTACCACAACACGCTTGGCTTTGGATTTCGTCATGATGATTCTCCTCCTTTCTTTAATGTTTCGTGTTTACCTAAATATTCTTCAGCCCTTTCCCGCAGCCGAAACTTTTGAACTTTCCCTGTCCCACTAAGCGGCCAGTCTTCTTCGTGAACAAACCATACGTGCCTAGGCACTTTAAATCGTGCTAAATGTTCACCGCACCATCTGACAATATCGCGTCTTTCACATGTCGCACCTTGATTGAGCTCAATAAAAGCGCCGCCCATTTCACCTGCCAGAGCATCCTTTACACCGACTACATACACTTGGTTAACAGCCGGGTGAAGCGAAATAACCTCTTCCACTTCTTTGGGTGCAACATTCTCTCCAAATGTCTTATATAAATCTTTACTTCGCCCAAGAAACTCCAGGTAGCCATTTTCATCAATTCTTCCCAAATCACCTGTATGGAACCAGCCATCTTTATCAATATCTGCTGCATTCTCTTCAGGTTTATTGTAATAACCATTAGTAACAAAATTCCCACGAACAATAAATTCACCAACGGAGCCTTGTGTAAGTCGCTCTTTCGTATATGGATCAATCACATCGTATTGGATATTTTTCCCGCCATATTCTTCTTCACCACTGCTTCCACCTGGTTTTACGCGGCCGACACGGGTTGTTACAATTTCAATGGAATCTCCAACCTCTGTATGAACAGTCGCTGCCGTGGCTTCTGTTCCACCGTAACCTGTGCAAATTTCAGTTAATCCCAGCTTTTCTACCGCCTTTTTCCAAACTGGTACTGGCGCAGGTGCCGCAGCGCACATCATGCCAAATAAAGACGAATAGTCATATGTTTCAAGATTGGGCTGCTTTAAAATTGAAATTAACATCGAAGGAACACAAATATAATCTGTTGCATGCGTTTTTTCTAACAGTTTTAGAACCTCACGTGGACTGGAATCCGTGCAAAGGACGATTGATCCTCCTACAAACGAGGCAGCCATAAACCCCTCTACATAGGCGAATACATGGTACATCGGTAACGTAGTGAAAATTCGCCTTCCATCTTCAAAAGCACGACTTAACGCTGTACTGTATGAACAGCGAAGCAGCATGTCATGCGTTAACATAACGCCCTTTGGCATGCCAGTCGTCCCGGATGTATAGATAATATCTGCAATTTCATCAGGATAACAGCTTTGAGCAAAACGCAAGTCAAATGCTTCATCTGAAACAGATGAAGCACGAGCAATAAAGTCATTCCATTCAATGAAAAATTCGTCATTATGCTGCTCCACCGTTGACAGACCGTTAGGGATCGTAACCACCTTTTGTATTTGACTTTGGAGGCCCTCAGCCTTTTCATCCTTTACTATTATTTGCTTGACATTCCTTTGCAATGGATTACTTTTAATTTTGTCATGTATGAATAGCCACTGCACATCAGACTGACGGAACATGTATTCAAGTTCATCCTCTTGCAGCATGGTATTAATGGGAATACAGACAGCACCAATTAACGAAATACCTATCTTCAGCGCTACAAACTCTGGTTTGTTGTCCATTATAAGGGCAACATGGTCACGTCTCCGTATTCCTAGTGCAAGCATTGCCTTGGCTGCATTCACACTGTCCCGCCAGACTTCCTCGTATGTATAATGTGTACTGGAAGTTACTAACAATGGACGGTCAGCGTATTTCTGACATCTTTCCGCAAAGTGCTCACCTAATGTTTTGCGCTGCCATACAGGGAAATCATTTTCCAAGCTTTCACGTCTTTGCTGGACACTTATAACCATTACAAACACCTCCGATTAATATTTTATGATAATTATAGAATTACCTAATAGGTATTACTTTAATCTTCTGTTTTTTTAATTTCAAGTATTCTACTCAGTCCTGCATTTGTTACCAGAGACTTTCCATCGTGTATTCAAATTAAAAAAATTGCTGAAATAAGGGGCGATAAGCCCATTTATTCCAGCAACTTCCACTCTATGATTCTTTATATTATGCCGCATTTATTAAAGTTCTAGGCTGCTTATGGAACAGAAAGAATACAGCAATTGTACAAATGATAAATGATGGAAACATGTAGGATAGATTATAAAGTAAAGAATACATCCATACCGATTGCCCTTCAATTGCAGATTTAAAGAAGAATACCCCTGCAAAAAAGTGTGCTAAAAAGCGTAACGCTGACCCTAACAATACCCCAAACATGATGTACGTTAAATATTCCTTTGTATGCCCCTCTTTAACAGCTTTTTGTATCTTATTTGCAAAAATCCCAGCAAAGCCCAAGACAGTGAAGGCTACACCATAGTCCAAGACTCCTTGAATTGGAGTTAAGATATAGGCTGTACCGATGGCAACCTGCAAGATCCCCCACAAAAATCCGGACAAGAGACCACCCTTAATCCCCCATCTAAAAGCTACAATAAAAATAGGAATCATTGCCAGTGAAATCGACCCACCCTGTGCCCATATTTTAAAAGACAGGAATGGAGCAAGGTCAAGTACAAGTGCCAATGCTGTCAGTATTGATACTTCAATTAAAAATAAAATCTTTTTTGAACGCAAACTAACTACCCCCCAATTTTAGTCAAACAAAAAAAGCAATGCCTAGGGGAAGTTTCCTGATGGGAATCCTTGCACATTGCTTTTATCCATCAAAAAGTCACGATCCCTACGCTAGTATTAACTAACAGGTTCAAAGGGTAAGAACAAATAAATATGTTCACTCTCAGCCAAATGGCTCCCCCTGCAGGCTTTTCTTTACTTTTTTGTTACCTTTATTATAAAGGAAATTTAATTGATTAACAATACTAAGAAATTGCCAGAAATTCCTCTACATCCTTGATACATAATTTCATAGCATTTTCCCAGAAATCGGGTTTTGTAAAGTCAACGTTTAAATGTTTTTCAGCCAATTCTTCAACATTCATCCGTCCTGTATCCCGGAGTAATGCAGCATAGTCATCTTCAAAATTGCCATCAGATTCTAATGCATGTGCATACAATCCGAGACTGAATAAATAGCCGAAAGTGTAAGGAAAGTTATAAAATGGCACACCTGTGATATGGAAATGCAGTTTGGATGCCCAGAATTTTTCATCATAGTCTTCCAGTTCATCGCAATAGGCTTCTTTTTGTGCGTCCACCATCAGTTCATTTAATCGCTCGACAGTAACCATACCCTGTTTTCTTTCTTCATAAAAACGACTTTCAAACAAAAACCTGGCATGTATGTTCATAAAAAATGATATTCCCCTTTGCACTTTATCCTCGAGCAGTGCTTTTTTCTCATGCTTGTCTTTTGCTTGTTTCACAGATGCATCTGCCACAATCATTTCCGCAAATGTTGATGCAGTTTCCGCGACATTCATCGCATAACCCTGATTTAATCCATGAATATCATTCATCACATGCTGGTGGTATGCATGACCGAGCTCATGTGCTAGAGTTGCTACGTTGGAGGAGGTCCCGGAAAATGTCATGAATATACGGGTCTGCTCACTGTCCGGAAAGCTGGTACAGAACCCGCCAGTGCGTTTACCTGCACGATCTTCCGCTTCTATCCATCGTTTTTCAAAAGCCATTTGAGCAAAATCAGCCATTTTAGGGCTGAATGTCCGAAATTGTTCTACGATAAAATCGGCACCTTCTGAAAACGAATACATCTTAACAGAATCTGAAATTGGTGCGCCTATATCATACATGCTCAGCTTTTCACGTCCCAATAATTCAGCCTTCCTTTGCAAAAACTGAACAAATGGCTGCTTGTTTCTTGAGATGGCTTTCCACATCGCATCAAGTGTTTCTTGTTTCATGCGGTTGATTGCCAGTGGCTCTTTTAAAACATCTGCCCATTTCCGATGCTTGTACTTTTGCAAACGAAAACCCGCCAAATGATTAAGTGTTTGTCCCAATAATTCTGCATTCGCTTTCCATTCTTTATCAATTTGTTCTGCTGCATGTTTGCGTACTGCCCGATTCGGATCACTTAATTTATTGGAAGCCTGTCCCATTGAATAGGATGTTCGCACCCCATTCACTTCTAATTCCACCCCCATGTTACCAACCACTGTGTCATACATTTGACTCCATCCCTGATAGCCATCAATCGCTAAATCATTCATCAAGACCTCTTGTTCAACAGGTAATTGGTCCTTTGCTGCCTGTCTGGCTTCATTTAAAACAAATGCCACCTCATGAAGAATAGGATCTGTTAAAAGATTTTCCCATTTCTTATCGTCAATTTGCATTATTTTTTGATCAAAATTAGTTTTAATTGCATCTGCTTCCGCTTTTAATTCACTTCTTTTTCCAACCAGCATTCCTGCCTTCGCATCTTTTACGTTCTGTGCACTGAGACAACTAATAAATGCGAAAGCCTCCCCCAGTCTTTTTGTTGTATATTCTAATTGGTTAACAACGCTGGTCAATATATCAGCATCAATATCATGCGGATTTATTTCCATTACGGATTCTGATAGTCCCCGCAAAGATCGCTTGATATCATCTAGGTAAGTGTTAAATTGCCCCGATTCACTTCCGCCTTGAAAAATCGTGTCTAAATCCCATGTAGTTTCATATGTTATTTGCATCCAATCTCCCCCATATTTGTAGTTACTTCTCCATTATATCGATGATTTCGAATATTTACAGTACTTTTAACTTAATATTGCCCCAATCTCAGAAGATGCATAAATATTAACGATTCCATAATCCCGCGTTTTTATTATGTATACATGCGGATATGGATTCCCATAAATCTGATATTGCAACCCGTTAAATTTCGCCGGTTTAAGGAAACCAACCTCATTCCCTTTAATTGGTTGTTTATTTAGTGGATATACCCGCCATGTATCGGCTGTCGCAGGTAAACGCAGAACCTCCTTACCACTTCCTGCTCTCTGTTTTGGAGGTGCATAGTCATGACTAGTATACAAACAAAACCCTCTTACAACAGCCTCTGCATACTCTCTCCAATTGGATTGAAGCTGCTGAATATCATCTTTTGTTGAATCAGCAAATCCGTATTCAATGATTGCTGTTGTTACATTTCCTGTATTTCGATTCATAAAATAATAATCCAGCCTCGGGTTGGACGGTAATATTCGGGTGAAAACACGTCTTATGTTTTGTCCAGAAGCTTTTAATTCCTTCGCCACTTTTTCTGCCATCCTTTTTCCTCCATATATGGAATGAATGATTTCTGCTCCGTCTCCGCCCCCTGCGTTAATGTGATTGGAATGACAAAACGACGCCCCGCTATTTCGAACGATTCTAGTCCTTGCTTCTGGCGACAACGTGATATCTGTACTCCTTGTCAATTCAACTGGAATACCCAATTGGTTATACCGCTTAAATTGATACAATGATATTGCAAGACTCATTTCTTTCTCTTTCCAGAATCGATTTGAGCCCCCGCCAGGATCTCTTCCACCATGACCCGGATCAATAATTAATATTGGTTTCATCCTTCATTCCTCCTTTTACCACGTTCTATCTTTAAATTCGATAGCTCGTAATAAAAGGTGGCGTTGCCCGGCTCGCCGGCTTGTTAATGAAGTGGACGATTATCTGCAACAGCCTGCTTTAATGCCTGCTGCATGTAGCCCATCCCTGAAAATGTCTCCAGTGGAAACTTCTTTGGCATGTCACAATTAAAACTATCCGCAATAACCTTTTTATATTTTTTACCCGCCAGAATAATTAGTTCATCATAGCGATCCAGTTGTTTTTCTCTAACCTGTTGTTGTAGACGGTCAATCGTGATAATTTCCGTTGAATTATGTTTTTGCTTAAACGTCACATCGTAATTTTCATCAACAATATCTGCAGGTAAGAGAAACCCGTGTTTTGCTGATAGAACCACCCACTGATCAGTAAATTGCAACGCATAATTACGGCATAACCTGTGAAATGTTCCAATATACGTTTGGCTCGCCTTCGCTGGACCATGGTCTCGTTGCTTATCCCAAATTTTCTTCTTTCCACATGGAATAATACTTAATTGTCTCATGCGTTCATCACCTCTGGGAGTAAATATTTCTTTCATCCAGTTTACCATAATAGTTTTTGCTAGTTGTTTATGAAAATAATTAGTTGGGTAAACTATCATTATATTAATGCAAAATAGTTACTTGACATCACTGCATAATAATTATATACTAGGTATCGAAAAGTAACCAACATATAAATGATTCTTGGAGGTAGTTAATAATGGCAAAAGTAAAATGGAATGTTGACGCAGCACACAGCTCGTTAGAATTCGTTGTTAAGCATATGATGATTTCAAAAGCAAAAGGTGTTTTTAATGACTTTGAAGCAGAAATCGAAGCAGATCCAGAAAATCTGGAGGATGCTAAAATTGAATTTAACGTAGATATCAGCAGTATTGATACGCGTAAAAAAGATCGTGATGATCATTTACGCTCTGCCGACTTTTTCGATGCGGAAAACCACCCAAAAATGACGTTTGTTGCAACAGATATAAAAAAGAAATCTGATAACAATTATGATGTGACTGGTGATTTAACAATACGTGGAACAAAAAAACCCGTAACATTTGATATTGACTATGAAGGTACAGGTAAAGATCCATGGGGCAATGAAGTAGCTGGTTTCAGTGGATCAACTAAAATCAGCCGGAAAGAATTTGGCTTAACATGGAATGCTGCACTTGAAACCGGTGGCGTTATGGTTGGTGACGAAGTTAAAATCAACGTTGAAATCGAAGCAGTTAAACAAGCATAATACGCAACTATTCTGAAGACCCTACTTTAAATAAGTGGGTCTTTTTTTATTCAAATATATTCCAAATTTTGTTTGAATATAGTGAGTTGAGGGGTAATGATTAAGTAGGGATAAAGTGAAACTTTATCCGGCGGGGGAATTATTGCCCGTCAAACAGCGATAATAATATCCAGAATTTAGCACGGAAAACGCATGATTTTTTGCATCAGTGAAAAGCTATCATGATGGTAGTTTAAATTTAATCAAGAGGAGGTAACATTGTGCCGTTAAATGTCGCGCAAAAATTAATCAAAGATCACTTGGTTTCAGGTTCAATTGAAAAGGGCAAAGAAATCGGCCTGAAGATTGACCAAACATTAACACAGGATGCAACAGGAACTATGGTAATGCTGGAGCTTGAAGCAATGGGTTTAGACTATGCAAAAACCGAGGCTTCTGCACAGTATGTCGACCATAATTTAATTCAGGTTGATAGTAAGAACCCAGATGACCACTTATTCCTTGAAAGTGCTACACGAAGATTCGGGCTCCATTACAGCCGCCCGGGGAATGGTGTTAGTCATCCTGTTCACATGCAGCGTTTAGCAAAGCCTGGGAAAACCTTACTCGGTTCTGACAGTCATACATGTGCCAATGGATGTATGGGAATGCTTGCTATTGGTGCAGGCGGAATCGATGTGGCAATGGCTATTACCGGCGAACCTATCTACATTAAAATGCCAGAAGTTATGGGTGTGGAACTAACTGGTGAACTTCCAGACTGGGTAAGTGCAAAGGACGTCATTTTGGAAATGCTGCGCCGTTATGATGTTAAAGGTGGCGTTGGCAAAATCATCGAATATTATGGACCAGGTCTCGAGCATCTTTCCGCAATGGATCGTCATGTAATTGCAAATATGGGTGCAGAGCTTGGTGCGACCGCAACCGTTTTCCCATCTGATAAAGAAGTCAAACGATTTTTGAAGGATCAAAACCGGGAAGATGATTGGATTGAGTTGAAAGCAGATAAAGGTGCAACTTATGATTTAAATGATACGATTGACCTCTCCAAACTGGAGCCATTAGTGGCGAAACCATCCAGTCCAGGAAATGTAGTGAAAGCA
This sequence comes from Virgibacillus phasianinus, assembly GCF_002216775.1. Classification (GTDB taxonomy): domain Bacteria; phylum Bacillota; class Bacilli; order Bacillales; family Amphibacillaceae; genus Virgibacillus_F; species Virgibacillus_F phasianinus. Next base: position 3,473,657 of record NZ_CP022315.1, read on the forward strand.
AGCGAATTAAAAAATACCCCAATTTACCAATCATATATTGGATCATCTGCTAATCCGGGATTCAGAGACTTTGCTGTTGCAGCCGAAATTGTAAAGGACCGCCAAATTGCAGACAGTATTTCCTTTGACATTAACCCTACCTCACGGCAAATGCTTACGAATCTGGTACAGGAAATGCACATCGCAAGTTTACTTCAGTCTGGAGCCAGATTGCACCAAGCAGGCTGTAATGGGTGCATCGGTATGGGGCAAGCGCCTGCGACTGGCCGTAACAGCCTGCGAACTACACCACGAAACTTCCCGGGACGTTCTGGTTCCAAAGAAGACAGTGTATTCCTATGCAGTCCCGAAACCGCTGCAGCATCTGCTTTAACTGGAAAAATTACGGATCCGCGCACAATGGATTTTAAGTATCCAAAGGTCAAAGATCCTAAAGATCCAAATGTAGATGATCGCTTATTGGATAAACCTTTATCCTACGACGATGCCCAAAAAGTTGAGTTAATTAAAGGACCAAATATTGTTTCGATCCCAGAAATGGATGCATTACCCGATGAATTAAATCTTCCTATACTACTTAACGTTGGGGATAATATCTCGACAGACGAAATACTTGCAGGTGGGGCGCGCGTCCTCCCCTTCCGCAGTAATCTTCCGGAAATCAGTAAATTCACCTTTGAAGCGGTTGATCCAACATACTATGACCGCGGAATGGAAAGTAAAGATAGAAGCGGCCATGCAATTGTTGGTGGTTATAATTACGGTCAAGGTTCAAGTCGTGAACACGCAGCGTTAGCACCGAGATATCTAGGACTTCGTGTTGTAATCGTAAAAGACTTTGCCCGCATTCACTGGCAAAACCTTGTCAACTTTGGTGTGGTTCCGTTAGTATTCGCAAACGAAGAGGATCAGCATAAACTAAGCCAAGGTGATATTTTAGAATTTAAGGATTTACGCAATAAAATTCAAAACAGTAATGAGTTTTCTGTATCAATTAAAGGGAAAAGTGATAAAATTGATGTCCGCCATACGTTATCAGAACGTCAGGTTAACATCATTTTACACGGAGGTCTCATAAACTGGATCCGTCAAAAACAAACATCATGATAAAAGAAAAACCGGGCTGAAATTAGGTCCGGTTTTTCTTTTAATTACGCCCTCTTTTTCATCAACCATAAGAAATAAGGTGCACCAATGATTGCTACGATTATTCCGGATGGGATTTCATTTGGTGCCAACAAAGTTCGGCTAAGTACGTCTGCAACCAATAGCAACAATCCCCCGATTAAAATCGTAACAAGTAATAATCGTCGATTGGACGGACCGACCAGGAGCCGTGCTACATGTGGAGCAATTAATCCAATAAAGCCGATTGCACCAACGGCAGCCACACTTAGCGCAGCCAAAACTGTTGCCAAAAATGCTAATTGAAACCGGGATGACATTACCCGCAAGCCAAGGCCCTTTGCTGTGTCGTCGCCCAAGGACAATGTATCCAGCACGGAAATTCGCCATGCTAATATAGGAAAAATAATCACAATTGGCCAGATCAAATAATAGATAAACTCGTGCCAGCCCTTCGCATACGTAGTTCCGGATAACCACGTTAATGCCCCGGCTACCCCAAGGTCCGATTGAACAACAAGAATTTGTATAATGGCTGAACCAAAGGCAGAGATACCGATTCCAAGTAAAGCCAATATCGTTGGTTGAAACTTAGCCCGGATGGCGAGAAGCATAACTGCCAAGAAAAATACAAATGAACCGATCATCGCGCCAATTGGAATCCATATTGCTGATACCCCAAACACAAACATCGTTAACAATGCCCCGACTCCGGCTCCCGAGGTGATTCCAATTACCGATGGGTCCGCCAATGGATTTCGAAGCACCCCTTGGAAAATCAATCCGCTCACTGCTAGGACCATACCACTTGTCAGTGCTACCATAGCTCGGGGCAGTCGTAAGTCCAGAACTAAGTTTTTCATAAATTCATTTGAATCGCCAAAAAATGCTTGAAAAATCAACACGGGTTCAAACCCATAATTTCCTGATGCCAGATTAGCAAACAACACTAGGATAATTAATCCAATCAGAGTTGGAATAATTATCTTTAATGGCATTGCCACTGTTGTTTTACCAGCAATTACAGAAGTATTTTCCTCCCCATAATGGTTGCGTTTCATCCGTAACACGAGCCAGATTAACCACGGTGCCCCGATTAATGCAGTAATTGCACCTACCGGCAATTCGGAAAACGATGGATCAATAACTCTTGCCAGGATATCGGCCAAAAGCAGCACATTCCCGCCCCAAATGAAGGAAGCAATTACTAGGGGGACATGCTTCCGATAACCTATAAGTTTAATAATATGCGGTGCCACGAGCCCGACAAATCCGATCGGTCCAACTACACTGACTGTCACAGACGTAAGCATTACTGCTGCTATGATTGAAATAAATTTGACAGTACCAACGTTCTGTCCAAGGGCAATCGCTACATCATCGCCAAGCTTTAACGTATCAAGTTTAAATGACATCACAAGTATAACTAGGAAGCCGATAATCACAAATGGATAGGAAAACTGAACTCCGCTCCAATCATTTTGGATCAATGTTCCCGATCCCCATAGGAACAGGCCAGCCGTCTCATTTTCATAAAATATTTGCAGCACACTTGTCAAGGATGAGAATAAAAACGTTACAATCATTCCTGCCAATACCATGCGTACTGGCGTTGCCTTATTTCCGCCAGATAGAATGAACACGATCAAAAATGTGATAATCCCGCCCAGAAAAGCAACTACAATACCGTTTCCCAAAAGTGCAATAGGGAAAAATACAGTACTTGCCACTACGGCAAAATAGGTACCTGAATGGATACCCAACGTGCTAGCTGAAGATAGCGGGTTCTTTGTTACTGTCTGCAATACAACACCGGCCACGGCAAGCGCTCCCCCAGCAAGTATCCCCATCATCGCCCTTGGCAACCGGAGAATCCTTACTGTATGGTGCGCTAATGTATCTTCCGGCTGAAAGATAGCATCAACCACAGTTGTAATTGGAATTGATACATTGCCCTGATTAATATGTATAAACGTAAAAAGGAATAAAAGCGCGGTTCCACCACCAAAGGTAAGAACCGCTATTATTGAATTTTTAAAAGAAGTACCCATACGATTACTCTTCTACCAAGGCATCAACTAACTGTTCCGTCAATACATGTGCAGATAATATCCCGCCAAATGTCCATGTATCTCCAGGTAGTTGATGCGTGTTGCCATTTTTGACAAAACTTAGGTTTTCCCATACTGGATTACCTTTTAACTGATTTTCAAAAATATTGTCATCGTTCTGAACAATATACAGGAATTGAAGATTTTCTTTTTGAAAGTTTTGTAGGGCTTCCACCGTTACTTCACTATAGCCATATGGTTCCACTTTATCCGATTCATAGGCATTTTCAAGGCTAAGGTCGGACATGATTTGTGAGACAATGGAATTATTTGTGAACAGTCGTAAAGTTGGTGTATTCTGTGCGGAAAATGCTTGCGTCGCAATATATTTAGACCCTTCTAATCCAGCATCCTTTATACGATTCTTTTGATCTTCAATGAATTCTTCCAAATCAGTAATAGCAAGGTTTGCTTTTTCTGTTTTATCAACGATTGTTGCAACCTTTTTGAATTCCTCTTTCATGTTCTTATATTGATTTTTCGTTGCTTCTTCTGAATATGGCGCAAACGTAACAACTGGTGCAATGTCCTTCAGACTATCCAGAATATCTTCATGTCGATATTTAACGGCGATAATGAGATCAGGTTTTAATCTGGAAATTGCCTCCAGGTTTGGCTCTTGACGAGTACCAACATCCTTCACACTTTTTGTCAGCTTTTTATCCACATTGACCCATTTATTATACCCATCTAAATCGGCCACCCCGATTGGCTGAACACCCAGGGCTAACAAATCTTCAGCATATGACCATTCAAGAACAACAATGTTTTTCGGAGTACTTTTAAGGGTTTGCGTGCCCATTGCATCTTCTATCTTGATTTCCCGATCGGTCGTATTTTTATCTTTCGTCTTTTTCTCCTCTTCGCTTGGTTCGTTGCATGCAGCCAACAATGATAGAAATAAGATACAGACCACAATCAGTATTTTTTTCATATTGAATACCTCCTTCTGATTATTAAAATCTATGTACCGAAAAAAGCCCGGATAATTGATAAAGATTATCATTATCAATAAAAATACTATCCCATCACCTATCCATTGTCAACAACATATTTGACTTTACTAAAAAACATACACGGCCCTTTACATTTAAGCCATGTATGTTCATATTAATTTAAGCTGTTATCTAAAAAGATTGCCGCAAAATCTATAAACTTGGAGGATCGCCACTCGCCCACGGAAAGCGCTGGTTTTTTCCGCAGCGCTGGATTAACACTCATATAAAGTTACGTCACAGTTTATATCAACTGTGGTGATATTAAACTAGGCGAAAAACGTGTTAATTTATATATATAATAAATGCAATGATGGCTAAAATGATTGTTACGATATATATAGATGATAGTAGTGGCACATTAGATTTTAACGATGATGTTTCATATTCATGGGAACGGCGTAATTCATCTGCCGTTGTGTCGCCTTCTGCTTCATATTTTTTCATTTTTCTTTCCTCTTGTTTAAAAGCAAAGATCGTTCCAGCTAAAGCAGCAACAAACAAAAAGGATAATAATATCCAAATACCTGTAGTCATGAATATCCCCCCTTACCAATATAATATATACTCTTATTATCGCTTATTTATCAAACAATATCTGTGACAGAAACCGCAATTTTACAACTGCAATTTAAACATATATTGAGCTGAAAAGAGTACTAAAAATCCCTAAAGGAAATGGAAATTACCTTTAGGGATTTTATCAATATTAGTTGGTCATTAACGGAAATCGCGACTGTTTTCCATTGTACGAGTTGCCACTACATACCCAACTAAGGAAGCTATAGTAACTAATAGATAGCAAAATACACTCTTATTCAACAACGTTCCCTCCTCTTCTGGAGATCTTTATTGATTACCTTAACCAATTAAAATGGACGAAGCTTTCCTTTTTTAAGGATTAGTCTCGGTCCGCCAAGTAAGAAAAGATAACGGTTATCGATTACCTTTTTCATTGCAGAAGCGGATTTACCATATAGTTTAGTACCTGAGAATACAGTTCCCATTGCATCTGCATTACCTAGTGATGCTACTGTGCCTTTATCATCAAAAACAAATGACTCTAATGCTCCGCCTTGAAGCAATGCTTTAATATTTGATGCACAGGTATCCGCATGCTGCATAGCAGCCTGAGCTGTTGGAGGGAATGGACGTCCTTCTTCTTTGTTCATAACCCACGCACAGTCACCAATGATGAAAATGTCTTCTTCACCAGGAGCACGTAAATCTTCATTTACAGTAACTTTTCCTTTAGTAATTTCAAATCCAGATTTACTTAGGATGGAGTTACCTGTTACACCGCCAGTCCATACGATTGTACCAGCTTTAACCTCTTCCCCATCATTGATTACAAAACTATTCTTTTTGCATTCTTGAATTTTAGCACCAATTCTAAATTCTACTCCACGGTCTTCCAATGATTTCTTTGCATAAGCAACAAGCACTTCATTGAATCCTGGTAGAATGCTTGGTGCAGCCTCCACATTGATAATCTTAGGAATACTTGGGTCTATGTCATATTTTTTGCAAAGCTTTGGAACCTGTTCAGCTAATTCACCAACAAACTCAATTCCAGTGAATCCGCCCCCGCCAACAAGAATTGTTAAATCTTCTTTTTTAGCTTTAGGATCTAATGTATATTTAGCAAATTGATATTCAATATGCTCACTAATTAAACGGCTTGTTTCAATATCCTGGATAGAGAATGCATTTTTTTCCATTCCTTTGATTCCGAACGTATTTGTTTCAAAACCAAGGGAAATAACTAAATAATCATAGGATATTTCACTGTTTTCAAGTAACACACGTTTTTCATCTTTTTTCACTTCAACAACTGAATCGTAAATCAAACGAACACGGTTTGGATTGAAGACATCACTGATCATCATCCGCGCTTGGTTTTGATTTCTTGTTCCAGCTGCGATTTCGTGTAACCAGGTTGTTTGATAGTGGTAATTGTGTTTATTAACGAGCACAATCTCCGCTTCCTCTGCACCCAGCTTTTGAGTTAAGCGTTTGGTTGTCATCATTCCGGCATAACCTGCTCCCAGAATGACGATTCTTGGTTTATTCGTATTCACGTAACATCCACCTTTCTTTTACCATTAATTAAGAAGATATTGACTTTCATAATTATTGCTTATGTACTATCATTCAATACTTCAAAAATATTTTTGATATCATATCTATAATAGCAAACTTTTATTTAATAGGCTAATATTCACATGGGATTTTTTGATTATCTAACATTTTTACGTTATTTTAGTGTTACGAGAAATGAGGTGCAAGATGGAAAAATTAACGATAAAAGCAGATGATCCAGCAGTTTTAGAACTTTGTGAGGCAGATCCGTTGATGAAAGAATTGGTAGCCTGCATCGGTAATGTCGAATTTACGCTAAGACCGGACTATTTTTTATCATTGGTCAGATCCATTATCGGCCAACAAATATCTGTTCAGGCGGCTGCCGCTATATTTATGCGCCTGGAAACACTTTTAGAGCAACAGGTTACAGCGGGAGGAATATTAGGAAAGTCGGACGAAGAGCTTCGTAATGTTGGATTGTCCAAACGAAAAGTTGTTTATATAAAAGATTTAAGCGAAAAGGTTGTTCAAGGTGTGATTGACTTAAGTGGACTGGATGACCTTGATAATGCTGCTATTATTAAACTATTAACTAGTATTAAAGGAATTGGTAAATGGACAGCGGAGATGTTTTTGATTTTTTCCTTAGGGCGGATGAATGTCTTAGCGCTTGATGATATAGGGATCCAGCGGGGTGCCAAATGGCTCTATCAAGTTGACCAATCGGAACGGCGAGCTGTTTTGGTAGAAAAGGCTGCCTTGTGGGATCCACATTTCACCATTGCATCCATCTATTTATGGGAAGTTGTTCACCTGGATTTAATGTCCAACTATGATTCAATTGAGGATATGTAGGGTGGTACGCGTTCTGCACCACCCCAATCTGGTTATACCGGCCGTACAGTTATTTCATTTACATTCACGTAGTCTGGTTGGGTAACAGCATACACTACTGCCTTCGCAATATCGCTTGGTGCTAATGGTTTGCGATCACTCGGTTTGGAGGCAATTGCTGTATCCACCTGACCTGGTGAAATATTTGTAACACGCACGCCAGTCCTGGCCAGCTCTTTTTCTAGGCTCATGGATAAAGCACGAACCGCAAATTTGGTTGCACTGTAAACAGCACTCACCTTATTTACTTCATGCCCTGAGACAGATGCAATATTCACAATGTGACCTGAAGAACGTTCTAGCATGCCTGGCAATGCCGAATTAATCCCATATAAAACACCTTTAATATTCGTATCAATCATTTGATCCCAGTTGTCAGTTTGCCCATCTTGGATACGTGATCCAAGAACAGCTCCGGCATTATTGACATAGAAATCGATTTGGCCAAATTCTTTCATTGCTTCAGATGCCAATTTATCAACATCTGATTTTTTTGCCATATCTGTCACAACAGCAATCACGTTCCCGCTAATCTTTGTAGCAACAGCATCCAATCTGTCTTTCCCCCGGGCAGCCAGCACCAAGTTTGCACCTTCATCAGCAAGTTGTTCCGCAACAGCAGCGCCAATACCGCTGCTGGCCCCAGTTACAATAGCCGTTTTCCCTGTTAATTTCCCCATATAATTACCACTCCTTTTCTATTAAGTCTATCATGAAATCATTGCATACAATAAAAATTCAATTAGTATTCCATCTTGTTTTATTTAAAACGTTTTCAAAAGTATGGTATAATTTTGATAATTCGTAAAAGAAAACTATGTCTTATCTTTAAGAGGTGGATTAGAATGGTAAGTACAACAATACGTGTGGTTAATGACCAGGGAATAGATGTGCAACAAGATGGCAAAGAAATTGGTGAAATCATCGTAAAAGGTCCGGGAGTTATCGGCAGTGATGATGAGTGGCTGCATACAGGTGATAAAGGCACAATAGATGGAAAGGGACACGTGACCATTGTCGATCGCAAGAAGGATATTCTGTTAAATGGCAAGGATGCTATTTCATCAATCGAAGTGGAACGTGTATTCCATGACCATCCTGCAATTCAAGAAGCAGCTATCATTGTAACGCCACATAAAGAACTAGGAGAAGTTCTTCATGCAATAGTCGTATTAAAGGAGGCACATCTCTTAACAATGGAAGAATTATTTCAATATGCAAAAGAAAACCTGGAAGAGGTAAAACGTCCAAACGAAATTACATTTATTGATGAGTTGCCAAAAACGCCAAGTGGTAAAATACAAAAGCTGCATTTAAAAGAACTTATATAGTGTGGGAAAGCTCAGGGCGCCCCGTTTAGCAGCTGGCTAGACAAATTTTCGTATATATTTTAAGCATAAGAAAAGCATTGCTTCGGGCAATGCTTTTCTTATACTCTGTTATAAAAATTTCATTACTTATTTGATACGGTCCGATTATAATGTTTCTTCCGTTGATATGTTGACAGAACTACACCACCAACAATTAACAACGATCCAAAAATCTCAATTCCAGTAACCGGTTTGAACAAGATAACCAGACCCACAATCATCGCAACAAACGGTTCTAAGTTCGATAACATGGATGCCTTTGATGCATCAACATGCCGAATATTATTATTCCATATCAGAGTGGCTATCCCGTGAACGACAATCGCTGTTCCGATTAATAAAGCCCAATCAGCGGCATCATTACTTATGCGAATTGGGTTATCTATCGTAAACGCAAATGGTACAGCAACAATAAATCCCACTAAATTCGAATAAAGTGTAATCGTAAGTGGATCAATTCGATTGGAAAGTAACCGCGTGATAATAATCATAATAGCAAATGAAATCATGGTAACCACAATCCAAAGCAGTCCCTTTTCAACATGGATAGATGAGAAACTTCCCTTTGTAACAACAAAGAAGATCCCAATAATTGCTACGATAGACCCCATTACCATACGAATCGTAATCTTTTCCTTTAAAAAAATTGCAGCCAAAAAACCGGTTAAAATAGGTGTTGTCGCCAATATTAATGCGGATACTGTTGTATCAGCGGTTTGCAGCCCAATAAAAAAGGTCCATTGATTGATATAGACACCAACAATACCTAAGAAAATGATTGCCAGCAAATCCGTTATTTTCAAACAGATGAAATGTTTTTTATAAATAGAAATTCCCAATAAAAATAGTACAATAAATAATAAACGCAACATGGTTAACATTGTTGAGGAAAATTCCTGAACCAATAATTTCCCGAAAATGAAATTACTCCCCCACATAACAATGCAGAATGTTAACCAAGCATAAGCCTTAAGCATATAACCCTGTCCCTTTCCTTCTACTCGATTTAATAAGTTCAACTATACCCTAATTTTGCGTTGAATTGAAACAAAGGGAGTTACACCTACACCGAAATTTTTACTATTAATCGACAATCATGGTAATCGCCTGCTTTAGTTCTGTTGTTGGCTTGTTACATGCAAAATTTTCACAAACATAAATGGTGGTTTTTCCTTCGACTTTTCGGTATTCATGCGTAAATGGAGCAATCTTACCCAGTGCTGCGGAAGATTCACCTACAAGTATAGCTGTACTCGGCAAGAAACTCCTATTTAATTTTTCTATCAAATCCTGCCTCGTTTTATCGGTTTGATCGCCAATTATGACAACTTCCTTTGTTGGAAATTCTGTAAGTAGAATGCTTTGCATGAAAAAAGTACTCCCATTCGCATAGGGCTCTACATCATCTTTGAAGGTATAGTACATCTCATCTACCCTATCAAGGTAAGCTGTTTCACCGGTTAAATGGCCAAGGCGAGTAAGCATCACTGCTGCTACACTGTTTCCGGATGGAATTGCAGCATCATACACTTCCTTGCCCCGCATGATTAACTCCTCGCTATCACTTCCATAAAAGAAAAATCCCCCATCCTGCTTGTCCCAAAATAGGTCAAACATATCATCCGCAGTTTTGTTTGCATTTTTTAAATAGGATGACTCATAGGTTGTCTCATACAGTTCAACATAGGCCCATAGCAAAAAGGCGTAATCATCAATATATCCTTTATGCTTCACGTCACCATCCAGGTATCTGGCCATAACACGATCATGTACGATTAAATTTTCCTCCAGAAAATCTAATGCCTTTTTGGCGGTATCCACATAGGATTGCCTGCCAAATACTTTACCTGCTTTAGCAAGTGCTGCAATCATCAAAGCGTTCCAGGATGTTAACATTTTATCATCGACATGCGGATAAACTCTTTCTGATCTTGCCTTCAGTAATTGTTTTCGTCCGGATCCTAGTTTCTTGTATAACAATTCATCATTAAGATTGTAATCCTTCTTTATTGCCGTAAGATCCGTATCAATTTGGTTTGGTATATTCATTCCCTCAAAATTACCCTTTTCTGTAATGCCATATACATCACAATAAAGCTGTCCAAGTTCAGAATCCAGAATTCCTATAATCTCTTCTTTCTCCCAGATATAATACTTTCCTTCGACACCTTCAGAGTCTGCATCAATAGCCGAATAAAACACACCTTCAGCATTTATCATTTCCCGGGTGATAAATCCAATGATTTCTTCTCCTATCTCCTGATAATACGAATCTCCAGTCAACTGATAGCATTCCGTATAGGCCATTAATAGCAGCGCATTATCATAAAGCATTTTCTCAAAGTGTGGGACAAGCCATTCATCGTCGGTAGAGTAACGGGAAAATCCAAATCCAACATGGTCATAAATTCCACCCTTGGCCATTGCCTTCAGCGTCACCTCAGCCATTTCCAAAGCTGCGTCATTACCTGTTGTATTATAATAGCGCATCAAGAAAAGCAGATTATGTGGTGCCGGGAATTTCGGTGCTCCACCAAACCCACCATGCTTTCGATCAAATAATTTCTCAAGCAGATGAAAGGCTTTATCCGCTACATCTTTCGTTAACCGTTGCTCGCTCTTTTGAGTTGCTGTTTGCTGCAGGGCCTGTGTCACACTTTTCGTAACCTCAGAGATATGGTCAGGATCCTCTGTGAACTTACGATACAGCTGCGTGATCACTTCAATAAACCCAGGCATTCCATACCTACTTTCTTTTGGAAAATATGTACCCGCATAAAACGGAATTTTCTCTGGGGTCATAAATATACTAAGCGGCCATCCACCTTGGCCAGTCATCATCTGACATACCTTCATATATACAGCATCAATGTCAGGTCGCTCTTCCCGATCAACCTTAATAGAAACAAATCGCTCATTAAGCAGTTTAGCTACCTCTACGTCCTCGAATGATTCGTGGGCGAAAACATGACACCAATGGCAAGCACTATAGCCGACCGAAAGAAATATTGGTTTATTCTCTTGTTTCGCCTTGTTAAAAGCCTCATCCCCCCAAGGGTACCAATCTACTGGGTTTTCAGCATGTTGCAAAAGGTATGGACTTTTTTCATTAGCTAATTTATTCACTATCTCACCTCATTTATATATCCGAAAATCATTTGCTCTTTTTTTCCACTGGATCGTTTTGTATTCGTTTCCCATAGTTTTTCCTATTTGGGTATGTTTAGTCCTTATCTTAAGGATAGCAGGTGAAAAAATAAAGACAACCAGATGCGGTTGTCTTATCTAAGGAAACTACTTCTTAAATTCCATCCTCCAGCTGTAGTAATCATTTGTTGGATTCTTTTCATACCGTAAATACGCATTGAATTTGTTTCCTTTTTTGCTTGCCAGGCCTTTTACATATGCTGTCCCATTGTTTAATAAGGATTTCACCATTGTTTTGGTTGGCTTTTTTTTCATGGTAGCGAGGTATTTATCATTTTTCCAAATAACAAATTTGCATCCGCTTTTCCAGTTACTGCATCCAAATCCCTTTTTTCCCTCGATAATATTTCCTCCGCACTGCGGGCATTTCCCAAGCGGTTCTTTTGAAATTTTAGCAGATGTAATTTGGTTTATAATTCCTGCTTGATCAGCTTTAATTGTTTCAACCGACTTTTGGGTGAAGTTATATACAACACTTAGAAATTCCTCTTTTGTTACAGAACCTTTTTCAATATCTGATAGGGTCTTCTCCAAACGGCCGGTAAACTCAAGATCAAATAGTTCGAGGACTGGAAAAGTTTCTACCAATTTGTTACCAAGATCTGTACATACCAGATTTTTACTGTGGGAAGTGATATAACCAATATCCTTCAATTTCTTGATTGTTTCCGCCCTAGTTGCAGGTGTTCCAATACTGAATCCGGTCAATATCCCACCCATTATTTCTTCTACTTCATCTTCTTTCATGCTCTTCCCACATGTCTCCATTACCCGCAGCAATGTTTTCTCCGTATGATTCTTTGGAGGTTTTGTTACATGGGAGGAAACCTTAGAATCTATTACATGTACAAGATCATTTTTTTGGACTATAGGTAAAAGCGTATCCTTGGATTGGATTTTTTCAACCTTTTTCCAGCCTTCAACAAGCTGTACCTTACCTTTAGAGTAAAATAATCCTGTAGCCTCCACGTTCGCCACTTTGGTAACTAGTTTCGTCTCCTCATAAATGGCAACTGGCATAAACTGCATGATAAACCGGTTTTTAATTGCCGTATAAACCAGCTCCTGCTCCCCTGTCAATCTTGAGGGTTTCATGTATGTTGGAATAATGGCGCTGTGGCTTTCAACCTTGGCACTATTGAATACACGTTTTGATTTCATGAATTTAATTTCATCTTGATATGGCAGATTTTCCGAAAGTTTTTTTAATACATTCGCTGCTTTCCCTACTAAACTTTCATCGAGTGCTGTACTTGATGTACGCGGATACGTGATATACTTTTTCTCATATAATGACTGAGCAACTTTCAACACCTTGTCAGAAGTCCAGCCATTATATTTATTTGTGATGAACCCCTGTAAATTAGAAAGATTAAACAGAAATGGAGGAAATTCTTTCTTCTTCTCCACCTGTTTGTCGATAATTGTTGCTGGTTTACCTGAAAGTTGTTCTTTAATCGTCTCTAACGTTGGTTTTTCTTTGAATTTTTCTTTTTTCCCTTCCATATATGTACCCTGATATTCTTGTTGTTCTTCCGTTTGAAAGGTTGCGGTTAATTTGAAGTAGTCTTCGGGGACAAACTTTTCTATTTCCTTATCTCGGTCATAAATAATTTTTAACGTTGGCAATAGAACCCTGCCGATATTCAACGCCTTTCCACTACCCTTTTGATATTTCAATGTAGCAACAGACGTCAAGTTAATCCCCAGCACCCAATCAGCCCATTGCCTGCTGATACCTGCATCTTGCAATGACTGCATCGCCTGGTTTGGCTTCATTTGTTCCAATCCTCTGCGTACCTCATCTGGAGTCCATTCATTAATTAACAGCCGATAGACGGGCTTATTCGGTTTGAGGTTATTTATGATGCTATCCCCTATTACCTGTCCTTCCCGATCAAAATCACAAGCAGAAATAATTAATTCCACATCAGTTCTTCGCATCAAATACTGTATAATTTTCAACTGTTTCCTTGCTCCACCATCGGCCTGGTCCCGATTGCGCGGATTACTTTTTACTTTGTAATTGAATTTTTCCGGGATGAACGGAAAGTTGTCCAGCTTCCACCTAGCCATTTTACTATCATAATCTTTTGCATCATAGAGTTGCAGAAGATGACCGAAAGCCCAGGTAATAAGGTAACCATTACCTTCAAAATAACCGTCTTTCTTATTTTTTATTTTCAGTGCGTCCGCAATGTTTTTCGCCACGGATGGTTTTTCGGCTAATATTAGTCTCATATTTTTCACCTGATTCGGAGTGTTTTTTTCCAGTATATCACAATATAGCCTCGAACAGGAACGGATGTTCTAAGTATTTTTTAATTTTTAGTTGCCCCTTTTTAGGCTCAACACATTGATTTGCGGTGGATTAAATAGGCGGAACTTTAAAAAAGAGATTGCATCACTGCTTCCTAAGCCAGTGCTTACATATTGTTTCAGAACTTTATATTCCCACAGACCTTTCACCCGATCCTGAGGTGGGAAAAAACCACCATTGTCATACCAGGCTTCTGGCACAAAAAGGGCTCCAATTAAAGGAAGGCGAATTTGCCCCCCGTGGTAATGTCCCGCCATTAATAAATCATAATCCGGCATTTCCAAATTGGGTGAGTCTAAAATATGATCAATTCGCGGATCCACAACAGGATAATGATTAAGTGCAATAAGTGTATCAGCTTCCTCTATATTTTTTAATTCCTGCATTAGTTCTTTTTGATAGGACAGGTACTGTCTATTTGCTGCATAAGATGGTTTTGGGATTCCATTTGGTATCCCCACATTTCCTATTGATAGCTCAAAGTTTACAAAACGAAGGCTTTTGCCATCTACTGAAATAGTATCAAAATTCTCTAGGAACGTAACTCCTCTTTTTTCCATTCCTTGAATAAACTCACTTTTTTCAACAGTTTGGTTCACTTGATAACTTTCTGGGTCAGCGTTTCCAGGTACGTACCATGCATGCTCTTTATTATTAATGCCATCTATAAGTGTATAAAAGTATTTATAATTTGTACTTTCAACCCCATCCAGCATATCCCCGGTAAAGACAATTGCATCATAATTAATCGAGTTAATCGCATCTATTAAACTCTTTTGATTTTTACCAAATACCTTTTCGTGTAGGTCGGTAATTTGTAGAATTTCAAAGCCTTCAAATTGTTCAGGCAGATCATCTATTGTTATTTCTTGCCTCGCTATGGTAATCCGATTATTGTCCCAATATGTATAAACTGCCAAGACAACAACTATAATTAGAAGACCTATCAAAAGCTTACCTCCTACTTTTTTCAATGGTAATCGCTCTCCCTTTTAATGCAGTAAACTCAAATGCTAATAAGTTTTGATTTCAACTACCTGTTTCGGAAAATTAAGTTATTTTTTCCTTCCTAACCGTATACTCAGCAGGAACTGGTATAGTTTTATTTTCTATTATTGCTATTACAGGCTTGTAGATAAGATTAATTATAAAGGATGTTATTAAACAAAGTGTAAGTAGCCATAAATAAATTAGAACTGGATACTTAGGTGCAAAGATTAATTCCGGAAAGAAGGATATATAAAAAAACATATGCGTTAACCAAATATTTGTGGAATGGTTTCCAAAGAAGGTAAAGATTTTTTGTGTAAACCCCTTCTTGTCCGTTAGGCTAAAGAAACAAATAAATAGAACCGCTGTAAACGGAGCGACTATCATAGACTCATAAAGTCCATGTATTATTACCAACATGATCATACTGAAAACACACCACATATTTTTAAAACTTATAGTGTTAAATCTGTTGTAGAGTTTCGAATAAATCTTCTCTTTTGCAAAAATGATGCCTATTACAAATGCAAATTGTGATGTGCCGAATAAGACAATAGCGTTCACTACCATAATTAAAATTGTATTATCTCCCAAATCAATTACTTGTTTTATTCTTTGTATATAGGTCACCAAATAGATAAATCCCGAAACCATTAATACAACAATCGAGTGATTTCTCTTCACCCATTTAATGATGGAAGCAGCTAATAGAACTATAATGACATACGTTTGTAGGTACCACCATGCTCCGTTATATGAATTAGAGAGTAATGAAAAATTAAGCAAAAAGTCTTTAATCCCTCCCGGAAATGCTTCCATTTTTCCGGTTAAGAATCCAATACCAATAAACATAAAAAGAATAATCCAGAAATTAATAAGCAGTTTTAAAATTCTTTTGCTGTTCTTTCTTGGATTGTTTCCTTTGGCAAAGCTAATAGAAAGACCATAACCACTTGCAAACAAGTAGATAGGGACACAAGCATCTCCAAATAAACCGATATAATAAATAAGTGGTACTCCATTGATCATAGGAAAGGTTTCGTATAATCCATTTACCTCTTTCCTAGTAAATAAATGAAGTGAAACCATAAACAAAATAGCTACCCCCTGAAGCATTTTCATATCCCTTTTTGAGAATTCCATGGCTTTTTTCCCTTTCTTATATCGGTGATTGCCTATTTATCTTGCTTCCAGCTGATTTCGCAGTAAATGACTAAACATACTTTTCTTCTCATCCGCCAGTTGGGCAAATCCACCCTTTTGGATTACCTTTCCTTCCTCTAATACAACAACTTGATCTGCATTCCTGATTGTCGATAATCGATGTGCAATTACTATGATTGTCATTTTTCCTTTTAATCTATCTAGCGCTTCCTGAATTTTCGCTTCATTTTCCGTATCAAGGGCACTTGTTGCTTCATCCAACACCAAGATGGTAGGTTTTCGCAGGATAGCTCGTGCCAATACAAGTCGCTGCCGTTCCCCCCCAGATAGTTTTATTCCGCGGTCACCAATAATAGTTTCAAGTTTATCTGGAAGTCTATTAACAAATGCATCGGCTGATGCAAACTCCAAAGCCGCCCACATTTCCTTGTCACCTGCGTTAGGCTCAACTAACATCAGGTTCTCCCTTATGCTGGCATTAAATAAAAATGGATCTTGCGGTACATAACTAATCGAACGCCTTAACGACAGCAGTCTTTCACTTTTAAGGGGGTTCCCATCAATTAAAACTTGCCCCTTTTCTGGTTGATTTAAGCCCATTAATAAATCAATTAATGTGCTTTTTCCTGCGCCGGACCTTCCAACAAAAGCAGTCATTTGATTCGATGGAATGGTTATATTTATGTCATGCAATGCATAGTGCGTTTTACTTTGATCATATCTGAAATAAATATGGTCACATTGAAGGTTGTCATTTAGTTTAAGGGGAGGGATATTATCATCTATTTCAATTTTAAATTCTCGAGCGTTCCTACATTCATGTTGCATTGCTTTCACAGCCTTTAACGCTGGGATTGTTGTTGCTATTTGCTCCATTGATGATTGAATACCTGCAACTTTTGGCCAAAGTCTTGAAAATATAATAATAATCAACATTAATTGACCTGCCTGGGCGTTAAACATAGACACTGCAACATAGATAAATCCCGCTATCAATACACTTGATGCAATTTTATAATATAATTGGGAAGTTGTTTTTAACTTTGTATATTCTATTTGTTCATATTGCATCCTATGTGTTATTGAACCGTACCAATTCATTCTAGAGCTTTCCAGCGTATTACTTTTTATATCCTTTATGCCATTTACCTGATCGGTTATTCCAGCTAGGTAGTCTCTTCCAAGTTCATAATTACGTTTTCCTAGCGCTAGGGATTTCATAAGAAATTTACGATTAAAATAGATAAGAACTAGTCCGCATAGCAGCACAAAAATAGTTATAGTTGGGGATAGCCAAAAAGCAAGCCCGATTTGAATCAACGTAAACACGAGGGAAGACATGAATTTTAGAAAAGAATTTGTTCCTGCGCTGGCGCGTGCCAACTCAGCAGTTAATATATTTATAAGGTCGGATTTCCTTTGTTTGATGAAAAAATTCCAGTTCGCATAAAGTAATGAACCGTAAGTCTCCATACGCATATGCCTCAAAAATCCAAGCTGAATGACCGCATTTTTAACGGTTAATTGTCTACTCACTACATTTTGAGCTATTACAACAAGGACAAATATTGCTAGAATCAATGGCAGCCTTAATGAATCTGGAATGTTTTCCACAAAGCCAAACAAACTCATAAATGGCAGTTCCTCAGCACCCATATCGACAATCCCGCTCATACTAATTAACGGAACCAATAAGATGATTCCTATACCCTCGAGCAAACTAATAGCAGTCATTGCAATAAGATTTATATATAGAATTTTTCCAGAATACGCGTGTATTTGTTTTAAAAAATATAAAACATGACTCATTTGTTTCCCCCCTAAGGTAATGCATGCTTTCTTATTTTCCTTGTCTTTCTCCAGGCCCATAATAGGGGTCGTAATGGAAAATATAAATAATGAAGCTTTTTTGGTAACGGAAGTGTTTCCGCATCTTCAGGATATGGATACAGAAAGCTAACAATGAAAAGAAATTTTTGCTGAAAAGACATTAAAGAAAACAAGTGATGTTTATGATAGCGTGCAATATCTTCAGGAACAGGGTCAGTATGCAAATTAATCATTGACTCAAGGTAAAATATTGCTCCCTGAGCTAGTTTCTTTGAACGTTTGGATATAAATAATGATTTCATTTGCATTGTTATTGGTGCATTTAATAGCTCTGATGCCAAGATCATACTCTGTCCACCTACACCCAAAAAATAGTTTGTTTTTAATAATTTGTACACCGTTTTCCAATCTACGTTCTGTTTTATTAAGTGATGAATATCAACTAACCAACGTAAGCGTGACCAACCATGTCGGGATCCATGTGATACAAGAAATAAAAACAAATCTTCGTTTCCTAGTAAATAAACAGGAAAATTTGTGAGTGGACTTTTATTCTTCCTTTTCCATAAATCATAAAATCCTGGTTCTTTACTTGGGCCTGGATTTAGCCGCCAGTGGATCTCTAGTTTAATATTTTTTACTGGATGTATATAAGTAACATGATGGTGTCTCCATTTCCAGTCATTCAACACAGTTTGTATATAGTCATCTTTTTCGTACCCTTGACTTATAAGAAGTTGTTCCGCTTGATCAATTTTTTCAATGGGGATCAACATATCTAGATCACTTGAAGTACGAAGCGAAACATCACCGTATAGTTCATGAGCAAGTGCTGGACCCTTTAAAAAAAGAAGATTTATTTGACTTTCTGAAAATAATTTACTAACACGTTCCATTTCCCCACTTAGATGGAGCATTTGAAATGTATTTCGCATGTATTGCTGCTGCAAAAACTCTTTGACATATGTTGGAACAAATTCTTCCTTTAGAAGTTTTATCTTCGAATGGAGCAGAGGATAAACACGGTGATGCTTCGCTTGATTTATGAAAAGTTTCCAATCTATCTTGTTACACAGTTCTGCTTGATGTTTTACGATATATTGTTCATTTCCCTCTTTTAGTAATGCAAGAATTAACTTTACTTCTTTGGGGATATGCGACAGATTAAGTGTGTTATCCATAGTTTTCTCCTTCTAGATTTTTCATTTGCACTACCTTTGCAAATTTAGCAACAACAGTGAATCTCCCCATTCCCTCTGATCCCGAAACATAGAATGATCCACTTCGTAACCAAGCGTGCGCAATCAAATTACCACTTTCATCCTTGGCAGTGCCTAGATATAGAGTCGAATCAATGTGACGACGCTTCAACATTTTCTGCCCAGCGATTGCTTTTACTAAGCATTGACTTTCCCAGAAAGTGTACGGGCTTATAATTTGTATTGCTGACCGTATATTTTTCAATATTACCTTGTGTTCTATGTCTGCGGTATAAGTGGTTTCTTTTGAGCTTTCACCTAGGGATGGGGCGATTTTGGAGAAAGGCATACCTTTGAGAAAACGTGCCCTCCCTAGACAAATAAAAGCTTCCAGTAATAGTAATTTTGTTTTCCATTTTAATGAAAAAAAAGTTTTTATTTTTTTCATAAGGTTCATTGTTCCTTTCTAACAAAACTATGTTAAATACATCTAAAAGAATCCAAAGAATTATTAACATGAATAACAGTATTAATTTGGTAACCAACCTTTATATTTCAGAAAATATAGAGGTTGGTTATGTAAGATTATTGATGGAAAACTAAATTAACTGTCACCAAGGCTACCACCACCCGGATTGCAATTCTCCTCCCACCAATGTTCAAACTGGTCCCACCAATCCCAATTCATTGTTTGTTTAACATTTAAGGATTCTAAAACAGGCTTTTTCCACTTACCTTTCATTTTGTTCACCCCCTTTCAGGATAGCTTGATTAAGGCACCTTTCATGAGACACTTAAAATGCTGCACCTTCCCCTGTTTTAATGAGCTTTTCATCTAATAATAGATTTAAAAAGGACAGCACCTGTTCCTGGCATTCGTCCCGCTCCACATCATAATGATCCATTAAATATGCTATTAAATCTTCTGTCGTTATAGGGTCTTTAATTTGTTCCCAAATCTCCCCTCCCATATGTCCCAGATTGTAATATTTACCATTGTGGATACTTAACATCACCTTCTCGCCGTCCATATCGCTTACAATGTTTCCCTGTTCCTGACTAAGAATACTTTGGTTTTTAATCATGTGACTTCCTCCCCTTCACCTATTTTATTTAAAATTAAATCTGCTAACTCATTAGCAGAAAAGTAAGAATCAGGCCGCTTAATTTGATAAAGGATAATTTGATTGACTATGCTTGCAGTTGTACTAAAATGCCATTCTAATAATCCTAACCGATTAATTAAAAAATTCCGGTATGTATGGTTGAACAGGGTATGTAGTTTTCCAAGATTTTTAATAGGGTGGATTTCAATCTCATCGTTATCCGTTTTATTAAGTTCAAATACCCCGGCCAAAGGGACTGGTTCGGTTGCAAATTGTTCTGGAACTGGAACTGCGAACTTTGTTTCCCTGTTGAATATGGGGCGAAAGGATCTTGAATCCATACCAAATTGATCTAAACTTTCTATCCAAAGTTTTTGTTGTGGGTAGGCGGGTGTTACAATTGGGAGGTTATCCTCACGTAATGTTACCGGGATTACATCATCACTAAGGAGTCGGTAACCCCTTTTTAAAAATACGGAAGCAAGTGTTGATTTACCAGCACCTGAATTACCCACAATCGCATATGCCTTTCCATCGATCATTAATGCACTTCCATGTAGGGGAAGTACTTCTCTTTGCATTAATAGTGCCCCCATACAAGTACCTAGGACGTAGAGTCTGATTTGATCTTCTTTGAAACCATCTATAGGTGAAACAAGAATCTCTTTACCCTTTTGAATTAAAAAAATGGCTATATCAGGAATATGAAATAAAACAAAATCTTTTTTAACAACAAAGTACCTGTTTCCCTCTGATAGATCGGACCATATTTCTGATAAATTAGCGTACCGTATAAAAATATCCGCCAATTTCTCTTCCGTGTTAGTCTGGGGCAATTCTGACAGTGGAATATCACTAGAAATACTCAAACCGAAAGCTTTATAAACGATTTTTTTCACAGTATCTATCATCAATCTTCTCTCCCCTGCTTTTTAATGAATGCCCCTACACCTAGAAAAAGTATAAGGGCTAATGGATAGGTAAAGTTTAACTGTCTACATCGTTTGGTAAACAACTTGCGTTTGACTGTCCGTGGTGGGTTTCATGCTTCCCATCTGACACATCAAAACAATCCGCATTTGCATTGCCCGGCCCATTCATTGTCATGCTAACATCAAGAACTTCCAACATCGGTTTTTTCCAAGTCTCCTTCATCTTTATCACCCCCTTTTTTAATCGAAACGTTTTATAAAGCGACTAACGATTAGACTACGTGTCAAGATTTTAAATTCATCAGTGAACACTATTTCCGGTCTGTGTTCAGTCCCCATCTTTGATAAAGACTCCTTAAACACCCTCTTGTTAATAAATTCACTTACAATTTGGTTGTTTGCAATCTCATGAAGTTCGTCAATAAAACTATTCCACCTAGCTGACATACGGTGTATGACATCCGCCCCTTGTATTCCTCGCCTATGTTGATTCATTATCACTTTATCCGGTAAAAAGTTTTTCATTCCCCTCCGTATTATCGATCTTCCCATTCCACCTTTAGCATATTGTTCCTCCGGTAATGCTAAACAAAAGCGTATAACATTTAAATCATTAGTTGGATCACGATCCCATAATGAATAACGCAAAGATAACTTCGTTGAAGCAACTCCGCTTTTATTCCAAACATACAGATGCTTGAAATAATTCTCCCGATACTTTGTTAGATTTTTAATACCACCATTTATATCAAGTCCATATTGTTCAAGCCTTTCAAAAACATTTGTCCTCTTTGCAAGTGAGGGGTTAATAAATGAAGGAAATTTGTATTGGTCGTCCGTCTTTGCAAAAACGGACAAAATTGCCCTTTTTGCAACGAATGGAATCATGACTTTCTTTCCCGTATTAAAATTTTTACAGTAAGAATCTAATTCGCTTAAAAGCTGTATCCATTTTAATTTTTTAAATAGGTCTGCATAAAAATCGAATGTTAAAGTTATAGATCCCCAAGATATTGAATGATTTCCTCTCGCACCATTTAACATTACTTTTATCCCTTGATTGCTAGCTGCTTCATTTACACCCTTTAACCAAAAAGTATTTTCAAAGAATTTATATGGCATCTCCATTATTGCCAAAAAGCTATCAACCCCTGTAAAAGGACTTTTCCCTTCAAAGCTTAAATAGTTATCTGAGATATTCCCTACATAATTTACGGTTTCTTTTATAAAGGGTCTTTCATCAGCTATATAATACTTGGAAGTCCAATCCGTAAAGCTATTTTCTGGAATGTAACTAAAGGTATGTAAACGTTTATTTTTCTTTTGTAGTTCTTTCGCGGCAAAGCTAACAACTGAGCCCGAATCCAATCCCCCACTCAGATGGGAGCCCACCTCACCGTGGGTGCGGGTACGGGCCGTTACTGCCTCTTTTAACACATGTCGAAATGCCTCTTCGTACTCTCTGTTCGACTTAAGTTTTAGTTTTTCTCTAATATCGATTGTGCTATATCTTATAAGCGAAACTTTTCCATCCACGACGGTAATACTGTGTGCAGGTGGTACCTGTTGAATTGTTTGATACACTGTTGAAAACATATCAACTGCCTCTACCATAGTGGGAATTGCCAGGAATTCAGCTAACCATTCCTCATTAAGTTTCATTGGAACATAAGGTAATGAGAGTAATGGTTCAATCGTTGTCGAAAAAACAAATCTACTTTGGTTACGGTAAAAGTAAAGCGTCCGGGCTCCGGAAAAATCCCTAGCACCAAACAATTTCTGCTTTTTTGCATCCCATATCATAAAGGCAAAGTCACCATTCAAATGCTTTGGAACTTCTTCGCCCCATTTGTGGTATGCCAACAATATTAACTGGCTGTCCGGTGTTAGCTTTCTTTGTTCTTGATTGACTTGTAACCTATCAAATAACTCATCCCGGTTATCAATAATTGCATCCAGTGTTATAGTAAGTTGTCGCTCGTAATCATAGTAAGGAACCTGTTCATTAATAGATTCGGGAGTGATCCATTGCGCATGACAACCGAGAAAGATATTTTCCTCTTTCCATGAATCAATGGAATCTGATGGATACTCACTTAAGGATTTCATTAAACAATTACAGTCTTCTCTTATTATGGGTTCTCCATTAAAATGCATTATTCCATTTATTGCACTCACAATATATCCCCCCAAACTACCAAGTTATTTTTGTTCGTTATAAAGAACAACGATGTTAAAAAACTGCTTCTCATTAGTGAGAAGTTGTTCGGGGTTTAATATCTGTTCTTTATAAAGAATTAACTAGGTCAAATTTACCACTATTCACATGAGATGTCAATAATAATTTGAATAATTCCTTAATATAGTTAACTATGGTTAGACCTGCATACCAAAGTATACAGGTCTATTTTTCATAAGTATTAATTAACTGTAATTAACAACATCGTCTTTCATTGCGTCTGGATCAGGTTGAACTTCATCTGGATAATGTAATCCTGGCCCGGCCATAGTCATATTGATATCAAGTACTTCTAATAACGGCTTACTCCATGTCTTTTTCATCTTATCACCTCCTTAAAAAGTTCTTTTAATAAATCGATACAAAATTAAACTTCTCATTAATAACTTAAATTCTGAATCAAGTATAAGTTCTGGTTTTGGATTTTCCGTTACTTTTACTATTGCTGATTTAATTACATCCAGGTTTAAACATTCAGACATTACAGGATCTATGGTAATATTTTGGAATTCATTGATTAACTCCGCCCATTTGGGAAGTAGCCTTTGGATACCATCTACACCCTGGGCCCCTTTAACCTTATGATTTAATCTTACTTTATCCGGTAAAACATTTTTAGTTGCCCTACGAATTAATGATCGATCCACTCCCTGCTGTACATACTGTGAATCGGGTACAGATAAACAAAATCGGACAATCCGGAGGTCATTTGTTGGATCACGATTCCAGATTGCGTTTCTTAACGAAAATTTAGTGTCAACAGTTCCATTACTTCGATAAAATAGTTTTTCAAACTGATTCCTTCGTGCTCCATAGGTACTTGGTAAGGTAGAACCCGTTTCATCAATACCATAACTTTGTAACCTTTCTATTACTCTAGTTCTTTCAGCAAATTCCGGATGTATTAACATTGGTATAGAGTGTTCTGATTTATAGCCAAATTTATTAATCAAGGGAAATGCCTTTTTCCCTATTACAGACAAAATCCTTTTTCTTCCTGTCCCTTTAACATGAATAAATGCATTAATTTCTTTATTTAGAGTTATCCAACGTAGCCTTTTGAGTAGCTTTGTGTAATAATCTAGAGCATCCCCCCATGAAATACTATAATTACCCCTCGATCCATTTAGAAGCACCTTTACTCCTAGTCGGCTAGCTTCTTCATAAATCCCAGAAATCCAGTACGAATTTTCAAAAAATTTATATGGCATTTCAAGTACATCCAACCATAAATCCATTTCTGTTAATGGACTTTTACCAGGAAAACTTAGATAGTTTTGCTTAATATTTCCAACATGATTGACAGTCGATTTAATATAGGGGCTTTCATCTGCTAATTTACTTTTAGGTGTCCAGTCTTCGAAACCATCCAGAGGCACATAACTAAACGTATGCAATGGTTTTTTATCTCTTTCCAAGGCTTTTGCAGCAAAACCAACAACAGAACCGGAATCTAATCCCCCGCTTAAGCGTGAACCTACCTTATGATCAGTTCGTAAATAATCATTGATCACTTTTCCAAATAAATCTATAAAAGCTTCCTCGTATTCAGCATTTGACTTTAAATTTAATTTATTTTCTACAGTCAATGTATTGTATTGTGAAAGGGCCACGTTTCCATTACTTACTGATATCGTATGGGAAGGCGGTACCTGGCAAATCCCTTTATATACAGTTGAAGACGGATCTACAGTATCAAACATATCCGGTATGGCTAAAAAATCTGCCAGCCACAGTTCATTTAAATCCTTCTCCACATAGGGTAAAGATATTAGCGGTTGTATAACAGTACTGAATGCAAAATGATTATTTTTATTGTAATAATAAAGTGTTCTAGCACCGGAAAAGTCTCTGGCACCAAATAATTTCTGCTTTTGTTCATCCCAAATCATAAATGCAAAATCCCCTATTAAATGTTTAGCAACCTTATCTCCCCATTTACAATATGCCAGCAAAATCAATTGGCTATCTGGCATTACTTTCCTTTGATCTTTCCTAACCCGTAAAATATCAAACAACTCTTCACGATTATCAATAATGGCATCAGCAGTAATTGATAATTGCCTTTCATAGTTATAAAAAGGCAACTTTTCACCAGCTGATTCAGGGGTGATCCATTGTGCATGGCAGCCCAGAAAGATATTTTTCTGCTGCCAAATATGAACGTCATCAGCAGGGAATTTTTGAAGAGCCTGCATCATGCAAATGCTTTGTTCATCAGATATAGGTTCATCATTACTATTGTATATCCCGACTATAGCACTCATAATTTTCTCTCCCGTATTTAAAAAATTATTCTCAATAAAGAACAAAATGAATGATTATTACAAAGTAAATAAAACAATTATACTCCTGCTTTTGGGTTACATTATGTTCTTTATAATGAACAATACCACATATAATTACTATTCACAAGTAAAATTTAAACAAAATCTAGTTAATTGTTATGGCATTGATCCCGACTTCTCTAATTTATTGTCAGTTGCTACAAGTCCCCCATTATTGATTTCAAATACAATATCACAGTTTTCTATTGTACTTAATCGGTGCGCTATAATAATCAAAGTCTTTTCACCTTTTAATCCATCAATTGCTTTCATTATTTCTTTCTCTGTTTCATTGTCTAATGCTGAAGTTGCTTCATCCATAAACAATATTTCTGGATTATGATACAGTGACCGTGCAATACCAATCCTTTGACGTTGACCTCCAGATAATCTTACGCCTCGCTCACCCACGGTTGTTTCCAAACGCTCAGGAAGTGCTTCAACAAATTCTTTCATCTGTGCCTGTTCTAATGCCCTCCATACTTCCTCATCTGCAATCTGATTATCATTTATCCCGAAAGCTACATTTCCTCGAATCGTATCATCCGATAAAAAGATAGCTTGCGGGATATAGCCTATTTTTTGCTGCCATATAGACTTTTGTTCATGCAAATTTTTCCCGTCCACTAAAACGCTGCCACTTTCTGGTCGAAATAGTCCAAGGATAATATCTACAAGTGTTGTTTTGCCCGCGCCGGACTCGCCAATAAACGCAACGGATTGACCAATGGGTATAGTAAGAGAAACATCCTTTATTGAGTTTTCCAATTGATTTGGATACCTAAAGGAAACCCCATTTAATTTTATAGAGTCGGTATATGTTTTCTTTCCTTTATTAATTGATGCAAAATCTTTTTTAGAGTTAATAGATTCCTCCGTATTCATAAACAAGTCCTCATATACTACAGATAATGCTGGCTGACTATATCGTATAGTTGTCGTTAAAGCAACAACACGTGTAATTGAAGGCATCAATCGAAAAGCTGCCATAGTAAACAGTGCCATGGTCGATACAATTTGCGATGTACTTGTTCCTTGAAACACTACTATTAACATGGTAATAAGAACAATAGATACTAATAATGTTTCGATAAATAGCCTTGGTACTTGTTCCAACATTTTCATATATCGGCTATTGTTTGCCTTAATTTGGCTTTGACCTTTGTAGGCTTTTATAAAGAAATTTTCTTTCCCCGAGACTTTAACTTCTTTACTTGCTCCTAGACCCTGATTTACCCATTTGATCATTGTTCCACTAACTTTTTGCTGTTCTTTACCCAAAAGACTAATTTTTTTACGAAGAATTGCAAAAAACAAAAAAACACTTCCACCCAATAAGATAGAAGCAACTATAGTTGCAACTGGCGCCGTCACCAAAAGCAACACCAATATACATGTAGTGACAAGAATTTCAGTAAATAATTGAAACCCTGACATTATAATGCCTTGAAACACCCTTGATACTTCTCCATTTACATTGCGTAATAGATCTGCTGTATTTCGCTGTAAATGGAAAGTGTATGGTTTTGTCAGGTATTCTTTAAACAATTCACCGGACAACTTTACTTGTTGATTCAATATAACCCGAAACTGTGCATAATTGAATAGAAGTAAGTAGAGATTCTTTAATACAAATATAGATAGCAATACAATGACTGAAAAAATAACAAATGATGTTGTTGATTGAAAATTAAACAATTCATAGATGTTGGATAGAACTGCCTGCTCCTGAATAATGTTGGGGTTTGTTATAATCCCAACAAAGGGAACAATCAACCCAATTCCAACAGTTTCAAATAGAGCCGCTATAATCATCATAAAAAAAAGGATCAGTAATTTTTTCTTATCCCTTTTGTTGAACAACTTTAATAGTTTTGTGATTATATTTATCAATTTTTCACTCCTCACCAAAACAACCAGTTACATTTTTGTCCCAAAAAGTCTTATACTAATTTGATTTTTTCTTAAAATATTGAGCTTTGTTTTAAATTTTAGTGCATTGATAAACAGCCTAGCATCCTTTTTAATACAAATTAATGTTAGAAGCTTATAAAAAATGGACGGGCATTTATATATCAATATATCCTTTGCAAAATCACTGTCTTCCATTATTGTTGATACAATTTCATATCTTTGTTCCGCGGATATGTCTTTTTTAACTGCCACATTTTGCATAAACAATAATGTGACCTTTGTAAAATGGTTTTTTACACTTTCAATATTTTCATCTTGTTTGTATTGTTTACTTAATTCAATTAAAAAGTTTTTATTATCTAATATATAGTCATATAAATCTGCTCTAAAAATTTTAGTTAATGATTCTCTATTTCGGATATAGTATTTATAGTAAGCCTTTTCCACGTACAACAAATTGTCAACCAAGGTAAGTAAAGTAAAATTCAACCTTACATCTTCACTATGATGCTTATTCTCATCAAACCTTATATTATGTGAATCAAAAATTGATTTTTTGTAAAGTTTGTTTACACTAGAAACCAAGCTATAGGTTTTACCAAGTAGTAAAGAAGGAATTATATCATTTATGATATTTTGTTTCCCTATAAGTTGACCTTTATCCTTCCAAATTGAAGATACACTTGTTGTGTTGTTTACTAAATTGATACTTTTAATCGGGCAAATAACCATGTCTGCGTTATAATAATCTGCTGCCTTTAGTAATTCCTCATACATTGTTGGTTCAATTGTGTCGTCCGGGTCTACAAAACCAATATAATCTCCCTTAGCTATTTCAATTCCTTTATTCCGAGCCGAAGACACTCCACCGTTTTTCTTATGAATGACACGTATCCTTTTATCCTTTTTTGCATATTCCTCGCAAATTTCTCCACAGTTGTCTGGAGATCCATCATTTACAAGAATAAGCTCAAAATCATTATAGGTTTGAGCTAAAATTGAATCAATACATTTATTAATGTAGGACTCCACTTTATAAATAGGTACAATAATACTAATTTTATTACTCAAGGCTTTTACTCCTTTAATTCATATAGTTGAATAATTTGGTGATCTCTTTTGTAGTATCCACACTATTTTGAGACAGATTAAATATTAAATCCTTACGACTTTTTGGGTTTTCAATTATTTGAACCCACGTTAACCCTTCCTTTGCATCCCCACTTAAACAAGGTGATAAATTTTTTCCATCTGATTTATATCTTTAAATATTTCTTTTGATAAATTGAAATAAAATACGGTAGATTGTCTAGGATTATTTAATAATTTCTTTATTGCGAAATAAATTTGTTCTTCTTGAATGTCTACAATTATTCCGGTAATTTCATTTTTAATTTGTTCTTTTGCTCCGGTAAAATTGGTTGTAATAATAGGTTTTTGTAAGGCTCTTGCTTCGGCAAGGGTAATACAATATCCTTCATATCTTGACGGTTGAACATAAATATCACACTGATCCATGTATGGATAAGGATTTGGATTCGAACCCAAAAGAATGAATTTATCTTGAACATTATATTCTTTAATTAACCTTTCATATTCGGTTCGTGAACTACCTTCACCTAGGCAGTACCATTTAACTTTATAACCCTCTTTTACTAACCTCGCCAGAACCCGTATAGCTATGTCTTGGCCTTTTTCATTTGCTAATCTACCAACAGTTAGAATCCTATGCCCTTCATAGTTATCCCTAAATCCTTCCCCTTCTAATGATTGTTTTTTTATAATATTCGATGACACTACATTCAAAAAAACCTCTGACTTCTCTTTTGTTGAAGGCGCAAGTTTAATGAGTTTCTTTCTAGCTTCATCAGAAACAACATATATTCTATCGAAGTATTTATATATTTTAACCGCAAAATTTATGTTAAACCCGATCTTAGAAACATCAAAATGAATCCATTGAACCTTCTTCTTTGCTTTTATTTTATGGATAACAAAATAGCTTATGAAGTCCATTGGACCAGCATAAGCTACAGCAATATCATATTCACTTTTTAAGCCAGGTACGTTCTTTAAAACGTACTTGAAGAAAATACTTCTATTTTTAAGAAATTTGGAAAGTAGTTGTGTAAACAGAAGACCAATTGTGCCACATATCTTGCCCCTTTTCAGGAGGTTTAAAGCAACTTCCTTTGGTGGCCTATTCAAAACCTCCTTTAATTCACAATATTCCTTAACATACTCCACATTCACTTCACTCGGTATCGAATTAAGAAAACCACCATATTTCTCTAACATTAGTATTGTAATGTCATATTCACTTTTTGGAATCTCAGAAATCATATTAAGTAAAGCCTTTTCTGTTCCACCCACATTCATATTTATAAGCATAAACACTATATTCTTTTTCATCATATCCCCAAATCCTCTTTAGAGATGTTTAGTAATTCATCTAAACTTTTAAATTGTTTTATAGAGTCTTTTGATAAAGGCTCTATCATAGCTTTATTATCAAAACCTCTATTTATTATATTTTCGTCATATTGTAAGTGAAGATCTTTCATAGTTACTAAAATATTGCATTGGCCTATGTCTTTAAGCATATTACTAGTTTTATTACTATATATTATGGGTATAAGCCCAATACCCAATAATAAGGCTAATATATTTGCATGAAATCTTGCCGCTATAAATAATTTAAAAGAAGTAATTAAACCCATAACCTCTTCAATATTCCCTCGATAATTATATACGGATACCTTTTTAAGCGTTTCTAAAGATAAATGGGATTTTATTTCATCTATTAATTCAAGATCTCCCTCTAGTTCACAAAAAGACATTAAACAACAATCGTGGCCTTTCTTTACTACTAAGTTTATAGCCTTTACTGTACTGACTATATAGTCATCATAATAAGAATATAAACCTTGTTTATGTCTCACATCAATAATCGAAAACCCAACCATATTTTTTTTAGCCCCTATTGTTATATAATCCTCTATTCTCATTTGAAAAACTATATCAGAAGCGTGTCTTACTTGTGGGAGATTATCAAATAATTTATACGAATCTAAGTCCCTAAAACACACATCATCACATAGTTTAAAAAGTTTCATATAATCATTCAAAAACCCTTTTGTCTCGTAAGGACCAAAGTTTGCGCCAAGTATAAATACAGGTTTATTTCTATTCTTAAACTCTGTTACTAATTTTAATCTATCTTTATATAAGGATTTATGATATCTTTCCTCTCTAAAAATAGATCCCCCTAAAAAAATTAATGCTTTGTGATTCTCTGCAATCTTATCATAGTTTTTTATTGAATCAGTTAGCCTGAGGCGCTGCCCAATCTTGTTGAAAAGTGTATATTTTCTTCTATTTACGTTTTTATATCCTGAGATAAATTCATCATAGTGACTACCCACATAGTTAACCGTAAATTCACAGTCCGGATATTTTTTTGCCAGTATATCTAGGAAGAGGTCATCCCCTAAGTTGAATGCAAGATAAACATCTACAAAAATCTTTTCCACTGATCAATCACCTCGTTTAGTTGCTAATTAATTTATAAAAGTCAGATATTTGATGTACAGGACTATAAGTTATAGTTCTATCTAATTCATTTTCTATTTTTTTCTTAAAGGCTCTATCATCTAAGTACTTTTTTATACCGTAATATATACTATCTATATCATGTTCTACAATTACTCCATCAACATTGTTAGTAATAATTTCCTTTGCAGCTGAAAAGTTAGTGCAAATGATTGGCCGTTTTAATATTTTTGCTTCATTGATGGTCAAGCCGAATCCCTCTTTTAGTGATGTTTGGACGTAAATATCGCAAACTTTCATATAACAATAGGGATTTAATTTTTTGCCAAGTAATATGAAATAGTCGTTTAACCCGTATTTGTGGATTAACTTTTGGAGTTTCGCTTTTTCCGACCCTTCTCCGATCACATACCATTTAAATTCATAACCTGAATCTTTTAATTTTTTTGCAACCTCAATGGCTTTATTATGTGCTTTGACGGCTTCTAGTCGACCTACTGTTAGTAAGTTTATTTCTGATTTATCAAATTCGCTACTCTCTTGTTCCTCAGCCATTTTATAAATAACTTTAGGATTAATTATGTCTAAAAATATTTCTACCTTATTGTGATATTCATTTCTAGTTTTAGATACCGATTCCTTTGTATGCTGGGAAACTGCAATTATTTTATCAATTTTCTTATATGAATCATAATCAATTTCTTTATCATACAATGTATTGCTATAATCAGTATTGATCCAGGCTAATTTTTTTTCAGATGTAACCATATTTGCAACAAAATACGTAGGCATACCCTGACTGTAGGCTATTGCAACATCGTATTCTTGAAAAAGTGGAGTAAAGATTTTATGTATACATTTATAGACTACCTGCTCACTATGAAGTGGATTTTTTTTCAAATTATTCAACCTTAAGGCAAATGAAGTTTTAAATTTATAATAATAAAAATAAGCATTAGTAATCGCCGCCCCGGATATTTCTTTATTTATGAATCGAAAGTATTCTGGTACTAATAATATATTTACATAATTAGGTATTAAATCTTCAAGCTCCCCTCCTTTTTTAAAAAGAAGTAAATCGATATCATACAGTGACGGATCTATCATGTTTAACAATGAAACTAAACTTTTCTCCGCTCCCCCAATACATAGTGAGTCAATAACAAATAGTAGTTTGCTTTTCATAGGTACTTACCTTCTAACCAATTTATTTTTAATTCTCTTTAATTTAATTACTAAATTCCCATAGTAGAGTGCTAGTAATATATATTTCTTTTTCAACAGAACAATATATGGTTTATATAGTAAGGAATGAGTCTCAAAATTATCAATTCTAGTGTTTATATAATTCATCTCGATTATATGGGTTACATTTAAAATTGCCTCCTTCGTTTCCCCTTTTTCAATATTCCCGCTTTGCTGTTCAACAATTTTTATTAAAATGTCCTGTATTTTTTTGGTTATAATTTTATTTTGTTTTTGTCTTTCGAGGTTAACACATTCAAAAATTTTTTCTATATGCATACAAACTGATATAAAGTTATTAATATAACTGATATCAGATTTAGCAGTTATACTATTTTGATTCAATCTGTTGTAATTATATAGATGCTTATTTAAAAATGAGAACGATTTGCACACAGAAACATATTGAAGAACAAATACTAGATCTTCGTTCATGAAGAGTTCCTTATTCATTTTCAATTTGTTCTTAGTAATAATCTCTTTTTTATATATTTTCCCCCATAACACTCCCCCTGTCCCCTTGCAGACCAATTCCATGATGGAATGAATGGAATTGGTATTTTCAAAGTTGAAATCATTATATTCAACCTGTCCATAGACAGAAATATCTTTATAACCACAACAGACGAGGTCTGAGTTTAGGCTATCCATTCTATTAAATAAACACTCGACATAAGTACTATCAATCGTATCATCAGCATCAACAAAAACAATAAATTTTCCATTTGAATTAGAAATTCCTATATTGCGCGCTTCAGAAGGGCCACGATTTTCTTGAAAGAAATATTTAATCCGCAAATCTCTTTTTAGATAACTCATAATATTTTTTTCTGTATCGTCAATAGATCCATCATTAATAATTAAAACTTCAATATTTGAATATGTTTGGAAAAGTATACTGTCTAAACATTCAGAAATGTAGGATTCACAATTATACACCGGAACAATTATACTTACTAGTGGATTCATATTATCCTTCCTAATCAATCTGATCTTATTTAATTTCTTTTAGAACTGTGTAAAGTTTATTTAGTTGTTTAAAGTTTGCATAATCCTTCTCTATACAGTTTTTCGATAGAACTTCTCTTAAATCAGGATGCTTATACAGGTTTTCGACTCCTTCGGATATTCCTGTAATAGTTTGTTCACAAATATACCCGTCAATTCCGTTTTGAACTTGGCTTTTTGCAGTTGGATAGTTTGTTATCATAATGGGTTTAGCAAGAATTTGTGCTTCCCCGACAGTAACGGCTTTACCTTCATACCTTGACGGTTGAACATATAGATCCGCTGCTTTCATAAATGGATACGGGTTGATTTTTTTCCCCATTAAAATAAATCTTCCTTTTAAGTCATTTTTTGCTATTAATTCCTGTAGTACTTTTTCATCCCCTCCATACCCAACTACATACCATGCTATATCATCATACCCTCTATTCTTTAATATCCTTAAAGCTTTTACCGCGTTATCAATTCCCTTGGCATGAGATAACCTGGCAACAGTTATTACCTTAAATCTTTTATCCTTCATCAATAGATTATCTACCTTTTCATCTGCCATTTTCCTAACAAAGTCTGGGGAAGCAATATTTTCTATTACTATTACCCGATCTTGTAGTTCACTATATTTTTTTAAAAAGGCATCCTTACAAGCCTGTGATACCGCAATAATAAGATTAAAGTGGTTCCACATTTTCAGGTCCATATTTACATCAGTTTCTACTGTAGAAAAATCAGTATGTATCCACGCTATTTTCTTTTTTGCCTTAACTTTTTTAGCTACAAAGTAGTGTGGCCATAAATAACTGATTGCTAAATCATATTCTTTCTCTATTACAGGTAGAAAAGGTAATGTATATCTCCACATAAGCTGCATTTGATAATAGCCCGGTTCAACAATTCCCTTTAATCTTCCTTTAATATCCGAGTTAATTTTGGATAAAATTCTTGAATAGCCAATATTGTAATGCCCATCTTTAAATGTTTCTTTTATTGACTTTCTGAATGTACTATAAACTGGTATTTCAGGTAATAAATTTACTTTCTTGGATAGCAATTTCATGAAATCACCTTTATGCCTGTATAACATTAAATCCACTTCGTATTGACTGTAGTCAAAGTTTTCGAGTAAATTGATTAAACTCCTCTCAACCCCGCCAACTTCCAAATCAAAAGAGGATATTAACAGCTTTTTCATGTTGATCTCCTAGAAGTTGAGACTAATTGTCTAATTCTTGCAATATTGTCTCCACCTATCACTTTGGAGGTTAGAACTTTCATATTACTTTTTAACCTAGCCTTTGTTGGCAACCAACTTTTATTAAAATGATGTAAGGTATAAGTAGTTTCTGTTAGAAAGCATCTACAATTTATATAATCATATGGTGAGAAATATGTTTGGGGATAAATTGCACCAAATCCAATAAATTCTTGATATTTCCCATTCATTTCTACTCCAATTTCTTTTAGGATTTTAGTAATAATTGCTACATTTGTTAACTCATCAAAGCTCCCATCATTTTTAAGGAAACTTCTATCTCGATACGAATCTAATAATAGCTTTAAAACTTTATTTCCTTTCGTGGCTCCTATAGTGCTTGTAGCTATAAAGTTCCCTTGCTCAAATCCCCAAAATGATTCATGATACAATAGATTATCAAACGTTCTAAATACTTCTACATCCGTGTCTAAATAAATACCACCTTCATTATATAAAGCATGTGCTCTTACGTAATCACTAACGAACGCGTATTTTTTATTTTGATATGCTTCTTTCACGTATGAGTTTGAGTTGATATTAAAATTTTTTTCATTCCACTCAATTAATTCGTAATCATGTAATAGCCTTTTCCAGTTATTAATAAGTTTTATAACGACATCTGGCTTTTCTTTTCCTCCGAACCAACAATAATGTATACGTTTAGGGATTTTATTTTCACTTTCGTTTACACTCAATATTATAGCCCCCATTCATCTTCACTTCTCCACATCTCCATTCTCATTTTTCCATTTAGCAAATTCAATCAGCGTCTTAAATTCCTGCAGCTGTTCTTTATCTACACCTGAATCTTTTAATTCTTTGACAAAATCGATCCATTCGCTCTCTTGGATAGCTTGTGAATCACTGGTTGAATCGACTAACACCTGAAGATCCACGTCGAGCACGGCTGCAATTTTCTCCATAATTTGTACCGATGGATTGGTATTCACATTGCGCTCAATGTTGCTTAAATAGGATTTTGAAATGCTTGCACGACTGGCGAGCTCTGATAAGGTTAGCCCCTTTTTCTTCCGTATCACCTGGATATTTTTTCCTATCATTCCACTATACCTCGTGTTTTCTAAAGTAATAAATCGTTTTTTTGGCGTCATTTACCGTATTTATAAAACAATTAATAACACTATTTTGTTCTTTCTCCGTCATGTTTGATCCCGATGGAAGGCATATTCCTGTTTGAAACAGGTCTTCCGCGATATGCTCATCTTCAGTGTGTGAATAATAAGCAGCATCTTTAAATAATGGCTGCAGATGAAGTGGTTTCCATACATGGCGTGCTTCAATGTTTGCTTTATTCATTGACTCGACGATTTGTCTTACAGATACCCCGAGCTTTTCTTCCCTGATGGTCAGGGCTGTTAACCAACGATTTGAACGTGTTCCAGCTAATTCAGGCATAAAATTAACTCCGGGCAGATCAGCTAATGCGTGGTAATACCGATCAAAAATACGTCTTCTTGCATCCACTCTGCTTTCCAATACGTGTAATTGTGCCCTTCCAACTCCGGCCAAGAGATTACTCATTCGATAATTGTACCCAACCACACTATGCTGATAATAGGGTGCTGAATCACGGGCTTGGGTGGCCAGATAACGAGCCTGCCTCATTGTCTCCTTTTCATCAGATACAAGCATGCCACCGCCGGATGTGGTAATAATTTTGTTACCATTAAATGAATAGATACCATATTTGCCAAATGTCCCGCTTGCCTTATCCTTATATGTGGATCCGAATGATTCGGCTGCATCCTCAATGATTGGTATGCCATAGTAATTACATATAAGTTGGAGCTCATCCATTCTTGCGCTTTGACCATATAGGTTAACGATAATAACAGCTTTAGGCAGTTTTCCTTTTAAAGCTGCCTCATTCAAGGCCTTTCTAAGCGCTGTTGGCGACATATTCCATGTGTCAGGCTCCGAATCAATAAACACTGGTTCCGCACCCTGATACAAAATTGGATTAGCACTGGCAACAAATGTAAGGGTTGAACAGAATACTTTATCTCCTTTTGTTACACTTAATAAAGAAAGAGCCAGGTGAATGGCTGCTGTGCCGGAATTTACGGCAACAGCTTCAATAGCTCCTACATACGCGGCTATTTCATTTTCAAATGCATCTACATTTGGACCGAGTGGTGCAATCCAATTAGATTTGAACGCCTCCATTAAATAATATTGCTCCCTTCCACTCATATGTGGCGGGGAAAGGTAAATTTTCGGATTGACCATATATAGAAACCACCGTCTTTTCCTGAATTTATTTAATTAGTATTCTTTCAATTATTCTCGTTGGGCATCCCACAGCCTTACTATATGCTGGGATATGCTCTATTACAGTAGAACCGGCCCCAACAACGGACCATTTACCAAGGTGTATGCCTGGAATAACCGTGGTTGATGATCCAATGTGCACACCTTCACCGGTACTCACATTACCTGTTAAGGTTGCATTAGGTGATACATGCGTATAATCGCCAAGCCTGTTATCATGCTCCACGATTGCACCGGTGTTAATAATGCTATGCATGCCAATTTCAGCTCCTGCATTTACAACCGCATTTGGCATAATAACCGTCCCATTTCCAACTCTGGACGTTGAACTGATCACCGCGGTTGGATGGATGACAGATAAATAGTATTCCGACGGCAAATTTAACTGTTTTACGATTTTCTTTCTAATTTGATTACTTCCAATTGCAACAACCACTCTTATATTCGGCCCCAACAGCCTTACTAAAAATGGAATAGGAGCATAAATAATTCCTTTTACCTTAAACTTTTGTTCATACTTATCATCTAACATTGCAATGATTTGATTTTCTTTTTTAGATATAATTATTTCCTGTATGACCCTGCTGTGACCGCCATCTCCCAAGATTATTACCTTCATACTAAATCACTTCATTTGATCCTTTAAATTTTTCCATCGAAACGGACTCATCATGGTTGATCCCTTCCTTTTTCAAGACTTTAGCGATCGTATAAAGCAGAATCTTACAATCTAATGGAAGGCTCCGGTTTTTCACATACCAAATGTCTAAATTAAATTTCGCTGACCAGGTAATTGCATTTCTTCCATTTACCTGAGCCCACCCAGTAATACCTGGTCTGACATGATGTCGCAGCCCCTGTTCTTTGGTATAAAGAGGTAAATATTCCATTAACAATGGACGCGGCCCTACTAAACTCATATCGCCTTTCACTACATTAATCAGCTGCGGAAGTTCATCCAGACTATATTTCCTTAACAACCGTCCCAATGTTGTTAGCCGCATCAAGTCTGATTGATTATCAGTTGTGTTGATCATGCTGCGGAATTTATAAAGGTAAAAGGGCTTTCCAAATAATCCTGGTCGCTGCTGTTTAAAAATGATTGGGGCGCCCATGTTCATTTGAATGGCTACAGCAATGGCAATCATAATCGGTGAAAAAACAAGCAAGAGCATGAGCGAAATGATTGTATCCATTACCCGTTTCACAATGCTATGCCCCCTTCTATTCCGGCATTAAAAAACCCGTTGCATAATTAAGCATCGGGGTTCCATCTCTATTCTTAGCCGCCTCCTCATAACCACTTGGATTATTTCGCTGCCATCTCCACGTATCCTCACACATTTCAACGATTCCTCTGCTTGCCTGCCAACCAAGTACAATTCCGGCCTTCACAGGATTTGCATAACATACAGCTGCATCACCCGCTCGACGATTTGAAACAGTAAATGGAATATTTTGTCCGGAAGCTTTTTCAAACGCTGCAATCATCTCTAAAACACTGTAACCTGTTCCTGTTCCAAGATTATAGGCATCAATTCCATTTTCATCTTTTTCTAACGCTTTTACATGACCTTTTGCCAAATCAACCACATGAAGATAATCCCTCAGACCTGTTCCATCTTTTGTTGGATAATCATTGCCAAAAACGGTTAGCTTCTTTAACTT
The DNA here is from genome assembly GCF_002216775.1 of Virgibacillus phasianinus. Classification (GTDB taxonomy): domain Bacteria; phylum Bacillota; class Bacilli; order Bacillales; family Amphibacillaceae; genus Virgibacillus_F; species Virgibacillus_F phasianinus. The sequence goes on from NZ_CP022315.1 coordinate 3,512,482, forward strand.
ACCGATTGCCACCTGTGAGATATACGGCATTAAATTGTTTGGGATTCCATTCGGATTTTCACCTATCAGCCCGCTTTCATGGGCGCCTACTGGATTAAAATAGCGCAGTAAAGCTATATTCCAGGTCTTATCCGCTTGATAGACATCATGCAATAGCGTTTCAATCATTTGCTTTGTCCGCCCATATGGATTGACAGCAGACAAAGGTGTGTCCTCAGTAATTGGCATCTTGTTCGTCATACCGTAAACCGTTGCCGATGAACTAAATACTAGTCTTCTCACTTGATACTTCTTCATCATAGCTACCAAATAAATGGTTCCAGTGATATTATTTTCATAATATCTTAGTGGAACGGTTACCGATTCTCCGACAGCTTTTAAACCCGCAAGATGGATAACTGCATCAAATTTGTTTTTAGCAAATACTTCGTTTAGTTTTTCCTTATTCAGCAAATCGGCATGATAGATGGTAAATTGTTTACCCGTTATTTCCGATACACGTCTTAATGCTTCTGGATGGCTGTTTGAAAAGTTATCCAAAACAACAATTTCATGCCCTGCATTCAATAGTTCTACGCAGGTATGACTGCCAATATAGCCAGCCCCGCCAGTTACAAGAATCATCATTTATCATTTTCCCCTCCCCGCTACCAAATTAGATAATCACTCTTATACAGGATGTTTAACGTAACTACATTTTCATAATAAAAGTAAGCAAGATAACAAACGATTATCCCATAGTAAATAAACTTTTCATCCTTTTCCCTGAATACCTTCACGATCCAGGAAATCAAGATTAATTGATATAATCCAAAATAAATGGAAAATCGGGCAAAAATCCAATTTTGTGTTGATATCATCATAAATACGAAGCCGAGTAACGTCATATTGACTATATAATCACTATTAGGGAATATCCTTTTTAACTTTTCCCTTCCTAAATAGGCAATAAATAAAGGAACCAAATCAACAGCGACACGCAGGCTGTTTGCTCCCCCTTCCGCAAAATTTTGATAGTGTCCATACTGGGTGTCCTCAATTGCCGTGAACAGAAGAGCGGAAAATTTATCGAACCCGATAACAATAAGTACCGCTACAATTAATAATGCCAAGGTTAATTTTGACCAGGCTTTGAATCGGACAATGAAATAAATCGGCAATAAGATAAGTGCACTTTGATGGAATAACGATGCGGCAAATATAACGAGAAAATATTTTATCCAATTTCCCTCTATTAAATATTTTGTAGCAGCGAAGGCGATTGCTGCTGCAAGCACTTGTCTAATTCCATTCATCGAAACTAGAAATAAACCGCCTGTGATATACACGTACAAACTTAATTCAATCATTCTCGAATACTTGTATAACACAACAAAGATAATCGCGTTCGTTAGTAAAGCAGTAGTAAAAATCAAGATTTGTGGATCTTCCGAGATAGCATTTTTTAACAGCATTTGCAGAAAGCCAAATCCAATATCCTTATTAGCAAGAATATAATCCAACGTGAAGTCATTTAATTCATAAGTATACTTGTAAAAAAATGTATCACCAATATTTGACCGAAGACCCGATACAGCAACCATTGAAACAAATGCGAACCCGATCAGGAATTTATTTGGTTTTATTGGAACGGGAGAAGCTGCAGTAGCCTCTACTGATGCTGAAAAATACCGGGCAAAAAAAGAACAGGTAAATACAATTGCCAAATTAATCCAAAGTAATGTCATTTATACCACCCGGGTTTTAGTTGTAATGTATAGATATAACAGAAAACCAAATGGAACTGCTAGTATTGTCAGTGGTTTGTCTGGTGTTTCAGATAAGAATGACCGGTTCCTGCTCAGCAAGCTACTGGATACAAAATGTACAGCCTGCCTATACCTGAAACTTCGGTTAGTAAATGGCAACTTCATTAGTGCAATCCGGTAAAAAGCAAACCCTTTTGGATTTTTCCGATATTGGCTTAGCATATTGCGTGAAGATCCGTCTGGAAGATATTCCACACAGCATAAAGTTTCATTCATCAGTAACATTTCATAATCCTGGTCAAGCATGTAGTACTTGTATGCTAAACCTACATATTTTTCATCACTAAAGAGTGGATAAGGATACTTTTTCGTTAATGCTGTACGATATACTAGCTTCTTATCCCCGGTGACCCCATGTTTATAATAGAGATCAAACAATGTAGAACGGTCTAAATCCTTTGGCAGTTTTGTTCCGATTATATGATTTTTGTTATCAGCATCAAGGCCAACCAATCCACTTACATTCTCGCTTCCATATTTGTTCCAGAATGTGAGTATCTTTTCGACAGCATCATCAGGCAGATAGTCATCAGAATCAATGCACACATTTAATTCCGTGACTATCCGTTCATAAGCTGTGTTATGTGCACCATGCATTCCCTGGTTTTTTTGCCAGTGATAGATAATATGAATTTTGTTTTCCTTGATCCAACGACCAACTAACTCTTTCGTGTGATCAGTTGACCCGTCATCAATAATTAACCACACAAAGTCTTTACAAGTTTGCCGTTTAAGGCTTTCATAACAGTTTTTCAGACAATGCGCCCGATTGTAGGTGGGAGTAAATATGGTTAATTGTTTCATACCACTTCCCTGCCCAACGTTATATAAGATGATTGAGCGTGGCTCGCTGTTTTTCGTATATCATAGCCGTTGTTCACTAATGCGTTCTGCGTAATCCTTCTTGAGCGGTCTGCCTTCACTAGATTACAAATCTTTGTTTGCCAAATATCCTTATCGGTAATTGGTAGAAATTCTACCAGGCCAACCCCCATATCAACTTCCTTTGTTATTGAATTGGAAATTAAACATGGCAACCCTGACCCCTGTGCTTCAATTAGAGTTACCGGCAGCCCTTCATGTAACGAAGGGAATACAAATAGATCAAAGGCTTGGAGCAATGCATCGATATCTTCCCTTACCCCAAGCAGTTTCACGTTCTTCTGTAAATTTAATTCGTTTACTTTTTCTATAATTCTCGGCCTTAAAGGACCATCACCAACCAACAGTAGTACAGAGTTCGGTATTTCCTTGTTTACATTTGCAAATACTTCCAATAAAAATAGGTGATTTTTTTGCCGGGAAAATCTTCCGACATGCCCAAGAACCAATGAATTCTTATTGATTTTAAGCTCCGTTCTTATTTGTTCACGTGTACTAGGTGTATATTGAAATCTGTCTGTTACAATTCCATTCTTAAGAATGAATGGATTTTGCGTCTTATTTCCATATAACCATTTGGCTGCAGCCTGTGAACAAGCATAGAAATGGGTTGCATTTGATTTGATGTTCTTTCCCGCATACCATTTATAGACTTTTGATATGATACTGCCCTCACTCCTGGTATTATGACTGTGGGCAATTCTTATTGGAATATTTGCCTTTTTAGCAGAACGAAGAACGAAGCCACTCATTTTATCCATGTGGGCATGAACAATCTGATATGAACTGTTTTCCATGAAAAATTTATCCAGTTCACGTAAATAGCCTGAATGCCCTACCTCGGTTAGATAAGGTATTCGATGAACTTTCCCGCCAAGTGCCATTATTTCCTTATCGAAAACGCCTTCCTTACAAGTTAAGAAATCAAATTGAATCTTGGCGCGCTCCACATTTCGATACAGGTTCATGATAAGTGTTTCTGCTCCGCCACGATTCATATTCACGACAACATGTAAAACCCTCAGTGGATCGCCCATGAAAGCTCCCTCCCTTCCTTCATATACGCTGCATAGATGAAATTTATTTCTTGCAAGACCTTATGAACGCTATATGTGGATAACATCATACTTCTTCCGTTTTGCCCGAAACTTTCCCTCAACGCTTTGGTTGTTGCAAGCACAATTACCTTTTCCGAAAAGAATTGGAGATCATTGTCAGCCACCAACCATCCATTCTCATTATTGTGAACGAGTTCCCTGTGCCCCCGATTATCCACTGCCACAACCGGTAACCCGCAAGCCATAGCTTCCATGATATTGACTGGTAACCCTTCACGATAGCTGGATGCGACCGCGATATCACACATTGGTACGATAGTTTGAATATCATTTCGAAATCCTAGAAAGTTAACCATGTGGCTGATTCCAAGTGACTTTGCTTGCTCCCGGCAACCTTCGAGCAGTGCACCTTCGCCAGCAAATAAGAGTTTCGCATTTGGAACGCTATCTTTAATCGCTGCTAGTAACCGAAGTAAGAATTCCTGATTTTTGTTTTTGTTAAATTCTGCTGCATAAAATAATAAAAAGTCATCAGCTTTATAGCCAAATGACTTTTTCAATTCTACTTTTTTGTTTTCTGCGATGGGCATAAATCGATTGGTATCAATTCCCACCCCATGAACATGTTCAATGTGCCTAGCTTTTAACCGAGTGCTGGCAAGCTGGTAATCTTCTTGATTAATGGTTATCAAACAGTCTGTATAATGGGACATCCATTTTTCAATTGGGTAATAAAGGAGCCAATTAATCAGTGGCGCACCTTTGCAAAAATGAAAACCATGTGCTGTATAAATAACCTTTGTTCCACGCTTTCTCGGCTTTCGCGCAGCAAGGCGGGCTATTAGTCCACCAATTGGTGTATGACAGTGAATGATATCGTAGTTATTACGTACCATGATGTCCTTTAGTTCCTTATATGCTGCTACGTTTGATAAACTATATGGCGATCGTTGAAAAGGAATCTCGTACTTATAATCGGTGAATGGTAAATCCATCTCTCCTGCTGCAGCAACATGAACCTCCCAGCCCTGTTCTTTGAAGCCTTTCATATATGGTAGATGGAAAGCTTTAAAATGATAGTCTACTGTTGCGCAATACAGGATTTTTTTAGCCATGGTCATCACCGATTGGTCTTAATTCCCTTTCGACTACTGCAGAGAGATAATCAAGTAACTCTTTCCTTAAACTGCCTCGTTCTAAAGCGAATTCAATCGTCGTTTTAATATATCCCATTTTCTCTCCAACATCATATCTGGTTCCATCAAAATTATAGGCGAACACTGCTTCATGTTTATTTAGTTCTGCGATTGCATCTGTCAGTTGGATTTCATCACCTGCACCAGGCTTTTGACTTTGCAATATTTCAAAAATCTGCGGACTTAATATATACCTGCCTAGAATAGCCAGGTTGGAAGGCGCCGTTTCCTGTCTTGGTTTTTCAATTAAATCCTTTACACGGTATAACCGGTGGTCGACATCTTTTCCATCCACAATGCCATATCTCGATACATCTTTATCCAACACTTGCTGAACCCCTAAAATAGATCCATTATATCGATCAAACTGTTCAATCATTTGCTTCAGGCAAGGTGTCTCGGCTTCAACAATGTCATCTCCAAGTAATACTGCAAAGGGCTCATCGCCAATAAATTTACGGGCGCACCAGATTGCATGACCTAACCCTTTTGGTTCCTTTTGGCGAATATAATGAATATCAACCAGGTTTGAAGACTTTTGCACCTCTTTTAATAAATCAAATTTCCCTTTGCCAAACAGGTTTTGTTCCAATTCAAAGGAGTGATCGAAATGATCCTCAATTGCGCGTTTCCCTTTTCCGGTCACTATAATAATATCTTCAATACCTGATGCGATTGCTTCTTCCACGATATATTGAATTGTTGGCTTATCAACGATTGGCAGCATCTCCTTAGGCATTGCCTTAGTAGCCGGCAGAAACCTGGTTCCAAGTCCAGCAGCAGGAATAATTGCTTTTCTTACTTTCACATGATTTACCCCCTTTATTTATATGGATACTGACATGGCAGGTGTCGGATATGCCGTTTGCTGGTTAGCCAATTGAACTATTCTTTTCCTTAATATATCCCGATCTAGTTTAGAGTAAGTGGAGATAATGTCATCAATTTCTTCTAAATAAAGGGCTGCTGTTTTTCCAATATAAATTTTCGGGTATACCTGCTGATCATGCACTTCATTTTCCTGCAATAATTCTTCAAACAGCTTTTCCCCTGGCCTGATCCCCGTAAATTCTATCCCAATTTCATTGATATCATTTCCAGATAACTTAATTAAATTTTTAGCCAGATCGACAATTTTGACAGGGTCTCCCATATCCAAAACAAATACTTCCCCGCCCTGTGCTAATGCACCCGCTTGAATAACCAGTCTCGATGCTTCAGGAATAGTCATAAAGTAACGGACCATATCTGGATGAGTTACCGTTATTGGACCACCTTTCTCAATTTGTTTTTTGAATAAAGGAATCACACTCCCCCTGCTCCCCAAAACATTACCAAACCGAACCGCAACAAACTTTGTTTCGCTTGTCCGGTCCATTCCCTGAACAATCATTTCGGACAGCCTTTTCGATGCACCCATCACACTTGTAGGATTTACCGCCTTATCTGTTGAAACCATGACGAAGGTTTTCACATGATGCCAGTCAGCTGCCTTGGCCACGTTCAATGTACCGATTATATTATTTTTAACCGCTTCTTCCGGATTTCGTTCCATTAGTGGCACATGTTTATGTGCTGCGGCATGGTATACTACATCAGGTTGATAGTCAGCCATAATTGCCGCCATTTTCTTAGCATCCTGAATGTCGGCTATTTCTGTAAAGAATTCAATTGAGCTCCCTTCATACGTCTCTCCTAGCTCCAACTCAATTGAATAAATACTATTTTCACCATGGCCAAGCAGAATTAACTGTTTAGGTCGAAACATGGATATCTGCCTTGCCACCTCAGAACCAATCGAACCTCCTGCGCCAGTAACCAGCACCACATTTCCGGTGATACTCTCAGAGATACTTTCAATATCCATATCCACTGGATCCCTGCCAAGCAGATCTTCTACTTGCACATCTCGAAATTGACTGACAGATACTTTACCTGTTACCAAATCCTCAAGAAGTGGAAGAATTTTTGTTTTAGCTTTAGTTTTTGCACACTCTAAAAAAATTGTATTTAGTTCCTTTTTACTCAATGAAGGAATGGCGATAATAATATTTTCTATGTTAAGTTCTTGTACAGCACTTGCTATTTTCCCAACCCCGCCTATAACCGGGATCCCCAGAATATCAAGCTGGTGTTTCCTTATATTGTCGTCAATAAAGGCAACAGGCAGTAAGTGACTGTCATTATCCTTTGAAAGTTGCCTGGCAACCATTGTTCCTGCTGACCCTGCACCAACAATTAATGTTCTATTTTTATTATCATTCTTGTTCATCACGGAATCACGATACAGCCTCCACATGAATCTGGATCCACCTATTAACAACATATGAAGTGTCCATGTGACAGCAAGCATCCTTAAAAATGTTTCTTGGACCAGCACTTGCTGAACTATTGCAGCAGAAAGAATGGAATACGATACTACTTTAAAAATAATGATTAATTCCCCAACACTTGCATATTCCCATACCTTCTTATAAAGTTTTAGCTTAAGTGAAAATAAATGATGACTTAGCAAAATCGTAACGGAGCTGATAATGATTGGAGACGTCAGTACATAAATACTTGCATTAACCAAAATGCCACTAACAAATATAGCTGTGAGCACAATACAGGAATCGAGGATGATAAATAATGGCAGCCTTTGTCTGTACGTCATTGGCCTCCTCCTTTTTTTATAACTTAAGTATGTATGGGGCATCCAACCCGCCCTCACATCACACTTTCGACAACGAATGCGTCTAAGGTTAACCAACCCACAGCATGATCGAGTGCCTTCATTGATAATGGTTAGAAGACATCACCAAAAGTATGAAAGCTTCCGTTTGGCCGTGAATAGAAGACTACAAAGAGCACAAATGGTTCTTAATAAAGAACATATAATCCAAAAAAATTATCGTTTTTCATTGATAATTGCCCCCACTAGTCTTGAATGCGCTAACTCTAATACACGCCTGGATTCAATTGTCTTTTCTATTGCGGTTTTCCCACGGTTTAAGACTATTACAACCCCGTCACATTGGTTTGCTAATACTCTTGTTTCTGTAGAATCAAGTACTGGTGGTGAATCAATCAGAACAATATCATACAGATCTGCTACTGTTTTCAATAAGGTTGTCATTTGTTCATTCCCCAATAGTTCAGCTGGATTGAATAATGTCGCCCCGCTCGTAATTATTTCAAGATTGCCAATATCTGTTTGCTGTATTGCACTTTCAGCTCTGACTTTGCCTGTAAGTATACTCGTTAATCCCAGTTCATTTGGTATTTTAAATACGTCATGAATAATAGGATTTCTTAAATTAGCATCAATTAATAAAATCTTTTCTTTTTGATGTGCCATTGAAACAGCTAAATTTGCCGTCGTAGTTGATTTTCCTTCCCCCTCACCTGGTGAAGTAATAATAAACAACCGGTGTTTTCTTTTTTCCGTTAAAAAGTTTATGTTGGTTCGAATTGCCCGAAATTGATCGGAGACAATAGAGTCCGGATTGGAATATGTGATTAGATGCCTTTTATTTGAATCTGTTCGACCCCTCTTATGAAATATCAACCGTCTCACTCCTCGATTCAACTACTGGTACTTTCACCTTTTTTTCCACTACCTTTTTCTTATTCATATTAGAAACAATGCCTATTACTGGAACACCTAAGATAAGCTCTATTTCACTCTCATGTTTAACAGTTGTATCTAAAGCATCTAACAAAAAGATCAATCCAACACCAACAATGATTCCAAACACAAATCCAATGATTGTTGTTTTATTCTGCGTTTGGTTAATTGCACTCGGGTTTTCTTTGGCCTCTGATAATAATTGGACATCTCTAAAATCCAAGAGATTTACTATTTCCCGTTTGAATACTTCCGCTGTTGTATTTGCAATGGCAGCAGCGGTTTGCGGATTTTGATCAGTTACTGATATCTTAACTACACGCGAATCATCAATAATTTCGGCAGTTATCCCCGCGGCAATTGCATCTGCTGACCTGGTTAACTCCAATTCATCAATAACCTTCTCCATAATAATCGGATCTTTAATCATAACCAAAAGGGTTTTCATATCTCCCCCTTCTTCTGAGCCGATTATGACTCTTGTCGAACTCTGATATAATAATGTATTGTTCAAACTGCTGTAAAAATAACCTGCTGAAGTTGTCAGTATCGTAATAACAATCACAATCCAGAATCGTTTTTTTATTAGGAGGTAATATTCCTTTAAGTTAATTTCCTTTTCCTTTAAATTTTCAATGAGTCTTTCCTGTTTTAATTTACCCATTATATCCCCCTATGCACTGTCATTCTATATAGCGAACATCGGCTCCAAAAAAATTTATTAGTAAATAATTAATATGTTTGGTTTTTATTTTTATGTACAATTGCTTATGGGTTACTTATTAATGTTCAGTATAGTTCTTTATAAAGAACATGTCAAGCGCTATTTTCTCTTTATTTAGGGAAATATTTATCACTATAGGAAGTTTTGTGCAGATACCCACACAAAACTTCTTTTATAGCCTCCTATTTCGGGTTTATAAGTTTCCCTGCATATAATACCTTCTCGTGTAACTCTTCGCCAACCTCTTTTACAAATTTACTAAGCTGTTTGTATTCATACGGTTCAATTAACGATACAATGGTTCCCCCACTTGACCCAAGGCGTCCGGTTCTTCCTGCCCGGTGTTTATATTGCGTAATATCCTTTGGCAAATCAACATTAACTACATGTGTTAGATCGTCAATATCTAACCCTCGGGCGGCAACATCAGTTGCAAGTAATAAAGCATTATCAGCTGTTCGAAATGTTTTTAATGCTTTTTGCCGCTGTTCCTTGCGGGTATCACTATGCAGGACTCCAACATCCAATCCCTTATAGGCAAGCTTTTCAGCCAAAACGGCTAAGTTTCCGATGTCACGCATAAACGCAAGGACTTTAGAATTGGGTATATTCGTCAATTTTTTCAGTAGGTCCAGTTTTTCACGTGCTTCACACATTACATAGACATGATTCACTTTAGGTTTATTCGTTTCTGACTCTTTCACACGAATGACTGCAGGATCTTTCATATATGCTAAGCCAACTTCCTCCACTGACTGTGGAAGAGTAGCTGAAAACAACAATAATTGACGATCCTTGCTGGTGCTTTTCATAATACTATTCACAGTATTCACATGCTCATCAACGATTAATTGGTCTGCTTCATCTAAAACTAATGATTGAACTTCATGCATTTTTAATTTTTTACGGTTAATTAATTCAAGAATTCTCCCAGGTGTCCCTGCAACAATTTGCGGTTTCTTTTTTAATTTTTCAATTTGGCGATTAATATTTGCTCCACCAATCAATGCTGCACTCGATATACTGCTTCCTTTAGTCCATTTCTGAATTTCCTGGTGGATTTGCATCACAAGTTCATGGCTTGATGCCAAAATAACGGCTTGAACCTGTTTCTGACTTGTATCAATTTTTTGTAATATTGGTATCAAATAGGCAAGTGTCTTCCCGCTCCCAGTTGGAGCCTCCGCTATTATGTCACGGCCTTCTCTAACCAGATAGCTCGTCTTTTCTTGTATTACGGTCAATTCAGTAAATCCGGAATTTTTCCATGCTTCCTGTAAGAAGGGCTGCATCATATCTATGTCATTTTTCATTTGTATAACGTTCCTTTCTATTTCACAATCTCGCCTTATTATACCCTTTTTCGTTCCGCTCAAAAAGAGTTACTTGATAAACGCTATGAAATACACGATTGCACCACCCATTTTTATCAAAGATGAGTATTTGTCCATTACACAATGGTTTCCAATTCATAATATAAGAGTAATCCTACTGCGAAAGGAGGAAATATTAATGAGCTACGGTGGAAATAATGGTGGATTCGCGTTAATCGTTGTATTGTTTATTTTGCTTATTATTGTCGGAGCAGGCGGCTTTATGAACGGCTTTGGCGGTGGCGGATATTAATTTTTAGAACTGCCATCTTCAGACGGATAACTTCTTCATTCCTCTATCAGAAAAAAATAGAAGCTGGTTCTTAACGGAACCAGCTTTTTAGTATTTATCTTTTCGATAATAAACCTCATAGGATGATCGAATTCCGGATTCAATTGCTCCCTCTACCCAACCATGAAATGACGAAGTATGTTCTCCTGCAAAGTGAACCCTGCGTTCAGGTAAATATATTGCGTCATCAAAATCGGATTCCTGGTTTGGCGAGAATAAGGTGAAACACCCAGCAGAAAATTCATATCGACCCCAGCTAAATGAGGCACCTTGTAAATATTCTGTGTATACTTGTTCCCCGTAAATCTTATATAACCCACGCCTTTACCAATAAAAGATCGTTCTCTGACGTGTTAATGAATGGATTTATCGGCAAATTATATTTACGAATATATTCCATTACTAGCTGATGCGTTTCGGGAAAACGCATTGCTCCCATTTCCATATAATTTCCTTCAAATTATGATGTAACGGCTCAATTATTTCCCAAGCAATAAAAGGTGGTAAAATTTGTGAAGCTAAATAGATTGACACATGTTGCAGAAATTGTCATAATAACTAAGATAAGTTTAATACGGTTACCTTTAATTCAGTCCTGTGAGGCTGGCAAGGTGTAACAAATAAAACAAACATACTCGAAATGGAACCAATTTTCCATCCCGGGCGGTCCTTTATTTGTACACAAAACACCTTGCCATGATTGAGCAAGGTGTTTTTATTTGTCAAAATTTATTTTATGGGGGAAAAAATATGGCACAGCGTGAAATCCAGGTTGACGAACGATTACCATTCTTACAAAGCTTACCGCTTAGTATTCAGCACTTATTTGCAATGTTCGGTTCAACTGTTTTAGTTCCAGTATTATTTAATGTCAATCCCGCAACAATTTTATTAATGAATGGAATTGGCACATTGATCTACTTGTTTATTACAAAAGGAAAAATTCCTGCGTATTTAGGCTCTAGCTTTGCTTTCATTTCACCTGTTTTTGTTGTACTTGGGCAGCATTCGGGTGGATCAGGATATAGTTATGTGCTCGGTGGTTTCCTGGTCGTAGGAATTGTTTTATGTCTTGTTGCATTGCTTGTGAAAATTGCTGGTACCGCATGGATTGATGTCATTTTCCCGCCTGCTGCGATGGGGGCAATTGTTGCTGTTATAGGACTAGAACTTGTTCCGACCGCGGCAGAAATGGCTGGATGGATTGCGCCTGCAGATGGGGGCGCATCATGGAGCGTTGATCCAAAAGTAGCGCTTGTATCATTTTTGACCTTGACAATTACCATCGTTTGCTGGGTAACAATGCGCGGTTTTTTAAAAATCATTCCAATCCTTATCGGTATAATCGCTGGATATTTAATAGCACTGTCATTCGGAATAGTTGATTTAACAAAAGTGCACGAAGCAGCATGGATCTCCATGCCAACCTTCTACCAAATGAAATTTGACTGGTCGGCAATTTTAGTTATCCTTCCAGCTGCACTTGTTATTATTCCAGAGCATATTGGACATTTATTTGTGACAGGCAATATTGTTAAAAACGATTTAACCAAGGATCCTGGACTTGATCGTTCCTTATTCGGAAATGGGATTTCCACCATTATCTCAAGCTTGTTTGGTTCAACTCCAAATACAACATACGGTGAGAATATCGGAGTATTAGCCATCACGAAAGTATACTCCACGTGGATAATAGGTATGGCCGCGGTGGTAGCAGTCCTTCTTTCGTTTTGCGGAAAACTTGCTGCCCTGATTTCTTCCATTCCAACACCGGTAATGGGTGGAATTTCAATCCTGTTATTTGGAATTATTGCTGCAAGCGGTATACGAATGCTGGTTGAAGCACAAATCGACTACAACCGCTCACAAAACCTGATACTTACTACCGTTGTTCTTGTAATAGGAATTAGCGGGGCGACAATTAACTTGGGGATGTTTCCTTGACAGGTATGGGATTAGCGACCGTTGTTGCCATCATTCTAAGTATATTCTTTAAACTGCTTGATTTATTAAATTTGTCGAATGAATAGAATTTTTTAAGGGCCCAGCCATTATGCTGTGGCTCTTTTATGCTATACTGGATAAAAAATATGGGAGGATCATTATATATGGAAGATAAAAACATCAAACCAACAGTCGCCTACTTGGGACCAGAAGCATCATTTACACATATTGCCGTAACTACTCTATTCGGCCAGGCTGAATTAATGCCACAACCTACAATTCCGGACTGTATCGAATCAGTTACAGCAGGAACTGTCGACTATGCGATCGTTCCACTCGAGAATGCGTTAGAAGGTTCTGTCCCCTTGACTATCGATTACCTATTTCATGGCAGCAAACTATACATTAATGCGGAAATTTCTATACCGATTGAGCAACACTTGATGGTCAATGAACAACAAGCTCATTTCGTTGATGAACTTGAATCAATTAATTCACATCCGCATGCGCTCGCCCAGTGTCATAAATATTTGCAGACCAATTTCCGCCACGTTCCACTTATTCAGACGACTTCAACGGCTGCGGCTGCCAAATATATATCGGAAAACCCTAATGAAAAAATAGCAGCAATTGGAAACAGATTAGCAGCAGAAAAATATGGGTTACATATAACGGAAGAAAATATCCAGGATGTACAGTTCAACCATACACGGTTCGTCGTTTTGTCACAGCGAAAAGAAAATCTGGAAAGTGAAGGACATACTAATAAGCTCAAAACAACCTTAATGGTTAAGCTTCCAGAAGATGACCGCTCAGGAATATTGCATCAAGTTTTGTCGGTATTCGCATGGCGAAGGCTCAATCTTAGTAAAATTGAATCAAGACCATTAAAAACCGGGCTTGGGGATTATTTCTTTATCATTGATGTGCTTGAAGCTGAAGATCATCCAATGATGAAAGGTGCCGTAGATGAACTCACCGCCCTGAATTGTTCAATTCAGACATTTGGATCTTATTATACATATAAACAGGTTTAAGGAAGGCAGTAGCTATGCCTTCCTATTTTTTGAAAGGCCTTTTTGTATAGTTTGTAGCTAGTATCACCACATTAAAATAACGCGACATAACAGCACGTGATTTCCCACGAAAAATGCGCGGGGTTATTTTTGACCGTTGCTTTCCGCGGTATGAATTCGTATATTTGCAGCAGACCAGGAAAAGATAATAAATGCACTTTCATGTTTAAATTTAACCGTTTTCTGAAAGGAGAAAAGAAATGGAACACCTAAAAGGGCTAATTACAAAGTTCGTCCTGGTGACTGCTGTTTTGTTTGTCGTTTTATCATTATTCTACGGAGTTGATTTTGGCGATGTTCTGCTGATCAGTTTGGTCTTAACGGGTATATCCTACCTAGGTGATATGTACGTATTGCCTAACACAAGTAATACAGTGGCAACACTTGCTGACCTTGGGCTTTCCTTCATTATTGTATGGCTTTTTGGAGGAAGTATTATCGAGGAAAACATCCCGATTATTCTAGCGTCCATTATTAGTGCAGTAATCATATCGATTTGTGAAGTATTTTTTCACATATATATGGAAAGACATGTTCTTGAAGAAGATGCGCATAATACCGCTGTATCCGGTCAACGTTTTAGTACCGAATTTAGTTCAGACGAACCGGATGTGAAAAAGGAATATCAAAAGTCCCTGGAGGACAATGAAACAAAAGAATAATTATTGCAGGTCGGATCTTAATTGTTCCGGCCTTTCTTATGTTAAACATTCCTAGCTTGTCGCAAAGAACTAATGCGAGAGCCTTAGATTATTATTTATATTCCCTTAAAGTGTAAAAGAAAACAGGAATTATCTTTTATCAGACAATTCCCGTTCAATTTTATAAATCATTTTTCTCGACCTTCGACGGTTCTTCCTCATCGCTCATAATACTGCTGGTTGTCCGTTTGAACTCTGATAGTGTTTTTCCAAATGCTGATCCGATCTCCGGAAGTTTCTTTGGACCGAAAATAATCAAGGTAATCACCAAAATAATGATTAATCCTGGCACACCAATGTTTGAGAGCATTTGTCTAACTCCTTCTTTCCATTAAGGATACAATTACGCGAGCATACCACCATTTTTACTGTACTTCATAATACCTTCCGCAGCCCGATATGCCAGGGCACCAACTGTATCTGTCGGATTATAACCACCATTGTGCGGGAAGGCGGAAGCTCCAACAACAAACAGATTTTCCATATCCCACATTTGTAAATAATTATTGACAGCAGATGTTTCCGAATCTGCTCCCATGATAACACCGCCGGTATTATGTGTAGATTGATATGTTGTTATATTATACGGGCCCAGTTCTTCCATGGCATCAATCTTGTCTGCACCCATTTCCTTCAAAATCCCACTTGCCTTTTTTGCTGTAAACTTAGCTAATTTACGATCCTGTTCCTCAAAGTCAAATGTCATTCGAACAATTGGATCACCAAAAGTGTCCTTATACGTTGGATCAAGATCAAGGTAATGGTGCTGGAATGGCATACTGGCTCCCATTGCACCGACTGACAATGTTTTATTAATGTATTTTAACGAGTTTTGTTTGAATTCTTTACCCCAAGTTGGTGAATCGCTTGGGATTGGATTGTTTTGTATCGGTCTTTGACCCGTCTGTGTCAAACTTAAGTAACCGCCATGAATGAAGTCTAAATCCGAATGGTCAAAATTATCACCATTAAAATCATCAATGACCATTCCCAGAGCCCCTGCACCAGCAAAATTATTAAATTTTTGATCATCAAAATAGCCAGTCGCAGCTCCTTTTACTACTTGGTAGGCATAGTTCTTTCCTATTACACCTTTCCCGGTGGAAGGGTCATAAGGGCGGCCAACCTTGGAATTTAACAGCAGTCTTGCATTATTAAATACATAACTGGTCAGTACCACTACATCAGCAGGTTGTTCAATTTCTTCACCAGTTGTCACGTCCGTGTAAAGTACCCCAGTAGCCTTATCGCCGTTATGCAATACTTTCCTTACCCAAGAATGGGTTCTAAGATCAAATTTTCCGGTTTTATTCGCAACAGGGATAACAGTAACTACAGGATCCGCCTTAGCACCGTACTCACAGCCAAATCGTTCACAAAAACCGCAATATTGGCACGCTGATCGTTTAATCCCATCAGGATTTTCATATGCTTCCGATAAATTTGCAGATGGTACGGTATAAGGATGATACTTCAGGTTTTCCGTTGCTTTTTTAAACATCTTCATTTGTTCAGAATGTTTCATTGGTTTAGTTGGGTATTTATCTGAACGCTTGCCCCCCAGCGGATTTTCCTCCCCTGAGATGCCTGCCATTTTTTCAAATTTATCATAATAAGGTTCAATTTCGTCGTACGTTATCCCCCAATCCTGAATAGTCATGCCAGCGGGAATTTTATTTTTTCCGTAGCGTTCAATCGTTGCACTTTTAATATTAAAGTCATAAGGAAGAAAGCGAAATGTTTGACCATTCCAATGTACACCAGCCCCGCCAAGACCGCTCCCCATTAGGAAAGAACCATATTGACGCATTGGCAGTGCGCGCATTTTTTCATTACTTCGAAAAGAAAGCGTTTCCTTTGATAAATCTTGCATTAATTCATACCGGACAGCATAGCGCAATTCATCATGAACCATGTAATAATCTTCCGTGTGCCGCTCTTGTCCGCGCTCTAAACCTACAACATTCAGTCCTTGTTTTGTAAGTTCCGAGGCGATGATTCCTCCGCCCCAGCCTACACCAACAACTACTACATCCGTTTTCGGCATTTTTTTAGCCATTCTATCACCTCAATATTTTTACTATAAATAACGCTTCTAACCCTTTCACCACAGACCAGTCGCCTCCGCTTTTCTACATATGTTCGCGGAGACTTTTTGGTGGTATTTCTTTAAAATCACCAGTAATGATATCTGAATAACTCATTTGATTGCCTGGAAAATTCCTCATTCTCCAGCCGTCCATATCTTTATTTCCGCTATATAATGGATCACTGTAAACACCCTCCAATGTCATACTGCGGAGTAAATCAAAGAAACCGCTTGGAGAGACCGTCATTAGATTGACCTTATCCTCAGCAAAATCTGTCAGAATAGCATCCTGCTCCTCAGCGGACAAGTTAGCAAAACTCTTCTTATACTTTTTCTGGCTGTAGTTTTGCATTTCTTTTAATGCAATCCGAAAAATTTCTTTTCGCCTTAACCTGCCCTGATATCCTTGAACCTTTTCACCATGAAAAAATGGGGGTTGCATATAATCTCTTGCATTTAGACCATAAGAACCGGCCAGTTGATGGTCAATATAATAGGCCACACCTAATTCCTTCGCCCCTGGACCATTTTCATCCTTTGGAAAAATTCTTTCCGATGCAGCTTCAACCATTTTAAATTCATTTTGGCTAAAGTTCATTAATGCGTGGGTAAAGTTGGTTGTTTTATTATTTTTGGTTTGTGGGTTAGTCTTCTTTTCATCTGTATCCCACGGGATAACACCGCCTAAAACCCCTCCAACTGCAAGACCGCCAACCGCATAACCCGAATTTTTAATAAACCTTCTGCGAGACAGCCTTTCTCTTTCTGCTTGTTCTTTGTTTTTATCATCAGCCAAAGAAATCACCTCTTTATCCATGAACTTATTTTCCTAGCTTATTATGTCACCAAAAATAACCATTCATACACAAAAACTTTATGGGCATTATACAAGTAATCGTAAAAATGGAGGGTAGCAAAATGAAAACAATATGGAAAACCATTATGATCTTTTTTGTATTTAGTCTAGCGATCTTACTTTCAGCTTGTAATGGCAATGGACAGGATGAGGCCTTGCGTACAAATGACGCTAATGATGGGGCAAATATAAATAATGTCTCACATGATTCAGATCTGAATGATCCATCCGTTATTCCTAGTGAAAACGGTGATAAAACCGATACCACAAATAAGAATGGTACATCATATGATGGGATGGGTAACGATACCTATGGCTCAATCGGAAGTTCCGGTATTCATGAGGGTGGCCTTTCTTCTTTCCTTGAATCAAAGTTAAAAGGAGTAGGAATCACTGGTGTTAAGGTCTTTGCAATTGATGATTCGGTTGTATTGGCGCGCAAAGATAAACAAACAACATCCCATGAATACGATAATTTGCAAAATGATGTATTAAGTGGAACAGAGGGTATGTCTGGCAAGGGTGAACCTAAAGGAGTTAATGATTCAAAGAACAAAAGTCATGACAATTTGGATCAAGCCAAAGAAAAAATGAACAAAATGTTTAATGGTAATGTCAAGATTCTCACAGTAACTGATCCAAAAGCAATTGACCTGATCAACAGCATTAAAGAGAACATTAAAGCTGTTTCCTACCAAGCAGCTGCAGACGACCTATTGAAGTTGCTAAAAATGACTAAAGAATAGGGACTAAAAAGGAGAACCAAAATTGGCTCTCCTTCATTTTTTATTCATTTGCTAAAATAGATACGATTTTATCTTCAATACCTTTTCCGTCATCTTCATCTAATAAATGGTTGATTACAATGGAAAAAATAACTGTTTCACTTTCTCTGGTATTCAAATAACCTGATAACGAGCTAACGGATTGAATGGTTCCAGTTTTCGCCTGAACCCGGGCGTGATCAGCAATGTCTTCCATCCTATCTTGAAGTGTTCCGCCAACAAGTCGCTCTTCCGCTCCCGCCACAGGCAGCGAATGAATATAGGTGGTGTACCATTTTTCTTTTTGAATAGCATATAATAACTTTGAAATCTCATTTGGCGGAATTAAATTACTGCTGGAAATTCCAGAGCCATCCCTTAATTTTAATGTCTCAATATTTAAGCCAAAGTTCAGAAGCTGTTCTTCTATCACCTCCAGTCCTTTTTCAAAACTTCCTTCACCCTTCACAACTTTGCCCATTTCTTTAACAAGTGTTTCCGCATGAACATTATTGCTTAGCTTCATAAAAGGAAGAAGTAATTCCGATAATGGCATGGATTCGTGGGAAAGAAGAATCTCAGCGTCATCTGGTGTTTTCCCAGTTTTGATATCACCCGTCCAGGAAATGCCTTGATTCACAAGTGCCTTTTTAAACAGGTTCAATGCATAATCAGTTGGTTCCCAGACCGCCATCGATTCTTCAAGCGGCTTTGTGTCAGCCGGAATAGTACCATCAATAGTTATTACATTTGTACCATGTTCACGCCCAACTTCAATATCCTCTTCCTCACCGGAAGCAATCGTTTTGGCGGTATTGACAATATCCACATAATCCGTTTTAGGGGAAACAGTTATTTCAGGTTTTTCACCTGGTTTTCCTGGAGTTACACTCACATTTACCGATCCCGCATTATAATCTTTATCTGGAGAAACGGTTAACGCTGAAATCTGTGCTCCATAGTAAAATTGTTCATCATCCCAAATCAAATCGGGAGAAACTCGTATGTTATCATACCACGTGTCATCAGCAATAATGTTACCACTGATTTTATTTATGCCGCTTTCACTTATTGTCTTGGCGAAGTCGGCAAAGTCTTCCGGTAATAAGGTTGGATCCCCTTTTCCTTTTAAATATAGATCGCCATACAAGGTACCGCCATTTACCTGTCCGCCTCTTAGTACTTCTGTGGTAAAAGTATGGTCAGCGCCTAAAGTGGATAACGCACTAGCTGCCGTGAATAATTTCATATTGGAAGCTGGATGCAGCCGGGTATCGGCATTATGCTGGTACAGTAAATCTCCTGTAGCAGCGGAGCGAATACTAATACCTATTATTGCTCCCTCCAAGTTTGGTTCACTTTCTAGATAACTATCCAATTGTTTCTCCAAGGAACCCGTATTTGCTGCGGCCTTGGCCGGAATACTTGATTCATCCATTCCGTTCTCCTCCTTCATGTCGTTGGCGGATTCGCTTTTTTCATTAGAAGGTACATTGTCTATTAAAAAAATTATTAATAATACTAAAAGAACAGTAAAGATGATTCTGGCAATTTTCAAAATAATCACCTCCACCTTTTTATATCAAAGGACTATGCTTTTTGCATATGGCTGTTTTTGACACAAAACCTAAAACCGCGATGTAACTAAAAATTATGTTTGCGTCCGCGACCGCTGTGGAAATCACGTTGCTGATACTATTGTTCCGTCGCAATTTATATCAACTGCGTGATTTTACTAACAAACTATGCGAAAACAGCCTTTTATATAATTATCATGTTATAAGTGTAACATAGGCATGTTTAATCTTTCATTTTTTTGTTAGAAATTTTTGAGACTTTTGTCCTACCTGGAAGTCTTAATGCTAAACCAAACACAATTACACAAATCAAAAGGCAAACCATTGAAACCAAATGAAGGTGTTCGAAGTCTAATTGCCCGGTAAATACTATTCCAAGCAAGCTTGATGATAGGATGGATCCCAAGTAACGACTGGTTTGAAAAAGACCTGATGCTGACCCGGTTTCCTCAGGCTTAACATGATCATAAAGCGCGGTTTGCATAGAAATGTTATTAAATCCATTGCTCATGCCAAGAACACCCATGATGATTAGTAACCATAATAAAGGAGACCCTTCATCATACGTCAATAACAATGCAGTTCCAACCGTAAGAAAGCTTGCTCCAATAACAAGCGGCGGCTTGGAACCATATCTGTCAATCAGTCTTCCCGCAAGAGGGGCAACAATTACCCCAAAACCAGCCAAGCTCAGCATAATCAACCCTGTTTCCCGTTCATTATAATGTAAAATCTGCAATAAAAGTATTGGAAAACCATAAAAATAACAATAATAAATTAAATTAATACTCATGAACTGCAAATATATGAAGGATACATGATGATTCTCCTTTAACGATGCCAAATCGATAAAGGGCTCCTTGCGTTTTGTCTCATAAAAGTAAAAAATAATTGTTGCCGTGATAAAGATACCCAATGACAACCAGCGTACGTTGTCACCTAATGATAATAAAAATAAAATAAGTCCAACCATGGAGATTATGAACAGTGCAATTCCCCCAAAATCAATACGCCTTAATTCAACTTTTCCCTGACCCGCATTAGGCAAAATAAAAATTGCCAGCACGAAAGATAAAATGATAAATGGGATATTTGCAATAAAGATTGCCTGCCAATCCCACGATGCAATTAAAAACCCACCTATTGAAGGACCAAAAGCAGCGGAAGTCGTCGCAAAAATAGAAAGCGTGGCTAATGCCTTTGCCTGCCCCTTCGTTATACTCTTTCGAACCATGCTCATTCCACTAGGAAACAATGCCGAACTGCCAATCGCCTGAAGTGCCCGGCAGCCAAGCAGGAAAAAATAATTCGGTGAAAATGGTGCTAATAAAGAGGCTGCTGCGACTAAAATCAGCCCGATCATAAAAAGTTTCTTCGGACCAAACATGTCACTTAATTTACCCATAACCGGTTGTGCAGCTGCACTAAAAATATAGAAAATTGATATTAGCCAAGAAGCATCTGCAAAGGTTAAGGTAAATTCATGCTGAAGCCTGGTCAAGGCAACAGATATCATTGACGAATTTAATGGGTTCAGCAATGTACCAAGCCCAATTGTTAAAATAAGTATCCAGGGTTTCTTTCTCATGTTATCACCAATATGTAAGATTTATTACTAGATTAATCATATGCTAGTAGGAGACTATTCTAAAGGATTTTGCTTGTAGGGAAACAGATTGGGATTCCTGTCTCCTGAGTTTGTTGTGTTCCCGCCAGAGTTCGATAGTGCCTCCCTTGGGTCTACTTGCTTCCCTCCCATATCGCCCGAGTCTGAATGCTTCCCTCCCGAGTTCGCCTCCCTCTCGCATGATTTGTCAAAATTAAGCACCATTCTACGTTGGGTAAAATGGTGCCAAGAAGACTATTTATTTTCAATATCCGTAGAAACCTGCCATGTTACACCAAACTTGTCAGTAACCTGTCCATATGCCGGACTCCAAAAAGTTTCCTGCAAAGGCATACCAACTTCTCCACCTTCTTGCAATTTATCAAATACTGCTTTTGATTTTTCAGCATCTGTTATGGTAATCGCAATTGTTACTTGTGATCCAAGCTGATAGGGTTGTCCGGGAAATGTGTCTGATACCATTAAATCCGTATTACCCACTTTCAAATGTGCATTTAACACGAGATCCTCGGCATCATCTGGAAGATTCGAATCCCCAGGCATATCGGCAAAGGTTTGAACATTTAAAACCTCCGCATCTAATGCTTTTTCATAAAATTTAATTGCCTCTTGTCCATTGCCATTAGTCACTACATAAGGATAAATACCTGCTATCATAACATGCACCTCTTTTTATTTTTTTACTTTCTTCATTTTACCAACTAAACAGCTTTCGCACGAATGATAAATCGATGCTGTTTCACATCAAAATATCCCACTGATTGAATCTGTTCATGTATGTTGTATAGTTGTTGTTCATATTTATCAATGCTGAAATCTGGCACCTGCCACGGGATTGCCCCTAAATAATACACCAAAGCACCAACATCATAGAAACGTTCTATTGGAAACTCTTCCTTCCTATAATTGACCTCAAATGAATTCTCAGTAAGCTCCTTCATAGCAAGTTCCAGGTTCCAGTCTATGAATTCGTCATTTACAGGAACACCCAAACCTTCATTAATACCAGCATCATTTAAGCCACCAACTTGCTGGGTTAGAAATATGCCACCATCAGAAATAATCCTTCTTAATTCCTTAGGTGAATAGGCATCATGTTTATTAGTAATCAAATCAAACTTATCATTTTTAAATGGAAGATTCGCATCTTCTTCAATAGGAAAAACATGAACTCCTAAAGGCTCCAGACAATGCTTCGCTATTGGAATATTTGGCTTGTACGCTTCCGTTGCACAAATAAAGTCCGGATAAGGCTGCAGCTTGGACAAAAACTCGCCACCGCCTGTACCCATATCCAGCATTGAGTGAGCGTTCTGGATAAGTGGCTTCACCATACTTCCATAGGACCAGGAAAGTAATTCACTTCCCAAACGCCCTGTTTCAAAAATATATGAGAAATCCCATCCCTCGAAACGTTGATTTACTTCTTTTAAATAATCAAAAAACAATTTATCATGTGTCATATAATTTCCCTCCAATTGATATGTTTTGATAGTAGCCATATCTATCTCCAACATGGAGGTCCCCTTATGGGAGTTGCACGTTGTTATATATCGTGTTCATAGGCATTCATTTAACATTTCTCCTCTCCTATTCTAAAACTTATTTTTAAACACATAGCTCACCTTTTCATAATGCATCTTTTCTTCATAAAAACGATGTGCATCTGATCGCTGCAGTCCAGAAGACAGTGCAACACTTTGATAATTATTTTCTTTTGCCCAATCATGTATGTAGGTTAACAGTTTTTCACCATATCCTTTCGAACGCTGATTAGCGTCTGTTACCAAATCACATACCCAAACAAATCTGCCATAATAGAGGGTAATCATTGGTTTAAAACCGGCAACTGCAACAATTTCGTTGTCTTCATATAAAGCTGCCATCTGGTACATGTCCCTGTCACGTGCATCCATCACCAGTTCAAGATAAGAGTTTTCATCTAAATGCGTTCGCAGCTGATTAATAACGGGAAATGCAGCAATAATTTCTTCACGTGATTGAAGTTCCTTAATAGTTAAACTGTCCAAAATGACTTCCCCCTAACTACTGATAACCAAATTAGCCTGCCCTACAGGATCTACTGTTTCCATATAATAATTTTCCGCTTTCCAATATCTATTTTGAAATTTTTCCATTTCCTTTTGTGCTAGTTCACTTTCACGTATAAAACGCTTGTTTCGAGGACAGTCCAAAAATACAACATAATCAAAATAACCACGCCACTCTTTACGCTGCAGGAAGACACCTTCGATTAGTATAATGCAATTCCTTGGAACATCTAATTGCCTGCAAACATGTGAATCAGTTTTATCCTTATAAAAAGGGAGTGTAATTTCATTAGATTTCTTTATTTTTTTGAAAAGATGATCCTGGAGCCAAATTACATCCCATTGAAGCTGGTAGTACTCCACCCATTCTTTATGACCGGTATTGTATCTTTTCTTACGTTCAACAATTTGATCATCAATATGAATGATACGAAAAGGAATATTCTCAGATTTCAAAATGGAACTTACCTTTGCAACAAGCGTTGTTTTACCTGAGCGGCTTAATACATCAATGCCAAGAATAAACCTCTCTTTCAAAAGATTCTTTGAAATTATCTCAATTATTTGTTCTTCCATTCCATCAGCTTCCTAAAATCAAATTAATTCGATCAGCTTGTTCTTCCTTATTTATATACTCAAAGAATCCAAGCCGATTCCCCCAAGGATCTGTAAAAGTTCCCCATTTCACTGGTACTTCTTTCCTTGAATGGATATCAAAGTTTTCAACCTCTAATTCTTGTATGATCCGATTCCGTTCTTTTTTCTATATCTGTTACGCCAATTCGTAATGGGCCATTACCTTCTGTTGGATTTCCTTCAGCAACCTGCAGCCAGCAGCCCGGGATAATCTCCCATTCCGTGAATCCCTCATGAGGGATAAAATCTGGTTCTTTTTCAAACAATTTCTGGTACCACTCCTGGCCCGCTTCAATATCCGTTACGCGTACTTGTGTAGTCATTTCGAAAATCAATAAGAAGTCCACCCCATTCATTTATTCTAGATTACTTACTTTATTCGACAAATATAGGTAATTTCCTGTTTGTAGCGTGCTGAAAATTAAAAAAGCAGAGGGTATGCCCTGCTTTTTTAATAAACTTTTATAAACATAAGATAATTACTCTACAGGGATTAGTTTTACTTTGCCTAACGTTTCAATCGTATCCCCTTCTGTTGTGAAAAATACATAATCTCCAGAACCAATACTGTCGTTGCCTAAAATGGTATTGACGGTTGGGTACCCTCTGCTATCATATACAAAGAAATTCGTTCCTCGCCCAACATTTGTAACCTGATATCTCCCCCCCGGCACATCTTTTCCAACTACATATTGACCAGCCATCAACTCAACAGGATCTTCTTTTTTCTTCTTAACTGCATTTGTCACTTCATCTAACTCTTTTTGTTTCAATTTTATGTCTGCCTTTATTTTATCCTGATCAGTCTTCAAACCACTGACTTCAGTCTTTAAATCCTCAACTTTATTATTCAGCTGGTCCCGGGTCTGAACTAATGCTATAGCTTCATCCACTTCTGTACGTTTATTTTCAAGTATTTCCTCTTGTTTCTTAAAAGCCGCTTCACTTTTCTTTAGTTCTTCCTCATTCGTTTTTAAATCAGCTTTTGCTCTTTCAATTTTCGAGATAATCTCATCATATTTTAGTTTTTCACCCTCAACAGTTGCTTTTGCACTGTCAGAACCTATGCTGAAAGCCAAAGCAACCAATATTACCATCCCTGCCACTATTCCCCAAAATTTAACCGATTTTACTCTCCCCATATCTTTTATCTCCTCCTTTGTTATATTAGTACTTTATTACTATTTCCTGAATTTGGGTACACATATTTTGGTGACCTTTTGGCACGGGGACTACAAATTAAAAAACGCCATCGACAACAATGCTGCCAATGCGCTTTTATATTACTTTACTGCATCAATTATCAACGATGGAAATTGAAGCTTATCCTTGATTTTTTGTATCATATTTTTTTGAACGAAAAATAACACCATCTTTTCAAATTTGTTCTTCCAAGTGTCTTCGTCCAATAAATTCAGTTCCTTTTCCTGAGTATGCAGCCAGGATTATTATTGTACTCTCCTGCCCCAACTGCCAGTTTAATACCCGTTTGAAGTTTCCCCATACCTTCACCCTTTTGTCATCTTTAGAAAAGCTCCACAATTAATCCACACTCTCCAGTAATTTCTTCGGTAACTCTCTGTAATTCACATAGAAATCATTTATTGGAACTATATTGAAATAGGAGTATTTCTGTATTTCACTAAATAAATATTCATCATAAATGATACTGATATTTAATTCTTTCTCTGGTTCTTTTCCATTTTGTTCTAATAACTTTGCTAACTCCCAGTACAACTTTTGCCCTCTTTCATCTGTGGACCTTTCTATTGAAAAACGCCCTGCAAAGCTATCCCACCACACTTTGAAGGTATGATACAAATCTTCGTACTTTTTCAAGCTCTCATCACTAGTTATGAACAATTCTTGGAAGATAATATCCTTTTCTTTATAGAAAATTTTTGGATCGTTTATATGATGCTTGGCTATTCTTTTTGCAACCTGATGCCACAACTTCCGATAGTTCAATTCAAATTCTTCTTTGAATGCTATGGTTTGTTGTGGAAAATAAGGGAATTTATACTCCTCTTCCCGATTGAGGCAATGATTAAAATAAATGTTTTGTATGTAGATTAAAAAGTTTAAAGAATACGATGCTTCCGTTCTCATTGTCAATGAATTTTTCATAAAATGCCCCTAACTTGATATTAATAGATAGATTATAAGCTACTTTTAATTTTTTCTTCCTATTATATAGGATAAAAATATATAGTTATTATTCATCATTTCCGTTCACGGGCTCATGCGAATTAGCAGCGATAATTCTATCAAATCATTTATTACAAAATCAGCATCAACACTATTCCAATACGGATTCCCCTTCCATACTCCTGTCATACCTATACTCCGAGCAGCTTTAATATCGTTATCTGGATGATCACCAACGTACATCGCCTCGTTTGGTGACACATGAAGTTGATTTAACGCCCTGATAAAGATGTCTGGGTTGGGTTTTTTTATACCTTCCCATTCAGAAATCAGTATCTTATCAAAATACTTCCCTATTCCCAATGCTTCAATGTTATCCATTTGAAATTGACCACGCCCATTCGTTATCAATCCAATACGAATTGACTTATTTTGTATTGCTTTTAACATCCTAGCTAGATTGGGAAATGGAACACAGTTATAGCTAAATTCCTTCATATAGTCTTTTAGCAAGGATTTCCAGGTAATCCCTTTTACATTGAATTCTTTTACCAACTGTCTGTAAACCTCATCCTTCCAAACATAACCCCTGCAATCTAACTCTATAAATCGCGCTGTATATGCACTTTTTGAAATATGTCCCAACCACTTATTTAATCGATCATATTGATTTTCTATAAATCTTTGTACTGAGGAATCCCGGTTTAACAACGTTCCATCCAGGTCAAATATAACTGCTTTAATCACTAATACCCACCCCATCATTTCATTAATAGTTTACCATAAAATTTTATAAGTAGATTGTTTCACTCAGAAAGGTCTGAAAACTTACAAACTGTCAAATCATCTGTTAATATTAATATAACAAATTTAAGGAACGAGGTGCTTCACGATGGAGACAAATACAAAGCTGTCCACCCCGATCGAAATTTTATACAATGCTTATGACCTTAAGCAGCCAATTTCAAAGGAAAGTGTACCGAAGAACATCAGTAAAACAGACGCCTATGAAATTCAGCGAAAAGTAACGGATAAAAAGGCAAAACTAAACAAGGACAAGCTAATCGGTTACAAAATTAGTTTGACAAGTGAGGAAACACAGGAATTATTTCATTCTACTACACCTCTTTATGGTGCACTCACGCAAACAAGTCTTTCAAACGGGACAATTAAACTTGAGTCGATGCTCTCGCCTTTACTTGAAGCTGAATTAATGTTTATTGCAAATGAAGACTTATCGACCCAAGACAATGCGGAAAGTATTTTACAAAAAATGCGGATAGCACCAGGTCTGGAAATTCCGGACTCACGCTTTACCGACTGGTTTCCAAATCTAAGTTTCGGTCAGGTTATTGCTGACAGTGCTGTTGCCGGTTCCGTGGTTATCGGTGAATTTGTTCAGGGATTGAGCTTTGAGCAATTAGGAAATATTCACGGTACATTGCAATTAGATGATGAGATCATTGCTGAGGGATCATCAACTGAAGTACTGGGAAATCCTGTCCATGCAATAGAATGGCTTATTGAGGAACTGGCTAAAACTGGTCAAGCTATCAGAAAAGGAATGGTAATATCTTCTGGTACGTTTATTTTGCCAAAGGTATTGAAAGAAGGAACCTATCATGTACACTACGAAAACGTGGGAGAAGTAAGCCTTCAGGTTGTTTAAAAAAGACATTTTCCGCATAGCTCAAGGAAAGCGAATGCCGCAGTGGAAATCACGTCACTGGTACTTCGCAGTTTATAAGTTTTGTGTCAAAAACAACAATCTTCCAGAAAAAAATAGCCTTGAGAAACAAATAGGATTCTCTTAACCACAATTAGGTGATTAAGAGAATCCCTTGATAAAATCAGTTATGCTGTATGTGTACGTCTTGCCAGCTGCTGGATCTTTGGAAGTGCATCTATATCCATGTTTCCGCCACTGACAATAATACCGCAATGCCTTGATTTTATTTTTTGATTGTGGGAGATCAGCGCCGCTAACGCTGCAGCGCCTGCCCCCTCCATCAATGTCTTGTTTCGCTCCAGCATATAAATAATAGCCGTTGCAATTTCTTCATCCGTTACCGTTAGAATATCATCAACATAGTTTCGAATCAGTGGCAATGTGTGTTTACCAGGCTGCTTGACCGCAATCCCTTCAGCTATAGTTGATACAGTATTAAGATGTTTCACTTTATTGTGATGATAACTTTCATACATAGCTGATGCTCCACTCGCCTGAACACCGATTACCTTCATCTTGCGGTTGACATGTTTTGCTGCAACAGCTATGCCACTAATTAGGCCGCCGCCACCAATTGGTACAATAATGGTGTCCATCCGATCTTCTTGTCTTAACATTTCCATAGCAATCGTGCCTTGTCCGGCCATCACATCATAATCATCAAATGGATGGATATAAGTTGCTCCGCTTTGCATTTGTCTTTTCAAAGAGGCCTCGTATGCTTCCTGAAAGCTTTTTCCTATAAGAACAACATCAGCACCATAACTTCTCGTTGCACTTACCTTTGTTGATGGTGTCGACTCCGCCATAAATATAGTTGCTTTGGCACCCAGTTGTGCTGCTGCATGTGCTACACCTTGTGCATGATTACCCGCAGAAGCAGTAATCACTCCTTTTTGTAATTCCTCATTTGATAATTGCATTAGTTTAAAGCTTGCACCTCTATATTTAAATGCACCAGTTTTTTGCTGATTCTCCATTTTAAAGTAAACATGTTTTCCAACCAATTTGTTTGTTGTTGTTGATGTAATTAGTGGTGTACGGTGAACAATAGGCTTCAAACGTTCCATCGCCGTATGAACCGTTTCACCTGTTAAGCAATCCCCAATGAATTCACTCTCCTTGTTTTATACAGATCGGTTAAAAATAACAATTTAAGCATTTTCAAATGCATCAATTTTATCTTGATGTTGCAGTGTCAACGCTATTTCGTCCCATCCATTTACTAATTTTTGTTTGTGATAGGCAGGGATATCAAAGTGAATCTTTTTTTGATCGGAATCGGTAATATACTGGCTTTCCAAATCAATGGTTAGGGTTAACTTTGATTCCTCCGCCTGCTGCATCCATTCTTCCAGTTGCTTGTATTCCATTTGAATAGGGACAATCCCATTTTTCAGTGCATTATTATAAAAAATATCGGCAAAACTTGGAGCAATAATCACCCGGAACCCATAATCCAGTAACGCCCATGGCGCATGTTCCCTGGAGGAACCACATCCAAAATTTTCTCCTGCCAATAATACTGATGCATCTTGATATACCTTGTTATTCAACCCAAAATCTGTTCGTACATTTCCTTCATTGTCAAATCGCCAATGATAAAATAGAAATTGACCAAATCCAGTTCGCTCGATTCGTTTTAAAAACTGTTTAGGGATTATTTGGTCAGTGTCAACGTTAGTTCTATTCAATGGATATACAAGTCCGGTATGTTTTGTAATGGCTTCCATGACTTATTACCTCCTAATTTGCTACGCCTGTATAACTGCGGACATCAACAAAACGTCCTTCCAAAGCAGCAGCAGCCCCCATTTCAGGACTTACCAGATGTGTCCTGGCTCCATTTCCTTGGCGTCCCTCAAAGTTACGATTGGATGTTGATGCACATCTTCCACCAGGGGGAACAATGTCATCATTCATCGCTAAACACATACTGCATCCAGCTTCTCGCCACTCAAAGCCAGCTTCTATAAAAATTGAATCCAGCCCTTCTTTTTCGGCCTGCATTTTAATACTGAATGATCCGGGCACGACAATTGCCCGCACATTGTTGTTGACCTTTTTTCCTTTAACAATTGCCGCTGCTTTTTGCAAATCACTCAATCTGGAATTGGTGCAGGATCCAATAAATACATGATCAATTTCGATTGATGTAATTGGCTGATTCTCCGTTAATCCCATATATTCCAAGGCCCGTTCAATATCTTCCCTGTATTCAACCTTACTTAAATCTGGAGTTGTACCACTAATTGGTACACACATGCCGGGGTTCGTTCCCCAGGAAACCTGTGGTTCTATTTCTTTAGCGGTAATTGTGACCGTTTTATCATAAATAGCCCCATCGTCGGTAGCAAGACCTAACCATTGTTCAGCCAGATCGGTAAATGCTTCTCCAGCAGGTACATATTCTTTTCCTCGCAGAAATTCGATTGTTTTTTCATCAGGGCTTATCAAACCAGCTCTTGCTCCTGCTTCGATTGACATATTGCATACCGTCATTCGCTCTTCCATTGATAATTTTCGAATTGCATCGCCCGTATACTCAATGACATATCCTGTTCCAAAACGAACACCAAACTTAGCAATAATGGCTAAAATTAAATCTTTTGCTGTAACTCCTGGACCTAAGTCTCCTTCCACCTGCACATTCATGGTTTTGGGTTGCTCCTGCCAGATGGTTTGGGTAGCCAGTACGTGCTCCACCTCACTCGTACCTATTCCAAATGCCAGTGCCCCAAACGCACCATGGGTGGAGGTATGACTATCGCCACAGACAATTGTCTTACCCGGCTGTGTCAGCCCAAGCTCTGGACCGATTACATGAACAATTCCTTGATCGGGATGATACATATCTGCTAAGGTAATCCCATTTTCTTCACAATTATCTTTCAGCGTATTCATTTGCTTTTTCGCAATTTCATCTTTCATCGCATCCCGATTTCTGGTTGGAACATTATGGTCCATCGTGGCATACGTTAAATCCGGCCTTCGTACTTTTCGATTATTTAAGCGTAACCCCTCAAAAGCCTGTGGAGAGGTTACCTCATGAACTAAATGCAAGTCAATATAAATTAAATCTGGTCTTCCATCTTCTTTATGAACAATATGTTTATTCCATACTTTATCAACGATTGTTTGCGGTTTTGCCATTTTTTCTCACCTCCAGTTTCTATACATACATACTGCAAATACTGTTTGACACGCTTTTCGTAGTTAAATTTTCCACTACAAGTTCTGTCATTTCTTTTGTGCCGACTTGCTTTCCACCCTTTATATGCAGATCAGGCGTATGATATCCCTGGTCAAGGCTACTGTGAACGGCCTCTTCAATTTCCGCTGCTTCTTCTTCTAGGCCGAATGAGTGGCGCAGCATCATCGCCGCAGAAAGAATCATACCCAGTGGATTTGCAATCCCTTTTCCAGCTATATCAGGCGCAGAGCCGTGAACCGGCTCATATAGCCCTACACCATCAGACCGAATACTAGCTGAAGGCAGCATTCCAAGAGATCCTGTAAGCACAGAGGCCTCATCACTTAAAATATCACCAAATAAGTTTTCCGTTACAATTACATCGAAACTATTGGGCTTAGTTACTAGTTTCATTGCTGCGGCATCAACTAGTAAGTGTTCTACTGTAACATCCGGGTAGTCCTTGCTCTTATCCTCAACAATTTCACGCCACATTCGACTTGATTCCAGAACGTTTGCCTTATCTACAGATGTCAGATGATTATTTCTTAATCTTGCACTTTGGAAGGCTTTATCAATAATTCGCTCCATTTCTTCGCGTTGATAATGAAGCGTGTCGACAACAACATTACCACCCTCGCGACGTTCACTCGGCTTACCAAAATACAGCCCGCCTGTTAATTCGCGAATGATTAATATGTCGCTGCCTTTGATCACATCCTCTTTCAATGGTGATGCATGCAGCAAAGGAGTAAAGCCTTTTACGGGACGCAAATTAGCAAACAACCCTAACGTTTTCCTGATTCCAAGCAATCCTTTTTCCGGTCTCATATGTGCTGGAAGGGAGTCCCATTTCTTCCCCCCTACAGCCCCTAAAAGAATGGCATCCCCATTCTGACATGCTTTAATGGTATCTTCCGGTAACGGTGAACCTGCCTGATCAATAGCGTCGCCACCGATAGCATGCTGATGAAATGTAAAGCTATGGCCAAATTCACTTGCCACTGTATTCAATACAAGTTTTGCCGATTCCATTATTTCCTTACCAACACCATCACCTGGAAGCAGAATAATTTGTTTATTCATGATCTCCCCTCCTCATTTATTTTGTTATTTGACTACTTCTTTCTTAATAGATGTTTTCTGATGCACAATGTACCGATTTACTGCATCTAAAAACGCATTTGCTGATGCTTCAATTACATCCTGTGCAGATCCTCGACCATTCA
This sequence comes from Virgibacillus phasianinus, assembly GCF_002216775.1. Classification (GTDB taxonomy): domain Bacteria; phylum Bacillota; class Bacilli; order Bacillales; family Amphibacillaceae; genus Virgibacillus_F; species Virgibacillus_F phasianinus. Next base: position 3,545,045 of record NZ_CP022315.1, read on the forward strand.
TTGTTTCGTTGTTAACCACGAGTTGAACATGGGATTCAGCAAGCGCATCTTTTCCACGACCAACAGATTTAAGCTGGTAATCTGTTAACTGCAAATTTTCCTCAATTAATGAATCTAGCGTTTTGTATAAAGCTTCGACACTTCCCTGTCCTGTACGAGCTGCCTGCACCGATTCCCCATCCGGCGTTTTTAACAGCACAGTTGCCGTCGGTATATTAGCTGATCCGTACTGTACCTGGAACATTTCCATTTGATAGCGGTCAACGGCAGCTGTATCAGTTTGAATTTCCGTTAATAACGTAAATAAATCGTTATCTGTAACCTCTTTTTTATGGTCTGTTAATTCTTTAAATAGATTAAACGCTTCTTTTAATTTTTCATCAGGAAGTTCGTAGCCAAGCTCTTTTACTTTATCCTTAAATGCATGCCGTCCTGAATGCTTTCCAAGGAATAATGTGTTTGAACCCACACCTACCATTTCCGGCGTGATAATTTCGTATGTGGAAGCGTGCTTTAAAACCCCGTCCTGATGAATACCTGATTCGTGGGCAAATGCATTTTTCCCTACGACTGCTTTGTTTGACTGCACATACATACCAGTCAATTTTGCTACAAGGTCACTTGTTCGTTTAATCTCATTTAGTTGAAGCCTCGTGTAATATGGGTAATGGTCGGAACGAATCTTCAATGCTACCGCTAATTCCTCAATCGCAGCATTCCCAGCTCGTTCACCTATGCCATTTATTGTTCCTTCAACCTGTGTTGCACCATTTTCCACTGCCGCGAGCGAATTCGCTACTGCCATGCCAAGATCGTTATGGCAGTGGCAAGAAAGATTAACGCGGTCAATATTCGGTACGGTTTCTTTAATGAATTTAAATAATTTCCCGTACTCTAGTGGCGTCGTATATCCCACAGTATCAGGCAAATTAATGACTGTTGCTCCTGCATCAATGACGCGTTCGATAATTTGTGCCAAAAAGCTCCAGTCCGACCGGGAGGCATCCTCCGCAGACCATTCTACCTGCGGAAATTTCTGTCTCGCATACGAAACCATTTCGACCGCGGTATCGATAACTTCCTCTGGAGTCTTTTTCAGCTTATATGTCATGTGAATCGGTGATGTTGCCAGAAAAAGATGTAAACATGGCTCTGCAGCACCTTTCAAAGCTTCCCAAGCAGTATCGACATCCGACTTTACCGTCCTAGCTAATCCCGTAACGGACGTATCTTTAATGGTATCCGCGATCATTTTCACAGCATTAAAGTCACCTTTGGAAGAACTGGGAAACCCAGCCTCCATTCTGTCAACACCAAAGCGTTCTAGCTGCTTAGCGATTTCCAATTTTTCTAGTTGATTTAGATTAACCCCTGGTGATTGCTCACCGTCTCTCAATGTTGTATCGAAAATCTTAATTTGAGACATGTACGTTCACATCCTTTTGTTTAGATTTTAATGATTGTTTTACAAAAGGCATTAACTCACGTAACTCCCTTCCTACTTTTTCAATTGCATGTTGATTTTCTTTAGCATTAGTCGCATTGAATTTAGGGCGGTTAGCTTGATTTTCAAGGATCCATCCTTTTGCAAATTCACCTGATTGCACGTCCGCAAGTACTTCCTTCATTCTTTCTTTAGTTTCGTCGTTGATTACACGTGGTCCGGATACAAAATCTCCCCATTGTGCTGTATCTGAAATTGAATAGCGCATGTTTTCCAATCCGCCTTCATACAGCAAATCAACAATTAATTTCATTTCATGCATACATTCAAAATAAGCAACTTCTGGTTGATAACCAGCTTCTGTTAATGTTTCAAATCCTGCCTTAATTAAACTTGTAACCCCGCCGCATAATACCGCTTGCTCACCAAACAAATCTGTTTCCGTTTCTTCTTGGAAACTAGTTTCAAGTACACCTGCCCTAGCAGCACCAATTCCTTGTGAATAAGCAAGTGCTAGCTGCGTGGCGTTTCCAGTAACATCCTGAAACACACCATACAAAGCTGGAACTCCCGCTCCCTCTTCGTATGTTCTCCGTACCAAATGTCCTGGTCCTTTTGGAGCTACGATAAATACATCCACATCTGATGGAGGAACGATTTGATTAAAATGGATATTAAAACCATGGGCAAAAGCGATTGCATTTCCCGCTTCCAGATTTTGTTCAATGCTTTCATGATAGACCTTAGGTTGGAGTTCATCTGGAAGTAGTACCATCACAACATCTGCGAGACTTGCTGCTTCAGCCACCGATAGTACAGTGAATCCATCCTCTTCTGCTTTTTCCTGTGACTTACCAGGTCTTAGCCCAACAACTACATCGTATCCACTTTCGCGAAGATTCAATGCATGTGCATGCCCCTGTGAACCATACCCTACAATAGCGACTTTCTTACCTTGTAATACCTCTTTTTGAATATCTTTTTCATAAAGTACTTTTGACATAATTATCTTCCTCTCTATTTATTTAATTTATATAGTAAAAGAATTTATCTCTGTTACCTGTTTTGGCTGTTGCCCTCGTAAAAATGCTGTCACACCGGTTTTAGTGAGTTCTTTTATACCATACGGCCTGAGCAGTGAAACTAAGGCTTCGACCTTATCCGGCTTCCCAGTTACCTGTATGGTTAAGCTGTCCCTGCTGACATCAATGACAGATGCCCGAAATGGTGCGATAATCCCTTGAATCTCCGCATGTAAGTGACCACTGCCACCTACCTTGATTAGTGCTAATTCTCTTGCGACGATAGCCTTATCCGTTATATCAGATACTTTAATTACATCTATTTGTTTATTTAATTGTTTTGTCAGCTGTTCGAGTTTTTGATGATCACCAATCTCTACAACGAATGTCATTTTAGAGAGTCCTTCTGTTTCTGAAGTGCCAACAGAAATACTATCGATATTGAATTGCCGTTTATGCAGCATTCCTGTTATCCGGTTGAGAACACCGCTTCGATCTTGAACTGTTGCGGTTATTATTCGTTTCATTTTGTCACCCCTATCATTTCATGGATCCCTTTTCCAGGAGCAATAAATGGATAAACACATGCTAGTTTAACTACTCGGCAATCAACTACTACAGGTCCATCATAAGAAAATACATCTGTGAATGTTTCGACTACTTCATCTTCCCGATCAACCTTTAATCCGTGAATTCCATAGCTTTCCGCAAGCTTTACAAAATCTGGATTTTTCGGAAGAAGTGATTCGGAATATCTTTCTTCATAAAAGCTCTCCTGCCATTGTCGCACCATTCCAAGCGCCTGATTATTAACAATTACAATTTTTACTGGCAGATTTCTTTCTTTAATGACCGACAATTCCTGTAACGTCATTTGAAATCCTCCATCACCGACCACAGCCACAACCAGATCGTCAGGAGCTCCGATTTGGGCACCGATTGCAGCTGGAAAACCAAAGCCCATTGTTCCAAGTCCTCCAGATGTTACCCAGCGATTAGGTCGATCAAATGGATAATATTGCGCTGTCCACATTTGATGCTGTCCGACGTCTGTTGTTACAATCGCCTCTCCTTTAGATACACTATAAATTTGTTCTAACAGCCACTGTGGTGAAACAAGTTCATTTGACCTTTCATACCAGAACGGAAAATTTGTTTTATTATTCTGCAGTAGTTCCTTCCACATTTTATGGTCTGGCATGCTGGTTGAGCGTGCTAATAATGCTTTTAATGCTTCCTTAGCGTCTGCAACAACAGGAATGTCGGTGGAAATGTTTTTCCCAATTTCCGCTGGGTCAATATCGATATGGGCAACTTTCGCATTAGGTGCAAAATGTTCAAGGTTACCTGTTAACCGATCATCGAATCTTGCCCCAATGTTTATTAATAAATCACACTCATAAATGCCCATATTTGCTGCATATGTTCCATGCATCCCCGCCATCCCCAAAGAAAGGGAATGGGTACCTGGAAAACTTCCAAGCCCGAGTAACGTGTTAGCTACAGGCAGTTGATACCTTTCAGCAAATTCTTTTAATTCTGCTGACGCTTTAGCAGTTATAACCCCTGCACCTGCTAGTAGTAGTGGCCGCTTTGAACGACTTAAGGCATCAGCAAGTTTAACAATCTGTAATGGATTAGGGGATTTTGTTGGTTGATACCCTGGTAAATGAAAATCCTTACTGTATTTCTCTAAGCTAATCCCAGCGGAAACATTCTTTGGAATATCCACAACCACTGGACCCGGGCGCCCTGTTGAAGCAACATGAAATGCTTCGTTTACTATTCGTGGCAGGTCAGCTATGTCTTTCACTTGATAATTGTTTTTTGTAATTGGTGTAGTGATTCCCATCACATCCGCTTCTTGAAAAGCATCCGTTCCAATCACACTGTCAGCAACCTGACCTGTAAATATAATAAGTGGCAATGAATCCATCATCGCGTCTGTAATTCCGGTAATCAGATTCGTTGCCCCAGGACCCGAAGTTGCAAGTACAACACCCGGTTTTCCGGTAACCCGTGCATAACCTTCCGCTGCATGAATGGAACCCTGTTCATGACGGGAAAGCACATGTTCAAAGGGAGCTTTACTGCGATATAATGCGTCATAAATCGGTAACACAGCTCCACCCGGGTAGCCAAATAACGTATCAACTTCAGCATCAACCAGTGTTTCAATTAATAAATCGGACCCCGTCCTCAATTCTTTCGTACGTTCAATCTCATGTTTTGCCTCAACCTTCACTACTACATACCTCCTCTATTTGGATTGTTTGAATTAAAAAAGACCCTTCGCTCCCCATAAATCTGCATAATGTCAGAATTATAGGGGAGAAAAGAGTCATCTTTTCACGGTACCACCCATTTTTGCAGCATCCTTTCAGAATACTGCCTTGTAAGGCTAATTAAACAGCCTACTTTGATAACAGGTACATAACTTAAATGCACCTGGCCAAATCTACTAAATTAACGTTCAACTTGGCACTCAGGGATGATGTCAGAACAATATGTATTTCTAGGCTTCCAGCAACCCTAGATCTCTGTAAATACATCAAATCATGTTCCTTTATTCCCGTCATCGAGTTATTCCTTATCTTTGTTTTAAAGATTAAGATAATTGATATTGCCGACAATCATATAACGTTTTTGGCACTAGGTCAATAGCTTTTTAAAAGTTTTTTGATACTTTAAATAAGTCTAAATAATTGTATGCGTTTACAACGTTTATATATTAAGGAAATTTTAAAAATAAACTTTATATTACAATTTTATTACACAATTTATTATAAAAAGTCCTACCTAAATCTGTCATAAACTTTTTATCGAGTGCACCTGTTGATCAACTTGTAATCCGTCCTGATCGATATTTAATGTGGCTACTTCGTAATCCGGAAATTTTGAGCTCATGTATTTTGCTAGCCTTTCACCTAGTCCTTTGGCGATGAAGGAAATCATTGTTGGACCGGCACCACTAATTACTGTCCCATATGCCTCAGCTTTTTTAGCCTCCCGCTTAATGGATTGGTAATTCGGAATTAACTCCGCTCTATATGGTTCGTGAAACAAATCACATTCCATCATAGTACCAGCCAGTCGGTAGTTTCCAGTCAACAAAGACGCAAGCATCAGATTACTGGTCGCACTTGCAGCTGCCGCACTTTTTCTCGACAAACTGTCTGGAAGAACGCGCCGCGCTGTTTCAGTTTTGAGCTCAACACTTGGGATATAGGCCACCACATCTAAACCAGGAGCAGGGATCTGAACATATTCAATTTCATTATTTGATATTGCGGTTATCACAATCCCGCCAAATAAGGCAGGCGCCACATTATCTGGATGTCCCTCGTAGTCAGTGCCGTATTGCAGCTTTTGCTCATTGGTCAAGGCTAGATTACATAGTTGATTCGCCAATTCAACCCCTGCCATTACCGCGGAGGCACTGCTGCCAAGCCCCCGTGCTAACGGTATATCACTGTCAACGGTTATTTTACATTCAGGCAGAATTTTTCTATGCCGTTCAGCTGTCTGTTTTGCAATTTGATAAATAAAGTTATCTTCATAATTTGTTACCGGAGACAAAAACTCGGAGTTATTCTTAATCTCCCAGTTGCCTTGTTCTTTGACAAATAACGTCAAACGGCGATTTAGTGCTAGTCCTATTGAATCAAATCCTGGGCCCATGTTTGCAGAGCTTGCTGGGACAGTGATTCTGAACTGTTTCATGTTGTCACCATATCTGATAGATAGGCCATGACTTTTTCTCCATCATTTGGAAGCGACACAGGTTCGACACTAACCTGGTCTATTGCTGTCTGCGGATCCTTCAAACCATTCCCTGTCAAGACCGCGACAACTTTGCTGCCGGGAGCAATGGTTCCTTCCTTGCATTGCTGGATGAGCCCGGCAATTGAAGCACAGGATCCAGGCTCGGCAAATATACCTTCCTTACGTGCCAAAAGCTGGAAGCCGTTCGTAATTTCATTTTCTGATACAGCATTAATTTTTCCGTTTGATTCGTCCCTTGCCGCCACTGCCAGATCCCAACTTGCTGGATTGCCAATTCGAATCGCTGTAGCAACTGTTTCAGGGTTCGTAATAACCTTATTTTTCACAATTGCTGCCGCACCCTCTGCTTCAAAACCAAACATTTTAGGCAGGCCCGACTTCTTTCTATCATGATATTCCTTAAAGCCTTTCCAATATGCACTGATATTCCCTGCATTGCCAACCGGAATAGCAAGAATATCGGGCGCTGAGCCCAGCTGTTCGCACACTTCAAATGCAGCCGTCTTTTGTCCTTCCAATCGATAAGGATTAACGGAATTCACCAAGGTAACTGCGGTTTTCTCACTTAACTTTCGCACCATTTTTAAAGCATCATCAAAATTGCCATCAATCTCTACAATTTCAGCACCATACATTTTTGCCTGGGCTAGTTTTCCTAGGGCTACCTTCCCCTTTGGAATCACAATAATTGCCCGCATTCCTGCTTTGGCGGCATAGGCGGCCGCCGAAGCTGATGTATTCCCAGTTGACGCGCAGATAACAGAAGTACTTCCCGCCTCCGCTGCTTTTGCAACTGCCATCACCATTCCTCTGTCCTTAAAAGAACCAGTCGGGTTTGCACCTTCCACTTTGCCGTAAAGTTCCACTCCCAGTTGATCTGATAAATGGGAAAAATAGATTAATGGCGTGTTTCCCTCGTGAAGGGTTAGCGCCGGTGTCTCTTTGGTAACAGGTAAATATGTGCCATAATGTTTGATTATTCCTTGCCAATTCATTTACGAACAACTCCTTCAATCCGAAAATAACTTTTTACATCTTTTACAACATCAGCCTCCTGTAATCTAGTAATTACATTTCTTACTTTTTCCAGGGTTGCTTCATGCGTTACTACAACAATCTCATCCCCGGGGGTTTGTAAAATCCGTTCAATGCCAATAGCCAGGTGATTAAATATAGCTGATATAGACGTAAATGTATCAACCTTATCTTCTACATGAAGTCTAAAATAATAGTTCCCGCCTCGTTGATCAGGAGTTTTCAGTACCTTTTCAAAACGGGGCGGAATAAACTGTCGTCCGCTTATGTCCAACAACATATTTTTAATAACAGCGACCACATCTGACATTATCGCAGTTGCTGTTGGCAGACCGCCAGCCCCAGGTCCATAAAACATTGTTTCCCCAACAGCCTCACCGTTCACATATACAGCATTATTTTCATTTTTAACCGATGCAAGTGGATGAACATTGGATAGAAAGGTAGGTTCTACGCTCACTTCCACTTGACCGTCTTGGAAATGTGTGAAACCTACTAGTTTCATTGTCAGGCCCAGTTGTTTTCCAAGCTGCAAATCCTTTAATGCTACATTTTCAATTCCGCATACTTCCACATCTTCTAAATCTACGGAAGTTGAAAATGCAAGTCTTGCTAATATCGCCATTTTACGTGCGGCATCCAAACCACCAACATCTGCTGTTGGGTCTGCCTCGGCAAATCCTAGTTCCTGAGCCTCCTTCAATGCATCCTGATAAGAAACTCTCTCATCATCCATTTTTGTTAGAATATAGTTCGTAGTTCCATTAACAATTCCCATCACTTTTTGAATTCGATCTGACACAAGTCCATCCGCAATTCCCCGCACGATTGGTATTCCACCAGCAACACTAGCTTCATAGAACAGATCACAACCATTTTGATATGCTGCTTTTTGCAGCTCAGTTCCGTGTAGTGCCATTAAGTCTTTGTTGGCTGTTACAACATGTTTTCTTGCTTTTAATGCCTTTAAGATATGTTGACGAGTTTCATCAATACCACCCATTACCTCGATTATCACATCAATTTCCGGGTGATTGATAACATCTTCGGGGTTGGTAGTAAGATATGTAGGATTTACCGCAACTTCGCGCGCTTTTTCTAAATCGCAAACCAAAATACTTTTTATAGACACTCCACAACCTAGTTTGTGAACAAGCTCCTCCTGGTGTTTTTCAATAAGCTGAAAAACACCGGTTCCAACTGTTCCTAAGCCTAAAAGACCGACAGATATATTTTTTTTCATGTTCTCAACCCCATTCTTTTTAGTAGTTCAAGTGTTATCTGACACCTGATTCCAGCGTTTGACTCAAATTGAATGTATCATGCAGCACATTAACCGCAGTCATTAAATCTTTTTCATGAACTAATACCCTATTGCCTGTATGATTTACAGCTGATTGCAAGACCTCGATCCCTTTATCAAGGAGAACCCGCACAAGTTCATCTGAACTCATCGCACCCGTCATGCCTCCACCAACCACCGATATCCTCGCACAATTTTCAACCACCTTTGGCTGGAAGTCCATATTTGTAATACAATCGACTGCCGCTTCCGTATGGACATTTGGAATAGTCAACAGTAACTCAGTTGCAGATATGGCAGAAAAATCAACATTTATTCCAGCCTCTGCCATTATCTTATTAACATCTGAATGTTGATGAGTTTCCTCTTTATTTACAATTTTAATTTGGGTTAGTTTGGGCACATGGGCAATTCCCGTTATCAGCTGACTTGGTATTTCCTTTATCCCCGCATTCGTTATCAACGTCCCACTCTCAACCGAGTAAGTCGAACGTACATGTAATGGGATATTCCCACGCATAGCAATTTCTACTGCTCTTGGATGAATCACTTTTGCTCCCTGATTTGCTAAATTACAAATTTCCGCATAGGACACAATTTTTAATTGTCTTGCCGTCTTAACTATTCTGGGGTCTGCAGTCATGATGCCATTTACATCTGTGAAAATTTCAACTTTTTCAGCATTAAGTGCCACTCCAAGAGCTGCTGCTGTTGTGTCACTGCCACCCCTGCCAATCGTTGTAATTTCACCAGTAGAAGTTTGCCCCTGAAAGCCAGCAACTACTACCACATCATGGTTATCCAATTCGGTTCGGATTCGCCGCGTATTAATATTTTTAATCTCAGCTTGTGTAAAATCAGCTGTGGTCGTAATACCAGCTTGTGCACCAGTAAGTGCAATAGATTTAACCTGATTATTTTGCAGTTCATTCGATAACACTACACCAGCAATGATCTCACCGCATGACATCAGCATATCTTTTTCCCGATTATTAGAATGTTTAATTAGACCGAGTAATGTATCCGTAGCGTACGGATCAGGTTTACGTCCCAGTGCTGAGACAACTACAACTATTTTTTGTTTGCTTTCTAGTGCATGTTTGACATGAGAAATCACATTAGAAATACTGGCTTGTGTTTGTAACGATGTTCCCCCAAATTTCTGAACTAAAATTGTCATCTTCACACCTCAATTCAAAACCATTTATTTTTACTAAACATCAATCCATAGAAAAATGCTCTAGCTGTCTTTAACAACTTTCTGGTTCCATAAATTACGAAGGTCATCAGATTAGCCTGCCTGTTATTCGTTTATACTCGTTCAAGTGTAAAAAAAGACCCCTTACTCCTCATAAATCTGCATGAATTCAGAATTTATAGGGGAGAAAAGAAGTCTATTTTCACGGTACCACCCATGTTCATAGCATCCTCGCGAATACTACCTTTGGAGGCTGACAATCAGCCCGATTTGATAACAGGTACAAACTTGCACCTGACCAGGTTTAATTGGAAAATCCGTTCAACCTGGCACTCAGGGGTGATATCAGAACACATGTATTTCTAGGCTTCCACCAACCCTAGATCGCTGTATATACATCCAATGTTCCTCGGTTCCCTTCATCGCGTTAAATCATATGTTATTTTTTGATTTACATGACTATTGGAATAAATTATATTGCCGACAATCATATAACGTTTTGGGCTATTGGTCAACAGGTATTTTGAGTTTTTCGATACTTTTAACAACTCTAAATTTATTGTATGCGGTTACAATGTATATACAATAAGGTAAGCAGTAAAAATAACTATATATTACAATTTTATTACAAAGCAATATTCGCATAGTTTGTCGCCAATATCATCGTAGTTGATGTAAACTGCGACGTATGTGCTGGGTTGTTTCCCGCTGCGGACCGTTGTTTTCCGCGGCACGGATTCAGCTGCTCCGCTGCCGCACGAGGACACTGAAAAAGGTAAATATAGAACAGAATATGTGGATCTATCAGCGCATCTTGAATATACTGCGCTTTCCGCGGGCTCATCATCCGCCCACGCAAAGCGCAGTGTTTTTTAAGCAGCGGTGGACTTACACTCCTATAGTTACGTCACAATTTATAGAAAATTAGAAGTAAGATTTACAAAAACAGCCAAAAAAATATCCGAACTAATACAAAATCCTAATTGAAGAATTTTGAATCATAGTTCGGATTAATACTTTTGTCCCAGCCTCATAATGTTTTCTAGTTTTTATTTAAGTAGTCTGTTATCGCGCCTTTTGATGAACAGGAAACATTATGTGCATATTTCCCTAGTACACCTTTCTTGTATAACGGCGGCGCCTGCCATCCCTTGCGACGATTTGCTAACTCCTGTTCTGACACTTCAAAAGAGATTTCCTTTTGGTCGGAATCGATTGTAACCAGATCGCCCTCTTCTACCAAGGCAATTGGACCGCCATCTTGCGCTTCTGGCGAAATATGTCCTACGACTAAACCGTGTGTTCCACCGGAAAATCTGCCATCGGTTAACAATGCAACTTTTTCGTCCATTCCTTTTCCAACAATGATGCTTGAAATTGACAACATTTCGGGCATTCCCGGTCCGCCTTTTGGACCAACGTAACGAATGATGATTACATCTCCATCATTAATTTTGTTGTCCATTACAGCAGCAGTAGCCTCTTTCTCCGTATTAAATACCCGCGCAGGACCGGTATGCCGTTTTACCTTAACGCCAGAAACCTTAGCTACAGCGCCAGTTGGGGACAGATTCCCTTTTAGCACAATTAGTGGACCATCCGTCCGTTTAGGATCATCAAACGGCATGATTACTTTTTGACCTTCCTCCAGTGATGGTGCTTCAGCCAGGTTTTCTGCCACCGTTTTACCTGTTACTGTTAAACAATCTCCATGAAGGTAACCTGCTTCATAAAGCAGTTTCATAACAGCTTGTACTCCGCCAACATGATGTAAATCCCGCATTACATATTTACCGCTTGGTTTTAAATCAGCAAGATGCGGGGTCTTCTCTTGAATTCTATTAAAATCTTCTATTGTCAAATCTACTTCGATCGCGTGGGCGATTGCCAGCAAATGCAAGATAGCATTTGTTGATCCACCTAGTGCCATGACAACGGTAATCGCATTTTCAAATGCTTCTTTTGTCATAATATCTTTAGGGTAAATTCCTTCTTCCAGCAACCGGTAAACAGCTTTACCAGCAGCAGCGCTATCTTTTTCTTTATTACCTGCCTCCGCTGGGTTAGATGAGCTGCCAGGTAAGCTCATGCCCATTGCTTCAACAGCGGATGCCATGGTATTTGCTGTGTACATACCACCGCATGATCCGGCACCAGGACAGGCACTGCACTCAATTGATCTTAATTCTCCATCATTTATGTCACCATTGTTATGCTGGCCAACGCCCTCAAATACAGACACAATATCAATATCCTTACCATTGTGTGAGCCAGGAGAAATCGTACCACCATATACAAAAACGGAAGGAATTTCGGAATTTGCGATTGCAATCATACAACCAGGTATATTTTTATCACAGCCGCCGATTGCAACAAATCCATCCAAATTTTCGGCACTTACAACAGTTTCAATTGAATCAGCAATCACATCACGACTAGGTAGAGAATAGCGCATCCCTTGGGTGCCCATAGAAATTCCATCAGATACCGTAATCGTATTAAAAATTAACGGGACGCCACCAGCTTCCTTGGCGCCTTCCTTTGCATGAGTAGCTAAGTCATGAATATGTATATTACATGGCGTAACCTCACTCCATGTACTGGCAATACCAATCATCGGCTTCTGAAAGTCATCATCAGAAACACCGACTGCACGAAGCATTGCACGGTTCGGTGCCTTCATTGCACCTTCACTAAAAACTTTACTCTTTATACGTAAATCTTTTTTCATTTGGCTTACCACCTTTCTTTCGACTTATTATATGACTTATTTTCTCATTGTTCAATGAATTTATTTTATTAAAAAAGTAAAATCAGTCCTCATAATTGGTTAAGCGTTTACACCTTTTTCAACTATTTCAAAATATATTGACAATAAATGCAGGTTTGCTATGCTAATTAAAAATTACTAGAAAAGAATCAAGTTAACACAGCTTTTCGCCCTATTAACAAACTGAATGGAGGGTGAAAGGTTTTTTATTTAGCAGGATTTTATGCAAATAAAGGAGCGGTAAATCATGATAGCAGATCAAAAGTTACTACGCATACCCGGCCCAAGCCCCATCCCTCCAAGTATACAACAGGCAATGAGCAAGCCAATGATCGGGCATCGGGGTCAGGAAACAAAGGAATTATTACAACGGATTAAACCGAAACTGAAGCCAGTATTCGGAACCGAACAGGATGTCCTGATTATTGCAGGAAGCGGTACATCGGGACTTGAAGCTGCAGTAGTTAACACCGTGAAACCAGGTGATGACGTTTTCGTTATCGTGACAGGTGCCTTTGGTGACCGTTTCGTAAAAATTTGTGAGGCATACGAGATCAAGGTTCACCGTCTTGATGTTGACTGGGGGAAAGCTGCTTCTCCAGAAGTAATAAAGGATTATCTTAACGAACATCCGGAAATCAAAGTTGTTTTTACTACCTACTGTGAGACTTCAACAGGCGTTCTCAATCCAGTTCAGAAAATAGCCAAGACTGTTCATCAGCATTCTGAGGCTTTGGTAGTTGTTGATGGTGTTTCCTGTATTGGGGCTGTCGAAGCGAAAATGGATGAATGGGGAATTGATGTATTGGTAACAGGCTCACAAAAAGCAATGATGCTTCCCCCTGGTTTAACATTTATCGCAGCCAGTGACCGGGCATGGAAAGTAATTGAGGAGAATGAGCAAGCTCGTTTCTATTTAGATTTACGCAAGTACCGGGATAATCTAGTAAAGGATTCCACTCCATTCACTCCAGGCGTGTCACTGTTGTTTGGATTGGAACAAGTCTTTCACCTTATGGAGGAAGAAGGACTTCAACAAGTATCCAAACGGCATAAGTTGATGATGAACATGACGAGGGCTGCATTTCGAAAACTGAATATTCCTTTGCTAACCAGCGATGAGGCCGCTTCTCCTACTGTTACAGCTATCAGCCCCGCCGATTTTCAAGCGGAACAATTAAGAAAAGTTGTTAATACAGAATTCGGCCTATCTATAGCCGGTGGCCAGCAGCATCTGAAAGGCCAAATTTTCCGAATTGGGCATATGGGATACTGTTCACCAGCAGATGTGCTGCAAATTATCAGCACAATTGAAATTGGATTAAAGAAAATCAATAAATGTATTGAACTCGGTCAAGGAACCCAGGCAGCACAAGAAATTTATCTACTACAGGAGGATGAATAATGGCGTTTAATGTATTAATAAGCGATCCACTTAGTGAAGATGGCATTCAACCGTTACGGGCAGCTGACAACATTAATATTAAAATTGACACGGGTTTATCAAATGAGGAATTGGCAGACCGAATTGGCGATTTCGATGCACTTCTTGTAAGAAGTCAGACTCAAGTAACGCGTGACATAATAAGTAAGGGCAAAAAGCTAAAGATAATTGGTCGTGCTGGTGTCGGAGTCGATAATATTGATCTTAACGCAGCTACGGAACATGGAATCATTGTTGTCAACGCACCTAACGGTAATACGAATTCAGCAGCGGAGCACACGATGGCGATGATTATGTCCTTATCCAGAAACATACCACAGGCCTATCATGCCTTAAAAAATCATAAATGGGACCGAAAAAGGTTTGTCGGTGTTGAATTAAAAAACAAAACTTTGGGTGTAATTGGTCTTGGAAGGATCGGTACTGAAGTTACGGTCAGAGCGAAGGGACAACGAATGAATGTCATTGCTTATGATCCGTTTTTAACCGAAGAAAAGGCAGAAAAAATGGGGATTGGCTACGGTACAATTGAAGAGGTTTTATCCAAAGCTGATTTTATTACCATACATACCCCCTTGTTAAAAGAAACCAGACATCTGATTAATGCCAGGGCATTTCAACTGATGAAAACGGGGGTTCAGATTGTCAATTGTGCCAGAGGTGGAATTATTGATGAAGAAGCCCTATATGAAGCCATTACTGCTAAAAAAGTAGTCGGTGCAGCGCTAGATGTATTTGAGAAGGAACCATTCCACGACAACAAATTATTGGAATTGCCGGAAGTGATCGCCACTCCTCACTTAGGCGCAAGCACATTCGAGGCTCAGGAGAGTGTGGCAGTCGACGTCAGTCACGATGTTGTCGGCTTTTTAACGGGGGAATCAGTGCAAAACCCTGTTAACCTCCCTTCCGTGCCAAAAGAAATAATGACCAAAATCGAACCATATTTTAATATGGCGGAAAAGCTTGGATTATTTTTGATTGATTTAACACAAGAGGTTGTAGAAGAAATAAACATCTATTATGCAGGTGAATTATCTGAAATAGAAGTGGCACCATTAACGCGAAATACAGTAAAAGGATTATTGAAACGGCATCTGGGTGACCATGTTAATGATGTGAATGCCCTTTATCTTGCTGAACGAAAAGGAATAACGATTAATGAAAGCAAGACTTCTAAAACAAAAGGGTTTACCAATTTACTCACGGTTGAAGTAAAAACAAAATCTGGTAAGAGGCAAGTTTCTGGAACTTTATTAAACGGCTTGGGTCCAAGAATAGTTAAGGTGGATAATTATAGTGTTGATGTTACACCTGAAGGGCATCTCGTATTCATTCATCATAAGGACCAACCCGGCGTGATTGGAAGAATGGGCAGCCTGCTGGCACAGCATCAAATTAATATTGCAACCATGCAGGTGGACCGTTCCGATATCGGCGGTGATGCTATTATGATGCTGCGGGTCGATAAACACCTGCAAGAAAACGAATTGGAAGAACTAAAGGCATTAGCAGAAATGTATGATGTAACAGCAATAGATTTATAAATTAAAAGCGGCTGCCGGTCAGCCGCTTTTAACTTTTCATTTATTCCCCATTAAAAATTGGCAGAAGATCAGCAAGGGCTGCGAGCTCATAAGTTGGTTGTACATCCGTTTGTTCTTTTTGCTGCCTGTTAACCCATGCTGACGATATTCCTGTCCTTGAAGCCCCAAGAATATCCGTCAGCAGATTATCACCCACCATCATCGCCTCCTCCTTCTGAACGGACAGCAGCTCAAGTGCATGTTCAAAGATTTCAGGATCCGGTTTGCCCTTGCCAAATGCACCCGAAATAACGATATGATCAAAATATGATGTGAGCGCTGGGGTAATATCCAGCTTCGTTCGCTGTAATTCAGGTGAACCATTCGTAAGCAGCAGCAGCTGATAATTGTCCCTCAGTTGATCTAGTACAGTAAATGTATCTTCATAAACACAGGGATTTTTTTTACGTTCTTCGGGAAATTTCTCCGCCAGCTCATATCCAAAATCAGGATCGTTAATCCCCAAAAGTTGTAAGCCTTTCGTCCAGGCATCCCTTCGATAGGCAGGCACTATATTTTTCAACCTTTGAAAGTCCTCACCTTCATCCATAAAATCCCCCCACAGCCCTTCAAACGGATTAATTCCTATCATCCGGGTAAATGGATAAGTCTCGTAGGACGCGTATAAAGATTGTGCAGTTTCCCTTACCTTTCGTTCCAAACTTTCAGGATTAACGCCATGCTTTTTTTCTGCTAGCAGACAAGTAGCCTGAAAAGCTTTTTTTATACTTTTATCATCCCATAACAAGGTATTATCTAAATCAAATAAGATTGCCCTAACCATCTATTAATCTCCTTTTTAAAAATGGCTATTTTCGTACATTGTTGCTATATCTCCGGCAGTTTATGGATTTTGTGTCGGAACCAACAATCTTTTAGAAAACAGACGTTTAAATTAAAATAAAAATAAAAGATAACAAGAATTCTAAGCTGAAACTATTGATAAATCAAGGTATTGTAAAAATAAATTTTCAAATTATTCTAATTAAGCGCTTACATTCAATTTCAAGAAAAATTAAAGTCTTGCGTAAACATAAAATATGGATTATTATTGATATCAACTTTTTACATCAAGGGGGAAGGGACATGGAGGAACGCACGATTCAAGTGAACCATTGTTCAACACGAAAGGAAAAACCAAAATCAGATCAATTGCAATTTGGCAGAATTTTCACTGACCATATGTTTGTTATGGACTTCACTGATCCATTAGGATGGCACGATGCACGCATTGTACCGTATCAGCCACTTACTATTGATCCCTCTGCCATGATTTTCCACTATGGCCAATCAGTGTTTGAAGGGTTAAAAGCATATCTATCACCAGATGGAGATGCGCAATTATTTCGACCTGAGAAAAACCTGCAGCGCTTAAATCAATCAAATGAACGGTTATGTATTCCGCAGATTAATGAAGAATTTGCATTAGGTGCGATTAAAAAATTAGTCGAGCTTGAAAAGGACTGGATTCCAGGTTCGGAAGGAACATCTCTTTATATACGCCCATTTATTATTTCAACAGAACCATATCTTGGGGTTGCCCCATCACGCCGTTATAAATTTATTGTTATCTTATCACCTGTTGGTGCGTATTACAAAGAGGGTATCAATCCCGTGAAAATTGCTGTCGAGAACAAATATGTCCGCGCAGTTTCTGGCGGAACCGGTGAAGCGAAGACCGGCGGTAATTATGCATCCAGCTTAAAGGCACAAGAGATGGTCGCAGGTAGCGGATATGCACAAGTCTTATGGCTCGATGGTGTTGAGAGAAAGTATATTGAGGAAGTTGGCAGCATGAATGTATTCTTCAAAATCAACGGAGAGGTCATTACCCCAGTTTTGAACGGTAGTATTCTGGAAGGTGTAACAAGAAATTCTGTACTTCAATTGCTAAAACACTGGGAAATTCCTGTGACA
Source organism: Virgibacillus phasianinus (assembly GCF_002216775.1). Lineage (GTDB taxonomy): Bacteria > Bacillota > Bacilli > Bacillales > Amphibacillaceae > Virgibacillus_F > Virgibacillus_F phasianinus. The sequence continues at coordinate 3,562,550 of NZ_CP022315.1, forward strand.
GAACGAAAAATTTCAATGGAAGAATTAAGACAGGCAAACAAGGACGGCTTATTGGAAGAAGCATTTGGTACAGGGACAGCTGCTGTAATCTCTCCTATTGGTCAACTAACCTGGAATGGCCAGCACATCTACATTAACGATGGTAAGACAGGCGAGATTGCGAAACGGTTATACGATACCATGACTGGCATCCAATACGGTATGCTGGAAGATCCCTTTAACTGGATCGAAAAGGTAAAGGAAAAGAGTAACAGCGTTTTCTAATGCTTACAATTGCCCAGTAAGACATTGTCCTACCGGGCAATTTATTAAGCATCTCCCCCACCATTCTTCGTTTTATGTAATTGCTCCACATGTTTTAAATACGCAAGAACGTCTTTTTCGTCAGGCATTTGAAAGTTAAAATACCTTCCAACGGATTCACTAGTCTCCTGAAATAATTCACACATGACGAATAACGATTTCCATATAGTTGGATAGTTACCGTCTGGATAAGTTTTAACTAATTCCCCCCATTTTCCTCATCAAGATACTGATTCAACAGTTTTCCAGACTTTCCGACACTTACAGCAAAGTCCGTATTTGTACCTACATACCATTCAAGCATTCGCAGCAGCATATTTCTTACAGGTACCTCCATTGCAAACTTTGCGTATGATTGCTCTTCCCTCCATAATGCTTTCGCAACATAGGTACTTACCCACCAAAATTTCACTTAAACTATCATTGTCTATAGCCTCGTCTACCAGATTCGTCGGGACCAGTGTCAAATCAATTCGATTACCGTCTTTTTCCGAAATAGTCAACCCACGAATGGTTAGCGATAAATGACTCAATTTCAGATACAAACTTTTTTCATCTTACAGGGTTTTTCTTTATATGCGATAAGAGTTAAATACACTTTATTGGGGACTATAATAAGCGGAGGTGTACAGTATGGGAAAAAACTATCGTGAATACAGAACTGGTCAAGGTGTGCCTGAAACAGGAAAGTATATATGTCAGTCTGGAAAAACAGCAAAATTAAATGAAAATGAAGATTTCCCCGCATGTCCTGTCAGTGACGAAGAAACAACTTGGACACATGAAGAACAGTAGTTGTCAAAATGAATAACAAGGGTGGCCGTTCCCTTGTTTTTTGTGTAATTTTTGCTTTGAAAGAATCTATTGTTACCCTCCTTTGTCAAGAAGCATACTGTAATAGTGACAAATGAAAAAGAGGTGACAAAAAATGGGTTCGTATAAAGATAATCTGTCGAAATGGCTTCACAAGTCCTCATTTCAGGAATTCATACAGCATATGGATTCCTTTTTCGATGACACCTATAATCAATTTTTTAAGAAGAAGCCATTCGAGGTTAACATGTATGAAACGGAAACCAATGTTTTGGTTAAAGCAATTTTACCTGGTTACAGCCGTAACCAAATCAAGTTAGCAATCATCGGCAATCAGCTACGAATTACCGCAGAAGGCTCAAAAGCTGTGGATAATGACCTATACCATACGAAGGAAGATAAAATGGAACGAACAGTATCCTTGCCGTTCACCATCTCCAAAGAAAATACAAAAGCCATCTACCGTGATGGAGTACTCAAGATCACCACCCCAATTAGGAAACCAAACACAAGCTTCATAGATATTGATGAAAAAACTGATTAAGCAAAAAGCCGGTTGTCACAACGCAGTGATACCGGCTTTATCTATTTAACTCATACCTTTTTCCTATTTTTTAATGAATTTTGTGATATATGGACTTACTTGTTTATATATACTGTTCATTTGTTGAGCTGTCTCTGAAATTTTGTTTAAGTCGAATTTTCCATCGGCTCCACGAAAAGCGGACAATAAATTTGTCTTAGACGGTCTGCCATGTGAATACGGACGATTTCGTGCTGGCGAAAATGGCGGCATTGGTCGTCTCTGTCTAATTCTATCAGGAAACATAAGCATAACACCTCCATTATTTGAAGTCTCGTATATTATATTCAAAATAGGAAGCGCTGCGAAGGTAACTGTCCTATAAAAAATAAAACATATCCATAATGGAGCCCAAAATGAAGAACAACCATATCAATACATCAGTACCGGCATATAATAATTGTAAACGAACGTGGGGGTGTTTAACTAATGAGTGAAGCTTATGGTGGAAATGGCGGAGGATTTGCCTTAATTGTTGTGCTGTTTATTCTATTAATAATTGTAGGTGCATCCTACGTTGGATACGGATATTAATAATAATTTTCAGGAGGATTTTTTATGTCATACGGATGTTTTAATGGAGCAGGAGGTTACGGTGGTTACGGCTACGGTGGCGTGGGAAATAACAATGAATTTGTGTTAATTGTCGTACTGTTTATCCTTCTTATCATTATCGGAGCTGCATGGTGTTAATCTCCAATCAAGTAAAAACAAGGCGTCGCTTTATACAAGTGACGTCTTATTCTTATGAGGTAACTACATCCACTTTACAATGAGAGGGGTTAGGGTGAATGCCCAAATTACCGTGATCATAGCTCCTACAACATTGGATAAACTTGATCCTGCCCCTTCTACATCACCATATTCAAATGCCTTAACAGTACCAAGTGCATGAGCTCCCATACCATACATCATACCAATCGCCAGCGGATGATCAATCGAAAAGAACTTGGCAATTTTAGGTCCTAAGTAGACCCCGGAAAAACTAGTCAACATAACAAATACCGCGGTTAATGTAGGAATTCCACCAATCGATTCAGATAAACTGACAGCAATAGGGGTCGTAATGGAACGAGGGATAATACTTATTACTGAATTGCTCCCAAGCCCAATCCAAAAGGTAGTCAGAACACCAGCTAATATAGCAATGAATGAGCCAACAGATAAACTGTATAATATGATCCGCCAGTTGGCGGCTAGGATGGACCAGTTACGGTAAAGAGGGATTGCAAAGGCAACTGTTACCACGTTTAACATTTCATTAAATGGGATTGTTATACTAGCATAATCTTTATAAGATAGATTAATAATCAACAGGAACAAAATCATTGCCAATGGTGTCAGAATAATCGGCGAAAATAACAAGCCTGGTTTTCGCTTATTTATTTTTTTTGCATAGCTATAAATAACCATTGTCAGAATTAAACTAACTATTTTGAGTAGCATCATGCTGTTTTACCACTCTTGGTTTCAATAAACTACTGGAAACTACGCCAGTGGATATCATCACAAGTGCAGTACCACTAAATACAACCAGCAATACCAATAGTCCTTTCATCCCTATCAACCATGGATAATTCATAACGCCGACTACTGCAGGCACAAAGAATAGCATCATCTCAGAAAAGAGTAGTGCCGCACCTGTTTCCACCCAATTCAGTTTAATCCATCCGAGTTGAAGGCTGAGGAACAATAGAACTAAACCGACTATACTTCCCGGTATATGTAATGGAAACAAGTTGACAATTAACTTCCCAAGGCATGTAAAAACCATGATTAAAGATATTTGCGGTATGGCCAGTATCCATTTTTTCATTAAGATCACCTCCGAATGATATTCTTCATTCTACAGTGTCTCAATTCATTCGTGAAATATATATTTTGTATAAAAACTATGCAAAAAAGTTATAGTTCAAGGATGGTTATTCTTCTTAACATATGAAACGAATTCATGGGTAGCGTAGGACAAATATTTGTCTTTTCGATAAATAAGGGCTAATTCCCAATCGATATGCGGATTAGAAAGAGTAATTTCCCGTACTTCCAGATTCGAAAACCGGCTCACCATAGACCTTGGAATTAGTGAAATCCCTAGTTGTGACGCAACCATCTCACCAATTAAATCCCACAAGGAGCTCTTGTAGGCAACTTTTGGTTCAAATCCTGACTGCAGACATGCTCTTCTTACCATATCATGAAGCAAATAATCTTCCGTGAATAGGATAAATGATTCATTTTTCAAATCAGATAAACGGACTGATCCCATGTCCGCCAGCCAATGGTCACTATCAACAATTAACACCAGTTCCTCGGATAACAAAGAAACCGTTTCAAAGACCTCCGAGTTAACCGGGAGCGCAGTGACCCCTATATCTACATCCCCTTGTTCTACTTGTAACTCCAAATATTTAGCACTGTACTCAACTAGTTGAATGTCAATTCGCGGATATTTTTTTTTAAACCCTGCAAGAATAGTAGGAAAAAGCAATACTCCGATAGTTGGCATTAATGCCATTTTCACAGTTCCCTTTTGCAGGTTAACCAGCTCATCGACAGAGGCATATACGTCCTCAACTGACCGCAAAACCCTTAAAGCTTTTTCATATACCAGTTGCCCAGCATCAGTAAGTTTTAATTTTCTTTCCGAACGATCCAACAAAGTGACCTTTAACTCTTCCTCAAGACCTTTAATCATTTTTGAAATGGATGGTTGCGAGACAAGAAGAGTTTGCGATGCCTTTGTAAAATTCTTTTGTTTGACCACTTCAACAAAATAGGTTAGTTGCCTTATATCCATTATACAAGCTCCCTTAAAACTGTTTATTACTTGATAAGTGTACCCGGTAATCTGCTATTGGACAACCTTTGTCCCCGCTATCCAGTCATAAACATTTTTCCTGGGTTTATTCGTTAATGGAACTAACAGGTACAGTACAATTGCAAAATTAACTGCCACAAGAATGGTGATAACCGTTGGCTCAGAAAGTCCACTTGGCAGCATGAACCGCCATATACAGAAATGAGCAATTTCCCATGGGAGAAACTTGATGGCAGTTCGAATCGTTGAACGGACTGGACCGATACGCTGATTGTTATTGTTCACAACAAGAATTCCCATTTTCTTCTTCCCCCATGTCCCCTTCCATCCAGAACATTCAAATAAAATAAAGTAGAGCGAAACCGGCAGCGTTATCATGATGAAACCTGATAATTCAGCTATGACTGGAGAATTTGAAAATAAAGGGGTAACAAATGGCCGGAACATAAAAAAAATAGTTCCTACCACAAAAATACCGTAGATAACAATAATAAGATAATCCAACATAAAAGCGTAAATACGGCTTTTTAATGGTGCTTCAAGTCTATTAGGTGACCCAGGCTGTCTATCAATTTGCATTCCCTTTCTCCTCCCTATCAATTTTCCGTTCATAAAATATTTTTATATTTTTACGTTTAACAGCGGCTAAAGTTTCAAAGATCCATTTCACTGTCAGGATATGACGTTCGACCTCTATTTATCGGAAACCATTGCAAACATTTTTGTCAAAAGATCTATTCAAATGTTCAGAAGATAATTGACATTGCTTGCAACTTCCTTTACCATAAGTTCTAATTTTAATTTAATAGGAATTGAGGCGTTACCTTATGAAAAAGGAAATCAATGTTTGGTGGGCAATAATCCCCCTCTTTGTAATGATTATTGCCATGCTGTTAGCTGTCATTGTATTTGAACAAGCTCCACATGTACCATTGGTTATTGGTACCGCGGCAGCTGCTTTAGTTGCATCGGGGTATGGATATAAATGGAAAGAGATTGAAGAAATGATGTACAAAGGAATTAAGCTAGCCCTTCCGGCAATTGTAATCATCATGCTTGTCGGATTAACCATTGGTTCCTGGATTGGCGGCGGAGTCGTTGCGACAATGATTTATTATGGATTAAACATTATTTCCCCCTCCTCTTTTCTCATAACCATTGCAGTTATTTGTGCCATAGTTTCACTAGCTATTGGCAGTTCCTGGGCCACGATGGGAACAATTGGAGTTGCTGGTATGGGTATTGGAATAAGTATGGGAATTCCAGCGCCTATGATTGCTGGCGCTGTCATTTCTGGTGCCTATTTCGGAGATAAGATGTCCCCATTATCCGATACAACCAACTTAGCATCGGGACTTACACGTACGGATTTATTTGTACATATTAAGCATATGTTTTACACAACGATACCAGGTTTATTAATCGCACTTGGTGTTTATGCCTATTTAGGAAAAGATTTTGGCAAAAACGGATCAGAATCGGCTGATATCGCCCAAACAATTACAGACTTGCAAATCAATTTTGTTATTTCGCCGTTATTACTGCTAATTCCACTGCTCGTTATTGCGCTGGTCGCAATGAAAGTTCCGGCGGTTCCCGCTTTAGCGATTGGAATTGCTCTTGGCTTTTTATCGCAGGTAATTGTTCAGGGTGACTCAATCACGAGTGCCCTTGAGGCCTTGCAAAGCGGGTACACAATCAACACGTCAAATGAATTCCTGGCCGAGTTACTTAACCGGGGTGGTCTCGATTCCATGATGTTCACTGTGTCGATGGCAATTATCGCGATGACCTTCGGAGGAATTTTAGAGTTTTCTGGTATGTTACAATCGCTAATGGACCAATTGTTAAAAGTAGTTAAATCAACAGGTTCATTGATTGCCTCCACTCTTGGGGCATGTTTCCTGACAAATGCCACATGTTCAGAACAATATATTTCCATTGTAGTACCATCACGAATGTTTGCCAGGGTTTACACCGAAAAAGGATTACATTCAAAAAACTTGTCCCGGGCGCTGGAAGATGGGGGTACACTGACTTCTGTGTTTGTTCCTTGGAATACATGCGGGGTATTTATTCTTGGAACCTTAGGGGTTCATGCATTTGCATATGCCCCATACGCGATATTAAATTTCATCGTACCAGTTATTTCGTTATTTTATGCATTTACAGGTTTTACGATAATCAAATTATCCAAGGAAGAAAAGGAAAAAATACTTGTTTCTCAAGATGAAACTGAAGCAACCGGTTAACCATCTAAACTCATTATAGGAAGGATTAAAATTATGAAAATTACTGAAGTTGAAATATTTGCCATTCAATTGCCGCTAATCGATCCATTTGTAATCAGCTATGCAACGTATGACACGATGCCATCCATTATTGTAAAAATAACAACAGATTCTGGGCATGTGGGCTATGGAGAAGGTGTGGCTGATGAGCATGTTACTGGTGAAAGCTGGGAAAGTACCTTCCATGTGCTTAAATCAACACTTGCCCCTGAAGTTATTGGAGAAGACCCAATGAACATGGAACGTATTCACGATATTATGAACAAAGCCATTTACGCTGTACCGACGGCTAAAGCTGCTATTGATATTGCCTGTTATGATGCAGTTGGTAAATCATTAGGCATCCCGGCATACGGATTATTAGGCGGACTCTATCACGAAAAATTTCCGATTACGCATGTATTAAGTATTGATACGCCAGAGAAACAAGCCGAAGAAGCCGCTGATCGCATTTCACAAGGCTACCATTCTTTTAAAATGAAAGTCGGCACTGATATGTCCGAAGATGTCAAACGGATTCAGGCAGTTCATGAAAAAGTTGGTGATGGAATTGCCATACGTGTAGACGTTAATCAAGGCTGGAGATCCAGTTCAACTGCCATTCAAGCATTGGATAAATTAAGTGGTATTGGCATAGACTGGCTTGAACAACCAGTTTTGGCAAACGATATCGCCAGTATGGCAGAGGTGAAAGCCAAATCTACTATTCCATTAATGATTGATGAAGGTCTCCGGGGGTTTGCAGAAATGCGTGACATAATCACCAAACGTGCCGCTGATAAGGTAAATATCAAATTGATGAAATGTGGTGGAATTTATCCAGCTATAAAGCTCGCCCATATGGCGGAAATGGCTGGTATTGATTGTCAAATTGGATCAATGGTGGAATCATCCATTGGCTCGGCTGCTGGCTTCCATGTTGCATTTTCAAAAAAGGTGATTACAAGTGTTGAACTAACTGGACCATTAAAGTTTTCAAAAGATGTTGGCAATCTTAAATACGATGTGCCATTTATTCAACTAAATGAAAAGCCAGGTCTTGGTATAGACATCGATAAACAAATACTAAATGAACTGACCGTTCATACGGAGAAGATCGTATAATGAGTGCCACCATCGCAATTGATAAATTGCATAATGGACAAACCTTTTATGTTCGCTATCTATCTATTAATGATCTTCCGCTTATTATGCAGTTACAGGAAAAGGTAAAACACGCTCTTTCCTCCCCCGCCACATTAGAACCACTTAGTGAGGAAGAGTTCAAAATAATTTTATCCGGGCATCAATTAATGATTGGTGTATTTTTAGAAGAAAGAATGATTGCATTCCGGGCAATGCTGGAGCCGGAAATTGATAACGAACATTTAGGCATTGATGCTGGATTACCACCAGAAGAACTTCCAAAGGTACTATACTCTGAAATATCGAATGTAGATCCCGAATATCGCGGGAATGGCTTGCAGACCTATATGGGAAAGCTATTGATGGAGAGACTCGACAAAAAGCGATTTCAATATGTTTGCGCAACTGTTGCTCCTTTTAACATTCCCAGTTTAAAAGATAAACTATTACTCGGAATGAAAATAGTTGCTTTAAAAGAAAAATACAGCGGAAAACTGCGATATGTATTGATGAATAGCTTATCTGAAACAGATAAGGATTCATGTAAAGACAAAATAACAATAAGCATGAATGACAGCAATGCGCAGCAAAAATGCTTGAAGTCAGGATTCCAGGGATCATCCATCAAACAAAAAAATAATGATTGGTATGTAGTGTTTTCCAAATAAAGTAAACTTCTGACCATCAAACCGCAATAAATCATGATTTTTAATGGGGCTGAAAAGAGAGAAATCCGAACTATGATTCAATATTCTTTGATTAGAAATTGAATCAGTTCGGATATTTTTCTTGGCTGTTTTTGTAAACCTTACAGCGAATTGTCCATAAACCGCGAACTAACTTTATATGAGTGTTATTCCACCGCTGCGGAAAAACACTGCGCTAATATGGGACTAGACAACGATAGCTTACCCACTATTACGATGGTTGTTTGGAGCGAAGACCGTTGACTCCTGCGGGAACGTGATTTTTCGCAAAAAATGCGCTGGGTTGTTTTGTCAAACATTTTAGTTATGTCTCAGCCCCTTTCCATGTTCAGAACAATTTTTATGAGGTCCAATGTCCTATATACTTCCACTTTCCATACTTGTTTCCTGTTTTTTCAAAACAATAAATAGTGCGAATTATGCTTACAAAAGTTGATATTCCTCATATATAATGGAAATTACACTATTTGAGGAGGGATTTGTTGATGAATAAGAAATGGATTGTACCCATGGCTTTATCTGCAGCGCTGGTTACTACCCCACTGGTATCGAGCGGACAAGCATTCGCAGAAAAAGATGTGTCATTCATCCACCAAGAGCTACAAAAACAAAAGCCCCACATGAAACAGTTAAATGTTCCCGTCTATGTAAAAGGGAAAGAGCTGGAGAAGATTACCACGAAAGATGCCAAACGATTTCTCAGCAAAAATAAGCAACTACTCAACATAGAACAGGGAAACGGCCAATTTAAAGTCAAAAAGACAAAAAAAGACAAGATTGGTATGAAACACGTTCATATGCAGCAATCAGTGAACGGTATTCCGGTAGAAGGCAGCGAAATGATTGTCCACTATGGAACAGATGGAAATGTCCAAAGTGTCAACGGATATTACAATAAAGAACTAGAGGAAACTGATCTATCGACAAAACCATCCATTTCAAAAGATCAGGCACTGAAAACGGCAAAAGAAAAAGTTTCCGCGCCTGATGTGTTGCCATATAAACCGACAACAGAATTAGTCATTTATCCTTTTCAAGGTGAAAATCATGTTGCCTATAAAACAAATGTAAATTTTCTTGGCCAAGATCCAGGTAATTGGTACGTATACGTTGATGCCCACAGTGGAGTAGTGATTGACAAAGTTAATACTCTCATGGATGTTGGTCAACTTAAGGCTTCAACAGGTTCAGGTACTGGAGTTTTAGGACAACATCGCAATTTGCATATTTCCCATAAAAACATTCCCGGTGATAACAAAGGGACAATGTTCTTCCTGAATGACATTTCCCATGAAAATCTGGAAGGCATACTCACCTATGATCTTAATAACCAATGGAACGCACCGTTTCCTGGAGATTTATTTTCAGATACAGACGCTGCTTTTAACGAGGAATATGACCGGGCTGCTGTAGATGCTCATTATAATTCAGAGAAGGTTTATCACTATTATCTTGAAGAACACGGTCGGAACTCCATTGATGGCGAGGGAATGGCGATTAAATCATCCGTACACTATGGCCAGGAATATAACAATGCCTTTTGGAACGGACAACAAATGACCTATGGTGATGGCGATGGTGAATACTTTATTTCTCTGTCTGCTGGTCTGGATGTGGCTGCCCATGAGATGACTCACGGTGTTACCACCCATACTGCCGGATTAAAATACCAGTTTCAATCTGGTGCACTAAACGAGTCCTTTTCCGATATATTTGGCGCCTTAATCGATGAAGAAGATTGGGAACTAGGCGAAGATATTATGGCTGATGAGGCAGTTGCCTCGGGTAGAACTTCCCTTCGCAGTTTAGCCAATCCAAGTAAATATATGGTTGGTGCTATTTACACGGAATATGGTGATGGAAGCGGCACATATCCTTCCCATATGGATCAATATTACGATTTGCCACGAAGCTTAGATAATGGTGGCGTTCATATTAACTCGTCCATATCCAACCATGCTGCCTATCTGATTGGAACAGAAATAGGCAAGGACAAGCTTGGTCAGATCTATTACCGTGCATTGATTCATTACCTGACTCCAAATTCCGATTTTAAAGATGCACGACACGCTGTTGTCCAATCAGCGGAGGATTTATACGGTGAAGGCAGCGCGGAAGCACAAGCCGCAGCAAGCGGTTTTGACCAAGTAGGAATTATGGAATAAAGAGAAAATACCAGGCGCGTACACAGGTGAAGATTTCATAAACTCATAAACCAGGCTGGCGAATTCCCCCTCGCCAGCCTGGTTTTTTGTACCACATTTTTTGTATCTTTCCCGAACAATAACAGCAGGTATAGAATAAACTGTAATCATAATATTTCTTATCAAAAAAAAAAGGAAGTGGTCTGATGCACCCTGGAACACATAAATTTATCGCATACAGTGCAACTGTCCCTTCTGACAGGGGTTATTTTAATCAGATTCGGACAGTAAGAAAACGAGGGGGAAATAATCAGGTTCATACGATTTCGAATTGTTATGCAACACCCGTCACCTGGTCCCCTGACAGCAGAAAAATTGCCTATCTTTCCGGTTGCACAGAACAGGAATATGCACACGAATTATGGATGATTAACCTCACCCATCCTGTATCTGTTCAGTTGATAAAGGATTCAGTAATCACCGCCCTGAAATGGTCGTCGTAAGTTCCTATTGCTGTTTTCATCCCCACGAATTTAGGGTATAATAAAAATAGATAACGTGCATAAACTAAAGAAACCGCTGGTGTTCTCCACCAACGGTTCTGTACAACTGCCCTTCAAGGGGGCGGCTCACACATAGGTTTTTAAGAAATAACTACCCACCATGCTTGCCAGGCTCATGGGTGGTTATTTTTTATGGCTCGACAGTATTGCAACAATTAACGTCCCGAAGGAAATCATTAAAACAAGCGTTTCAAAAACCGTCATATAGGCATCACCCCCTTCCCTATTTTTAAGTCAGGGGAGTGAAACCGCCACCCACGAAAGCCTTATTGTACTTATCTAATTGTATCAAAAACCGGTTTCTTTTTACATACGTGCCAAATGTACTATTTTCCAATTACACCCCAGTGAAGCGCGTTATAGGCATTCTCAAATCGGGATTTGCTAACCCAATATTTTCCTCTTCCTGCCGGGTCAGTAACATGGTGTACATCTGCTCCTTCATTAAAATCTAGTCATATTTTACTAAAATTTGTCTAATTTGGTCAAATGAATGTAGTATTCTAACAGATTTGTATTATTTGAATTACGCGAACTTTGTCGAAATATCGGGTGTTTATACCTATTTTATCCTGCGAAATTTGTGGTATTATGTAATTAAAGATTCAGAAAAGTTTTTATAGTTAGGAGCTTAAAAATGACTACTGATTCCGTATCCAATTCAATACTTACTTTTGCAAACAATAGCAAAATATCATTGGAACATGTTATCTCAATGTTATCCACACAATACGATGAACAGACTGTACAAGATCTGGTTCGTGAGCTGTGCCTAACAAGTAGTAATAGCGGGATAATGAAAAAAGGCCTGGAATACTTATACATGAACGGCCATTATGAAGATTTGCAACTTTTGATCGAAAAAAACAGCGCATCTAGGAATCTGTCAAACAACCAATGGGCAACCGTGTATCAACTTATGATGGATCGAAAGTTAAATCGCTTGACACCACTGAAAATTCTCCACCACGTAACATCTCTCCGCAGTAACGAGTTTGAGTTAATATGTTTAATAGAGTTTGTAAAGATTAACGCTCATTATGACATGCATGAATTTGGAACAATAGGAAACTTCTTAGATAAACAACAATATTTATTTGATTCAGTTCATGATCCATTTCTATTATCTTATTTTAATATTCGGTTGTATGAGGTAATGTTCACCTATTATTGGGTAAGGAATGAACTCATTATGTCCAGAAAATATGCCTTTCGGGTCCTGAACTTAACGCAAAATCCAAGAACAAAGGCAGCTATGAACATAAATTTAGCATTAACATACACATTTGATACTTATCAACAAGGCATGCATCATCTAAAGGCAGCCCGTAAAATATCAAAGGATTACGGATTAATGGATAATATCAGTATTATTCAAAACAGAAATATCCCATTTCTTGCTGCACATCACGGGAGGGTGAAAGGAATTACATCCAATGACCCTAGTGAACAGGCACATATTGAAATCGTAAAGGGAAACATGAAAAAAGCAGAGGGTTTATTAAGAAAGCTATCACTTGAATCTCCCTTTGTAATGTATTACTTGGGACTAGCCACTTATGATAAGGATTTGCTTTTTCAGTCGTATAACTGTTTCATTGAAAAACGGAGTGATTACTTTTTTGCCAGACTGCCAATGTTAGCGTTACAAAAAACAGGTGCTTATTTAAATTGATAGATAAGAAAACCTTGAGAGGGGGTGTTAAGGATGAAAAAAATCGGAATGCTATTCTCAGTTATTGCTTTAACAATATTCTTTGTTAGTGCACCAGTAAGCGCTTCAACAGGGCCATCTTTTTACATTGACCCTGGTTACGGGGATGTTGATTGATAAGTTTATCATGGGGGATGCCCTATTGATTAAACAAAGCCATCTCGGGATAATACATGTGATAAATAATAGTCATCCTCCCTCAATTAGCGGAATGTACATATGGAATTCCTATCCAAGGAATCCATTCATTACATTCCGTTTTTTGTTGGCTTCCCTTGTACAGATTTTTTATACGTAAGTATCCTTCTTCAAGTGCAAAAAGCCAACTATTAACACTTTAAGACTACAATTTGTTTAAATAGTGAGATATTTGTCGAATGATTAGGTATTTACATCTAACCGTTTTATGGTAATATATACCTATGTTTAGGGGTGTTTTAAGAATAAGCTGAAATGAACAATCAAACAAACAGGGACCGGGGGTGTTAAAATCAAAAAAGACAAGGTATTTTCCTCACTTAAACATTTAACAGCATCATTTTCTGATGCTTCCTTATATGTCCATGGATCATCCTATTATGATGATCCTGGATATGGTGATGTTGATTAACAGGTTACAGAATTACTTTGTTTAAAAAAATATAAAAATGATGATCTATAATTAGCAGGATGTAATATGATCTCCGAGTAATTTGACAAAGGAATCAACTTACATTCTTTTTTTGCCCCTACGAATTAGTTCCTACGGTTAATCAGGATAAGCATCCATCAAAAATGCTACTGACTGTTTTATTAAATCTCTTAAAACATTAATATCAATATCTGCTACCTTATTTATATATACACATGCCTTTCCAGTAGTATGTTTCCCAAAATCCTTTAACAACTCTTCCCTTTTTTCATCACCAGTCGCAAAATATAAACTGATTTTAGCTTTTCTGGGTGAAAAACCAACCAACGGCGCGTCACCCTCATGTCCTGAATCATACTTATAGTGGTATGAACCAAACCCAATAATACTTGTTCCCCACATCTTAGCGTCGTAACCAGTTGTTTCAGCAAAAATGGTTAGTAATTTAAATGCATCCTTCTGCTTTTTGGAATTTTCCACGCTTTCAATAAATTCGATAACACTATTATCTGTTTCGAAGGTCTTTTGTTTGTACATAGATAATCACTCCTTTTTATTGCCATGTACTGCTATCTTACCATAAAAAGCCAATGCCTTTTAAATACATGGGAATTTATTAACTAAATGAAAAAATATGCAGTCCCACAACATGCAGCGATATTTGAGTAGCACTCATTCACCCCTTCCCTTTATTGCAGTATTACCTTACTGTCTTTTCATTCATCAGTTTTTATCCTAGCCTGCTGATATAATTTATTATAAAAAAAAGTGGAGATACGATTGAACGTATCTCCACTTTATTGTGCCTGGCGGCGTCCTACTCTTGCAGGGGCAAAGCCCCAACTACCATCGGCGCTGGAGAGCTTAACTGCTGTGTTCGGCATGGGAACAGGTGTGACTTCTCCGCTATAACTACCAGACAATTCCAATAAGGAAAAGGTATGATTTATACCCTAAAAACTAAATAAGAGCTGAAATAGATGACAATCAATGGTTAGTTAAGTCCTCGATCGATTAGTATTCGTCAGCTCCACGTGTCGCCACGCTTCCACCTCGAACCTATCTACCTCATCGTCTCTGAGGGATCTTACTCACTTAGAGTGATGGGAAGTCTCATCTTGAGGGGGGCTTCATGCTTAGATGCTTTCAGCACTTATCCTTGCCACACGTAGCTACCCAGCTATGCTCCTGGCGGAACAACTGGTACACCAGCGGTGTGTCCATCCCGGTCCTCTCGTACTAAGGACAGCTCCTCTCAAACTTCCAGCGCCCACGACGGATAGGGACCGAACTGTCTCACGACGTTCTGAACCCAGCTCGCGTACCGCTTTAATGGGCGAACAGCCCAACCCTTGGGACCGACTACAGCCCCAGGATGCGATGAGCCGACATCGAGGTGCCAAACCTCCCCGTCGATGTGAACTCTTGGGGGAGATAAGCCTGTTATCCCCGGGGTAGCTTTTATCCGTTGAGCGATGGCCCTTCCATGCGGAACCACCGGATCACTAAGCCCGACTTTCGTCCCTGCTCGACTTGTAGGTCTCGCAGTCAAGCTCCCTTCTGCCTTTACACTCTTCGAATGATTTCCAACCATTCTGAGGGAACCTTTGGGCGCCTCCGTTACTCTTTGGGAGGCGACCGCCCCAGTCAAACTGCCCGCCTGACACTGTCTCCGAACCGGATTACGGTCCTGGGTTAGAATGTCCGTACAGCCAGGGTGGTATCCCACGGATGCCTCCACCGAAGCTAGCGCTCCGGTTTCGATGGCTCCCACCTATCCTGTACAAGCTGTACCAACATTCAATATCAGGCTACAGTAAAGCTCCACGGGGTCTTTCCGTCCTGTCGCGGGTAATGTGCATCTTCACACATAGTATAATTTCACCGGGTCTCTCGTTGAGACAGTGCCCAAGTCGTTGCACCTTTCGTGCGGGTCGGAACTTACCCGACAAGGAATTTCGCTACCTTAGGACCGTTATAGTTACGGCCGCCGTTTACTGGGGCTTCGGTTCTAAGCTTCGCGCCCGAAGGCGCTAACTCTTCCCCTTAACCTTCCAGCACCGGGCAGGTGTCAGCCCCTATACTTCGCCTTTCGGCTTCGCAGAGACCTGTGTTTTTGCTAAACAGTCGCTTGGGCCTATTCACTGCGGCTCCTCCTTAAAGGAGCACCCCTTCTCCGAGGTTACGGGGTCATTTTGCCGAGTTCCTTAACGAGAGTTCTCCCGATCACCTTAGGATTCTCTCCTCGCCTACCTGTGTCGGTTTGCGGTACGGGCACCTATGAACTCACTAGAGGCTTTTCTTGGCAGTGTGAAATCCAGAACTTCGGTACTATAGTTCCCTCCCCATCACAGCTCAGAATTGTTGGACGGATTTGCCAATCCAACTCCCTTGCTGCTTGGGCGCACATTTCCAGAAGTGCGCATTCCTTATCCTACTGCGTCCCCCCATCGCTCAAACATTCATGAGGTGGTACAGGAATATCTACCTGTTGTCCATCGCCTACGCCTTTCGGCCTCGGCTTAGGTCCCGACTAACCCTGAGCGGACGAGCCTTCCTCAGGAAACCTTAGGCTTTCGGTGAAAGAGATTCTCACTCTTTTTTCGCTACTCATACCGGCATTCTCACTTCCAAGCGCTCCACCAGTCCTTACGGTCTGACTTCACAGCACTTGGAACGCTCTCCTACCATTGTTCCGAAGAACAATCCGCAGCTTCGGTGATACGTTTAGCCCCGGTACATTTTCGGCGCAGAGTCACTCGACCAGTGAGCTATTACGCACTCTTTAAATGATGGCTGCTTCTAAGCCAACATCCTGGTTGTCTGGGCAACTCCACATCCTTTTCCACTTAACGTATACTTTGGGACCTTAGCTGGCGGTCTGGGCTGTTTCCCTTTCGACTATGAACCTTATCACCCATAGTCTGACTCCCAACGTAACGTAGCTGGCATTCGGAGTTTGACTGAATTCGGTAACCCGGTGAGGGCCCCTAGTTCAATCAGTGCTCTACCTCCAGTACGCATCTATTGAGGCTAGCCCTAAAGCTATTTCGGAGAGAACCAGCTATCTCCGTGTTCGATTGGCATTTCACCCCTACCCACACCTCATCCCCGCATTTTTCAACATACGTGGGTTCGGGCCTCCAGTCAGTGTTACCTGACCTTCACCCTGGACATGGGTAGATCACACGGTTTCGGGTCTACGACCGTATACTATTTCGCCCTATTCAGACTCGCTTTCGCTGCGGCTCCGTGTCTTCCACTTAACCTTGCATACGATCGTAACTCGCCGGTCCATTCTACAAAAGGTACGCCGTCACCCATAAACGGGCTTCGACTACTTGTAAGCGCACGGTTTCAGGATCTCTTTCACTCCCCTTCCGGGGTGCTTTTCACCTTTCCCTCACGGTACTGGTTCACTATCGGTCACTAGGTCGTATTTAGCCTTGGGAGATGGTCCTCCCGGATTCCGACGGAATTCCTCGTGTTCCGCCGTACTCAGGATCCACTCCGGAGGAAACGCTTTTTCGATTACAGGGCTCTTACCCGCTTTGGCTGATCGTTCCAGATCGATTCATCTAAAGCATTTCTTTGTAACTCCAATGGAGTGTCCTACAACCCCAGAAAGCAAGCTTTCTGGTTTGGGCTGATTCCGTTTCGCTCGCCGCTACTTGGGAAATCGCATTTGCTTTCTCTTCCTCCGGGTACTAAGATGTTTCAGTTCCCCGGGTCTGCCTCACGTATCCTATGTATTCAGATACGCGTACTGCTCCATTACGAACAGCGGGTTTCCCCATTCGGAAATCCTCGGATCGAAGTCTACTTACGACTCCCCGAGGCATATCGGTGTTAGTCCCGTCCTTCATCGGCTCCTAGTGCCAAGGCATCCACCGTGCGCTCTTCTTCACTTAACTATCTTTATGATTAAGAACTTACGTTTTTGATGTCGTTGTCTATCTTGCTCTTATTTAGTTTTCAAGGTACAAAAAGAGAGATTCGCATCCCTCAAAACTGAACAAACAACCTGATATGTCAAGGCCTACATAATAGTAGGTCTTACGCCCCCGGATAACCAGCAGGTTATCACAGGGATTCCGTTAAACAGGTCAGCTTCCACTACATGTAGCTTCTCGCTTCCTGTTTTTCCTTAGAAAGGAGGTGATCCAGCCGCACCTTCCGATACGGCTACCTTGTTACGACTTCACCCCAATCATTGGCCCCACCTTCGGCGGCTGGCTCCATAAAGGTTACCTCACCGACTTCGGGTGTTGCCAACTCTCGTGGTGTGACGGGCGGTGTGTACAAGGCCCGGGAACGTATTCACCGCGGCATGCTGATCCGCGATTACTAGCGATTCCGGCTTCATGCAGGCGAGTTGCAGCCTGCAATCCGAACTGAGAATGGTTTTATGGGATTTGCTACACCTCGCGGCTTCGCTTCCCTTTGTTCCATCCATTGTAGCACGTGTGTAGCCCAGGTCATAAGGGGCATGATGATTTGACGTCATCCCCACCTTCCTCCGGTTTGTCACCGGCAGTCACCTTAGAGTGCCCAACTAAATGCTGGCAACTAAGATCAAGGGTTGCGCTCGTTGCGGGACTTAACCCAACATCTCACGACACGAGCTGACGACAACCATGCACCACCTGTCACTCTGTCCCCGAAGGGAACACGATATCTCTATCGCTGGCAGAGGATGTCAAGACCTGGTAAGGTTCTTCGCGTTGCTTCGAATTAAACCACATGCTCCACCGCTTGTGCGGGCCCCCGTCAATTCTTTTGAGTTTCAGCCTTGCGGCCGTACTCCCCAGGCGGAGTGCTTAATGCGTTAACTTCAGCACTAAGGGGCGGAAACCCCCTAACACCTAGCACTCATCGTTTACGGCGTGGACTACCAGGGTATCTAATCCTGTTCGCTCCCCACGCTTTCGCTCCTCAGCGTCAGTTACAGACCAGAGAGTCGCCTTCGCCACTGGTGTTCCTCCACATCTCTACGCATTTCACCGCTACACGTGGAATTCCACTCTCCTCTTCTGTACTCAAGTCCTCCAGTTTCCAATGACCCTCCACGGTTAAGCCGTGGGCTTTCACATCAGACTTAAAAGACCGCCTGCGAGCGCTTTACGCCCAATAATTCCGGACAACGCTTGCCCCCTACGTATTACCGCGGCTGCTGGCACGTAGTTAGCCGGGGCTTTCTGGTTAGGTACCGTCAAAGCACCGTCCTATTCGAACGATACGTGTTCTTCCCTAACAACAGAGTTTTACGATCCGAAAACCTTCATCACTCACGCGGCGTTGCTCCGTCAGACTTTCGTCCATTGCGGAAGATTCCCTACTGCTGCCTCCCGTAGGAGTCTGGGCCGTGTCTCAGTCCCAGTGTGGCCGATCACCCTCTCAGGTCGGCTACGCATCGTCGCCTTGGTAGGCCATTACCCCACCAACTAGCTAATGCGCCGCGGGCCCATCTGTAAGTGACAGCAAAAGCCGCCTTTCAACTTTCTACCATGTGATAAAAAGTATTATTCGGTATTAGCTCCGGTTTCCCGGGGTTATCCCAATCTTACAGGCAGGTTGCCCACGTGTTACTCACCCGTCCGCCGCTCGTTCCACAAGCTCACGCCCCGAAGGGCGATTGCTTGCTTCCCGCGCTCGACTTGCATGTATTAGGCACGCCGCCAGCGTTCGTCCTGAGCCAAGATCAAACTCTCCAAAAAAGTTTGAATAGAATCGACACCAATCAATTCTATCGATGGTCTTAGCTTTGTTTCGTTGCTTCTCTAGTTTCAGCGTCCAGCGACTAGTGGACTTCCTTCACCTCCGTACGATAAGGTCAACATCGATTCGCTTTCGCTCACCGTGTTCCCTTTATCTCCTGCGGTTCAGTCCATCCCATACGTCGCTAACGGACGCTTACGCTTTGCTTGACATACTACTTGATTGTTTGTTCAGTTTTCAAGGAGCAAATTTCAGTTCGCTTTTCAAAACAGCGACTTTACTAATCTATCACATCAACAGTTTAAATGTCAACAGAAATTTTTAATTAATATCTCGTTGCGTTTTGCGACAACCTATTAACTATATCATTTCTATTATGAAGTGTCAAACAACTACATTCATATTTTAATAGATTAATTTAAACCTTTCACTTTCCATCGCTGGTGGAAAGCACTGTTTTTTAACAGCAAAAATAATGATACTACCGTTAAAGCGTAATGTCAACAATTATTTTTAATGTACATGGAAAATGAAAAAATTACTGCTCTGCACGCAGCAGTAGCAGTAATTTTGCTAGTAGATCCTGAATTACCGTATTTAATCCTTGACGCGCAGAAAAGCAGATTTTACTTTGCTGCTTAATCGGCCTTAATCCCGGCCCCGCATAAGGGGATCACCACTTTCCTGTCAGAACCTGGTTGGAAGGGATCGACTTTAAAAAGTCTATCTTTTTCTAGTGCTCTCCCTTGTATACAACTCTCTACATATTTGAAAAAGCCTGCAAAAGTTGCTGCTGTTGTTGGCTCCACATAAAAACCTTTTTTGGCAAGATAATCCCGAGTACTATCAATCAATGATTCAGGTGCAGTGACGATTACACCATCTGTTTCACGGACCGCTGCCAGGATTTGACTACTTCTGGGTGGATTGGCAATGGCTATTCCTTCCGCTGCAGTTCCTTCATTGATAACCGGCCGGGCAGTGGCTAATCCGTTGTCAAAAGCCAATGCCAGTGGCGCGCATCCTTCAGCCTGAATGGCTAGAATACGTGGCATCCTGTTAATTAGTCCAAGGTCAAGTAATTCTTTAAATCCATAGTAAACACCCAATAGCAAGGTGCCGTTCCCAACAGGAACAACCACCACATCCGGTATTTCCTCCTTCATTTGCTCAAACACCTCAAAAGCATAGGTTTTTGTCCCTTGATAAAAATATGGATTGTATACGTGACTCGCGTAAAATACATCGTCCTCGTTTACCGCTCTTTGCGCCGCTTTAGCCGTATTTTCCCGACTGCCTGGTACAGTGTGAACAGTTGCTCCGTGCCTGACAATCTGCTGGATTTTCTTTGGAGAAGTACTTTCAGGTACATAGATATGACATTCTATTCCTGCACGATTTGCGTATGCTGCAATGGAAGTCCCTGCATTACCACTGCTATCAGCGACCAGCTTTGTTACTCCAATTTCTTTTGCTTTAGCTACCAATACAGCTGCTCCCCTATCTTTAAATGAAAGAGTAGGCATCAAATAATCAAGTTTTACAAATATGCTGGATCCCGTTCCATCGAGTGGAACGATAGGAGTAAATCCTTCTCCCATCGACACTGACTTCCATCCTTTATCGTTTCCCCAGAAAGGAAGAGCATCGATATAACGCCATATGGTAGCAGGACGCGTTATGGCCTCTTTTATAGAAAAGTGGCTAGCGAAAGACCGCAGATCAAGTAACCCTCCACACTCACAACGCCATACAAGAGTTATGGAATCATAAATTCTATGGCAAATACTGCATATATAGGACAAAATTATAACACCCCCTATTCCAAAACTGAATTCTACCTATTGAACACATCCTCTGCCACTAATCCAGACTACCTTTTCGACCTTTCCTCTTCTAACCCCGTAAGCCCGATCATACAGATTAACGGTCGGACAGACATGATTTGGAATAATTTCAATACGATCACCAATTTCCAAGGCACCAGAAGCGTTTATTACAGCATGCTCATCGGAAAGTTTCTTTATTAGAAGATCAGGATATCCCTTTATTTTCCCAAATCCATCCGTTCTTAGTACTCCACTCGATCTTTGATCAATTGTCATGGATTTAGCTCCCGCATCGGCAACCACTTTGCCTCTGCTGCTTGTCGATGTAATGGTTGCCAGCACAGTTGCGGCACAATGTTTTAAGTCAGTAAGGAAATAGCCATGTCCGACATCATAAAAGACATACGTTCCAGGTCTTATTTCCGTTATACCAGGCAGGATTATTCCAGTCAATTGTGCCAATGAACAACCTACACTGACCTCACAATCGATGCCCCACTTTTCTTTGATTTTTTTCCCAATTTCTATCACATTTTCCTGCGCTTGAATAGCAGCTTGTTTCATTTGTTCCTTATCTGCCGCATGGTAAATATGCCCCTCGTGAGTAAAAACACCACGTATTTTAATCCCTGGGAAACTCTGAATAATTTTATTTGCAAGTATTATTGCATCATCTGGTTTAACACCACAACGCCCATGGCCAGTATCCACTTCAATCATTAGTTCAATCGGAACCCGGTCATCAAAAAATTCCGCAAACCGTTCCACATGATAGATTGAGTCGACGGCCACGCGTAATGTGGCTTTAGCTGCAATCGTCCTAATCCGTTCCAATTTTTGTTTCCCGACAATTTCTGTAGCGATAAAAATGTCTGTGATACCAGCATTAACCATGGCTTCCGCTTCGCTGACTTTTGCAACCGTAATACCCTTGGCACCATATTCTAATTGCAAATGAGCGATATCAGCCGATTTATGTGTTTTGGTATGCGGGCGCAATGCAATCCCCTTAGAATCAGCGAATTTTTGCATAGCTTTCAAATTCTCTTCCATTTGGTCAAAATCAATTATAAGTGACGGTGTATCCAATTCTTCTATCGATTGCCTGGTCATTTTAGAGACCCCTCTCCTTTTCCAATACATCAGGCCTATACGCATAGAGCGCTGGAGATCCACCAGTATGCAAGAATAATAGTTTTTCATCTTTCCTAAAATAACCAGTTCGAACAAGGTCAATCAGCCCAGCCATTGCCTTCCCGGAATACACAGGGTCGAGAAGAATTCCTTCCGTTCTGGCTAACAATCGAACCGCTTCGCCCATTTCAATAGTAGGAATTGAATAACCACCTCCAACATAGTCATCAAAGCACGTGATTGTATCTTTAGGAATGTTCCCCGTAACACCGACATACCGGGCAGTCTTTTGGACAAGTTCATCAATTAATTTCCTTTGTTGTTCCTTTTCCCTGCTTACATTAATCCCAATTACTGAAATTGGACTATTGCAACCATAAAAACCAGTGACTAGCCCGGCATGTGTACCACCACTTCCACTCGCACATACGACATGATCAATATTAATACCCTTCGCAAAAGTTTGTTCCTGTATCTCCTGAGCACAGGCTACATATCCAGTAGCTCCAATTTCATTTGAGCCACCACCAGGTATGATGTAAGCCTTGTTCCCCTCCCCAGCAACCTCTTCTGCCATACCATTCATTGCCTCCATCATATCGGATCCACCAGGTACGACTTTTACCTTCTCAACACCAAGTAAGTGATAAAGAAAATTATTGCCGCTAGCATTTTTATGATAACTGTTTGGTACTCTCTCTTCTAAAACTAACCTGCATTTCAACCCTTCTTTTACTGCAGCAGCAAGTGTTAGCCGGCAATGGTTCGATTGGACAGCACCACAGGTTATCAGCGTATCTGCTCCCTGTTCCAATGCGTTAGCAACGAGAAACTCCAGCTTTCTGGTTTTATTACCACCGGAGGTTAAACCAAGTAAATCATCCCGTTTCATATAAATTTCCGGGCCATTTAACTCCCTTGAAAAGTTAGTCAGTTTCTCAATCGGTATTTCCCATTCTGTATATTTTCTTCGTTTAAATTTCGCTAAGTTCATGATAAGTCCCCCTCGTATTGGTCATAACCTTCTTTCACCACGGATTGCGTTAAAATATCTGTTGGGTCTATTACAATAACTGCAGCCGTAGAATGAAGGACAAGTGATATTTCCGTACATCCTGCAACAATTGCTTCTGCTCCATTTTTGACTAATAAATCACATACACTTAAAAAACATGCTTTTCCACTTTTTAAATCACCTTGTTTAATATGAAAAATCCCCTTCATCACCATTTTTTGCATATAAGGATCGGGCTCAAGCAAGGTGATTCCTTGTGATTGAAAGGGCTTATGGAAAAGTTTCTTCCGAAGTGTTGCGTCAGTGGCAAGCATTCCTACCTTCTTTAATGCTAATTTCTTCATATATATCGCCGTTTCGTTTGGCATATTTAAAATAGGAACAGTGACTTCCTTCTGAACTTCGGGGAGGAAATAATGTGCCGAATTACAAGCAATCACAAGCAATTCGGCCCCGGTGTTTTGTAAAAGTTGTGCCGATTGAACTAAAAAAGGAACTAAGTCAGTTCCTCCACTAAGAATTGCAGCCATCCGATCGGGAATCTTAGGATTATTATCGACTATTATATGAAGATGTTCTTGATCGGTTTTCGCTGGTGTATGAGAAATAATTTTCTGCATCATATCAACAGTTGCCATAGGACCCATTCCACCAATTATCCCAACCGTCTTTGACATTCTGCTCTCCCCCTTTGTCCAATTTTCATTCCCAAAATAACTCTTCCATATATACATATTAAAAATAATTAATTTTATCACTTGTCGAAATAAACAATGGTTACCAGCGCAACAAAGGTTCTTAATTAAATGGACAAAACATATTCATATAGTAAGACGTGGGATATTAATTAACTTAATATTCCAACTATTGATTGCGAAAAGGGGGTATAAGCATTCCAAACTGTTTTGTTCGTCAACACATTTAAAGGAGGTAGTTGTAATGGCTAAAATCGGAAAAATAGGGTTACTTCCGCAAATTTTAATTGCTTTTGTAATCGCAGTCATTGCCGGGATTATCTTTGGACCGGGTATTGCAGTCGTTCAACCATTGGGGGATTTATTTTTACGCCTTATTCAATTCATTATCGTTCCCTTAATTGCATCTTCTCTGATTGTTGGGGTTGCAAGCACCGGCAACATGAAGACACTTGGAAGAATTGGCGGAAAAACGATCATCTACTATTTAGTGACCACACTTATTGCAGTTTGCATAGGTCTGGTAGCGGCATTATTATTCTCACCCGGTACCGGTGTTGATATTTCCTCAGCTGGTAAAATACCTGAAGCAACTGAAACAGGCGGTTTTATCAATGTATTATTAAATATTATACCAACCAATCCTCTCGAGAGTTTATCAAGCGGAAATATTTTACAAATTATTTTCTTCTCCCTGTTCTTGGGTATAGGTATTACAATGGTCGGGGAAAAAGCCGAGCCAGTATACCGTTTCTTCGATGGACTTGCTGAGATCATGTACAAAATAACCTGGGTTATCATGAAATTAATCCCAATTGGAATCTTTGGCTTATTAGCTCCAATCATCGGGGAATACGGACTATCTGTATTGCTTCCTTTGATCAAATTGGTTTCAGTTGTCGCTGTTGCCTGTATCGTACATGCACTGATCACTTATTCCATTGCTGTTAAAACGCTTGGTAAAATGAGTCCAATTCAGTTCTTCAAGGGCATTGCACCGGCCAGTTTAGTAGCATTTAGTACACAGAGCAGTTCCGGAACATTACCGGTCACTATCAAATGTTCCGAAGATAATTTAGGTGTTTCAAAAAAGATTTCAAGTTTTGTTTTGCCATTAGGCGCGACCATTAATATGGATGGAACATCTTTATATTTAAGTGTTGCAGCCCTTTTTACAGCACAGGCATATGGAATCGAATTAACTTTTGGACAAATAATGATGATTGTTCTGATTGCAACACTTGGTTCAATCGGGGCTGCTGGAGTACCGGGGGCAGGTTTAGTCATGCTAGTATTGGTACTGACCACAGTAAATTTACCGTTAGAAGCGATTGCACTGATAGCAGGAGTTGACCGTTTTATGGATATGTTCCGTACCGCTGTAAATATCACGGGTGACGCATCTGGCGCACTAATTATTGACAGGTCCGAGCAAAATGCTGAATCAAGCTCTGCTGTCAGTTCATAAGAAAATCCCATAAAAGGGGCTGAGACAAAAGTGATTCAGTCATAGAGAAATCCGAACTATGATTCAAAATTCTTTGATTAGAATTTGACGTAGTTCGGATTTTTTTTTGCACTTTAAGAAAGCATAAATCTTTATCGGTATAAGATATAAAAAAATCTAAGATTCAGTGCCCTTATACGAGGCCACTGAAAAAGGTAAATATAGCACAAAATAGGTGGATCTATGACCGCATCTTGAATATACTGCGCGCACCTTAGGGCGAGTGACGAGCCTCCTTGCCCCGGCAAGGGGTAGCCGACGTTGCCCGCAAAGGGCGGTTTTAGTCGGGCTTCATTAACTCCGTCCTACGGGGTCTCGCCGATCTCTTACTTCCCGCAGGACAAGGAAAGCTCCCTTGAGAAACATCGCATGCAGAAAAAGTGGGTTTCTTTTTCAAGGAGTCTCCGTATATTCAAGATGCTAAGTTAAGGTGAATAGCTAAATTTATAAAATCCACCACTTTTTCAGTGCCCTTCTTTATACAAGGGTATTTTTCTCAACCTTGCCATTTTTGATTACTACCTGAACCGTATTGTTATCAGCAAGCGAATAAATGTCTTCTAAAGGATTACCTTTAACGATAATTATATCGGCCAGCTTATCTTGTTCAAGCGTTCCAACTTTGTCTTCCCAGCCTAAACATTCAGCAGCCGTTTTTGTGGAAGCGACAATTGTTTCCATTGGTGACATGCCAATATCGGCCATTAACCCAAGTTCTCTTAAATTTGTGCCGTGTTTCATTACACCTGCATCCGTTCCCATGGCAATTTTAACTCCAGCTTTATGTGCCTTAGCAATGCTTGCCATATGATGTTCGATGACTTCCTTCGATTTAACTACGGCAGTTTCCGGCATTCCCACATCTTTTGCCGTCTCAAGAACTGCAACAGGGGCAAGCAGTGTAGGTACTAAAAATGTACCGTTTTCTTTCATCAGTTCAATTGCCTCATCGTCCAAAAAGATACCATGTTCAATCGAATGAATCCCCGCTTTCACCGCATTCTTTATACCTTCTGCACCTTGCGCGTGTGCCATTACTTTTACACCTTTTCGAAAGAGGCTTTCCTCCACAATTACCTTTAATTCTTCTAAAGAGAATTGAGTAAATTCGGGATGGTCGGTTGCGCTTAAGACACCACCAGTTGCATGGACTTTAATAACTTCTGCACCAGCACGCAGCATTTCGCGCGTTTTCTTTCGTACTTCTTCAACACCATCACACTTCCCATCAGGCATGCCAGGATATCCAGACGGCATGAGATCTACTGTGTTACCAGAAACAGTATATCCATCCCCATGGCCTCCCGTGATGGTCAATGCATTAATACTGAGTTGTAATCTTGGTCCAGCGATCAAACCTTCCTCCACTGCTTTTTTAACACCTAGGTCTGTACCTAACGCATCACGTACTGAGGTAATACCTGCATGCAAGGTATTTTCCAGATACTTGGCTGCCTGGTAGTACATAAATGAAAAGGGTCTTGCCAATCTGTCAGCAATTGGTGCAAATTCCATCATCATGTGCACATGTGAATCGATAATACCCGGCATAATCGTCCCGCCTTGTGCATCAACGATCACTTCATCCCCTGTTTGTGTGTAGTTTGTTTCATTACCAATAAAGACAATCCGGTCATCCTCTACTACAACAACCGAACCTTCTTTTGGTTCTCCACCCTTACCATCAATTAATAATCCGTTTTTAATAATCGTTTTTGCCATTTTCATAACCCCCATTTATAATGTTTGAACTAATAATCCTGCAATAATTACTGAAGCAATTGTTACGGTAGTGAATCCGCCAATTAACATAGGCGTTAGTAATTCATTAAAAATAATTTTTTCCTCATGTTCGTTCCTGGCAACACTTCTGCTAACTTCCTCACAAAGAATATAATCACCTGGGAAACCAAACAGCGCTGTTAATGCTACAGGCATTGCTTTAAATGGATGCCATTTTACTATTTTTGCCGCGAGATAACCTCCAAGTGCGATGCCAAATGTGCCAAGCAGTAAAATTAACAAAATGCTTGGTAAATTAGTGATTACATCTTGTGGCGTTACATCCGCCATTGTTCCAATCACAACAAAAATAATCCCCATCATTGTAATAGTAAATGAATTCGACCTTTCCAGCGATTTTGTTTCAAACAGACCAAGTTTGACACCAACCAGTCCTATTGCCAAACACCATAAACTGTAATGAATTGGGGTAAATTCCCCAAGAAAAACTCCAACTGCTGCACCAACAAATACAAAAAATAATTTTAAAGTCGCACTGGATTTAATTGGACCGGATTTTCCATTGTGCACTTCTTCTTCGTTAGATTCAACAGCACTGGCGATCTGCTCGAATGTCCCATCATCCATTTGGCGCCGCAATTTAATAGCGTATCTTCTCATGAAGTTCATCGCCAGTGGCATACCAAGCACTCCCTGAAATGCAACGACTAGAGCAGGTATAACAATAATGCTAGTCAGGCCAAGTTCAGTTAGCTTCTCTGAAGTAATGATTAATGCAATAATTCCCCCACTGATTGGACCAAAACCAGCAACTGCTGTCGGATAGTCAAAAATTAATGGAACAATTGTCAACAGCAGGATCCCCGCCACAACAATGCCACTTAAGGCAATAACTACCGCTTTCAGCTGACTTCTAAGAATGGAGAAGGGAATCAACGTACCCATATGCAAGATTGCCGGACCAATTAAAATGGCCCCTAGCGCTGGAAAAGTGGATTTTTCCAAAATATCATCAGGAAAAATGCCTGTCCAAGAACAGACCAGAAAGCCTACCATTGCCGTTAGCAGCATTGGAATTCTAGCTCTTGACACAATGGACAGCCACTCCCCAAGTGCAATTAAAGCAAAAATTAACACTGTAGCTATTAGTGGATTGCTTAACATAAAAACCCTCCTCTTGATGCGGTAAATTTTTAATAATATATCACCTCAAAGTCAATTTGTCTACGCCGTTTTCAGATTATTTATTACTGTGGAATTATTTGAATTTGAATAACTTTTGTAACCTTGCACCATAACAAAACTGTAATAGCAATAAAGTAAGCGGTTACCAATTTTAGCTTTTAGAGACCTACTATTTCCACGAATTGGGTGGGAAAATTTTTTACTTTTATGAAAAGCAGAATCTCCCCGGGACCATATTGAGATAAAGGGAACAAACACAATCACCGCGGTGTGTTGAGTCTCAAACCGGCTAAACTCGGGATGCAGCTATTTTTCTCCCGAGTTGGGCTTGCTCTCTCCAAGTTCCACCTACTCCTGCCCAAGCTCCGTACTCCCTTGCCCGACTTCAACCTGCCTTAGTTGAAAAAAGAGGCTGGGACATAACTAGCCAAAAATAACTTAAAAATGGTTCTGATCATCGGTTTTTGATGATCAGAACCATTTTTCGTTGGATTGTCTTGATTATCTAGTGGTTGTTTTGTCTTCATGGCGGTGTACTTCCTCAAGTTTACCGCCATGAATGCAAATCCTATTTCACTTTCTACTTTCTCTTTACCTCGTACAGACATACGAGTGAAGCACAAATTAGCCTTCAGAAATCCAAAGACTGGCTCCACATCGATTTTACGATTGCCGTAAATTTCACCAGTTTTCTCTTCCGAAAGCAGTTGCTTAATGTATTCTTTTTGTTGTTCCCATTTTTCGTTGTAATAAATTCTTCGATTATTTCCTTCCTTCGCTTTGGTGCATTGGGAACGCAATGGACAACCTGAACAGTCCTCAGACTCATAAACTTTAAACGATCGTGTTAGTCCGTATTTATCTGTTCGATTGGACATGTGGCTGAACATTAATTGTTTTCCATTTGGACAGGTAAACGTATCGTCTTCATTATTATATTCCCAATTGGCTGTATGGAAAGCGTTATTCTTATGCTTCTTTTTCTTCTCTTTTCGATACTGGTTATAGGTAATCAGCGGTGTGCGTTTTCGATTCTCGATGACATCTTCGTAGTTTTGTTCACTACCATATCCTGCGTCAGCCACGATGTGCTTTGGCAGCTTAAAGTAATTATTTTCTATGTTATCCAGAAATGGAATGAAGGTGCGAGTATCTGTCGGATTTGGGAATACATCATAAGCGAGCACATATTGTCCTTCGGTTGCAGCCTGCACATTATACCCAGCTTTCAGCTGGCCGTTCTTCATATAATCATCTTTCATTCGCATAAAAGTGGCATCATGATCCGTCTTCGAATAACTATTGCGTTCTCCGAAGATCTCCATGTCTTTTTGGTATTTCTGTTTTCGCGCCAAATAATCCTTGAATTGTTTGCGGTATTGTTTCGGTGCTTTACGGTCAGACCGTAGTTTTTTACGTGCGCTTACGTCTTCACTCGCTTCTATTTTCTTGTCATACGCTTCTACCTTGCCATCCAGCTGCTCCACTACTTTTTCGAGTTCTTTCGTGGACAGTTCCTCCAGGCTTTCCCGTTCGATTTCCGGAAGAATTTCTTTCTCCAATAATTCATCATACATTTGGTTGGATTTTTCCACCAAATTAGCACTGTACCTTTCAACCGATTTCCGCCATACAAACGTAAATTTATTGGCATTCGCTTCAATCTTGGTTCCATCAATAAAAATCGCTTCTTCATCAATTTGTTTTTCTTCCACTAGCTGACAACGGAATTGCACAAAACATTGACGCAGTAGTTCTTTCACCTCTGGATGCACACGAAAACGATTGATTGTACGATAACTTGGTTCATAACCTTGCGCTAACCACATCATACGCACACTATCTTTAAGTAACCCTTCCATTTTTCTTCCAGAAAAAACCGACTGCGTGTAGGCACATAAGATAATTTTCATCATCATTTGTGGGTGATAGGCTGGACATCCAGTTTCACGGGAAAAGGCAGCGAATGCTTCCTCCGGAATCTGTGTTACAACATCATTTACTGCATAGGCAATATCATTTTTGTCCAATTTTATTTCTAAATCTAAAGGCAACACCACTTGATTTATGTTATAATTTTTAAACATAAGAATCCCTCCGATAATTATTGTGTGGTTACTTTAATTCTATCAAAGGGGATTCTTTTTGTTTAGTAAAAATAAACGATTATATAAAAAAAGCGTGGTATGTCACCTGAACGGTGAGTGCCACGCTTTTTTATTTACTGGGTTTTGTCCCAGCCTCTTTTTTATTAGGCGGTTCTTTGATTATGGTCTGTAGGCGGTGTGGCGGATTCACTATTTTTCCCCCACCACGTCGCCAGAATCGGACCTGAGATATTATGCCAAACACTGAAGATGGCGCTTGGAACTGCGGCTATTGGTGAAAAATAGGCAAGTGCTAATGTAGCGCCAAGACCGGAATTTTGCATGCCAACCTCAATGGAAACAGCTTTTTGATCGTAAAAGTCCAGTTTAAAGGTTTTCGCAGCAGCAAAACCGAGCGCAAGCCCTAATACATTATGTAAGACAACTACAGCGAAAATTAGTAAGCCCTCTTTGACAATGTTTTCGGTATTCACCGCAACTACTGCTGATGCTACTGCGACAATCCCAATTACGGAAACCAGTGGTAATGCAGCCACACTTTTTTCTACTTGTTTACGGAATAATAAACGGATTACAATCCCAAGTACAATCGGGATCACCACTATTTTTACAATCGACAGGAACATACTTCCAGCCGATACAGGCAGCCACTTACTTGCGAGAAGCAAAGTTAGTGCAGGTGTTAGAACCGGTGCAAGTAATGTTGAAACGGCCGTTACCGATACAGAAAGAGCTGTATTTCCTTTAGCTAGAAAAGTCATAACATTAGAGGCCGTACCACCAGGACAGCATCCCACTAATATAACGCCCACCGCAACCTCTGCGGGAAGTTGAAAAACGGTTGCCAGTCCATATGCAAGGAGCGGCATGATGATAAACTGAGCTAACACCGTAATAAGCACACTTTTCGGTGCCTGAAAAACTGCCTTAAAGTCACTTAATGAGAGCGTAAGCCCCATTCCAAACATGATAACTCCAAGCAGTAACGCTATATGGGGTGCAATCCATGTAAAACCACCAGGTAAAAAGAAACTTACAATAGCAAATAAAATAACCCATAATGCAAATGTATTGCCAGCAAAACTGCTGATTTTCTCCAATGTCTTCAAAATAGACCCTCCTTCAAAATAAATTCTTATTAATATATCACCTCGGAATTGGTTTGTCCACAGTTTTTTCAGACTATTGATTACTATTAGAATAATTATTATTGAGGGATGGAAAAATAAAACGTGGTCTTTTCAGTAATGGGAGCGATTACATTTTTTATAAAGAATGAGAGTGAAGATACTATTAAAAATTTGGACGCCACTCCTCAGGCAGCGTCGTAAAATACCAAATAAAAAATCTCTTAGGCCGCTTCATATGTCTTATAATCATTATGATTTAGCAAGACTTGTGCCTTGGAACGATCCTCATCCTTCTGAAAACTAATTCGCAGAACGCCAAGCAACCCTTCCCTGGATTCAATTATATGCAGGTTCGTAATACTAATTTCATGTTCCGCCAGTAATGAGGTAATTCCTGCAATTGCACCTGGCACGTCCATTACATCCACATAGAGATCATAGTAGGAGGGAATCGCTCCTTTCGAACGGACTGGTAGCGAATCCCGGTATTCCTTTGCTTCTTCAAAGAAACGATTAACTGCCAGTTCATCTTCGTCCCTTAAGACCTGCTGGATCCTGCGCATTTCCGTCATCCAGTCTTCCAATAAGTCCAGTAGATTAAGACGATTTTGTTTGACAATGTCTTTCCACATAATCGGACTGCTGGACGCAATCCGGGTTACATCCCGAAAACCCCCCGCGGCTAACAGGCTGATAAGCGAATTTTTATCGGAATATTTTTTGGCCTGGTTAACCAAACTCGCTGCAATAATATGGGGGAAATGGCTAATAACACCTGTAATATAGTCATGTTCTTCTGTATCTAATACTAGGAAATGGGCCTTTGCTCCGGAAAGCCATTGCTGCAGCTCCTCTAATTTGCGGGATGGTGTATCAGCAAGCGGTGTTAATACATAGTACGCATTTTCAAATAAATGGGCCTTTGCGCTTTCCACACCAGCCTTATGGGAACCTGCCATCGGATGTCCGCCGATAAGCGTTATCCCCTCATCGCGCAAATCGCAAGCTAGCTCCATAATTCTGCCTTTCGTACTCCCTGTATCCGTAATCAGAACATCTTCTTTTAAAGCAAAACCCGCTAATTGCTTTACTAGTTTTTCCATTTCCAGTACCGGTGTTGAAAGGATAATAACATCAGCTAATTCGGCTCCCTGGCGAAAGGATTCAACCTTTTCATCAATTACATTGCGTGCATGTGCTATCTCCATTCCACTTTTTTTCACATCGAAGCCATAAATCGTTGCATCAGGATGTTTACTTTTAATTGCGAGGGCTAAAGAACCTCCAATTAATCCTAGTCCCACTATAAATACATTTCCATGCATGAAAAGCCCTCCTGTTTATGGTGCTACACATTTACCATTATTTCTTTTAACGCATTTCTCACACGTTCATTTTGCTCTTCTAAACCAATTGTAATGCGGGCGCTCGTCGGAAAGCCCAGTGCTTTGCCAGAGCGGACAATGAGACCCTTGGATAATAAAAATTGAGCAATTTCGTCCCCATCACGTTCGAAATCAATTAAAATAAAATTTCCCTCAGATGGATAGAAATGAAGATTATGCTCCCTGCAAAAGTGGTAATATTTCTCCCGTTCCAGCGCGTTACGTTGACGACTTTCAGCCACAAAGTCCTGGTCTGTCATTGCGACGGATGTAACTAATTGGCCAAGCACATTTGTATTAAATGGCGGGCGGGCGGATTCAAGCCGTTGGATATTTTCCTCAGACGAAATCCCGTAACCTACACGAAAACTGGCAAGCCCATATATTTTTGAGAATGTCCGCATGATGACCAGATTCGGATATTTTTCAATAAACGGAAGCGAATCATATGGTTCTTCTACATATTCGTAGTAAGCTTCATCAAGCACAACTAATACATCACTCGGAACTTTTTCAAGAAATGCTTGAAGTTCCTTCTTTGGAGTATAACTTCCCGTCGGATTATTTGGGCTGCATACCCAAACTATTGCCGTGTTCTCATCAATTTCCAACAGCATTTGATGCAAATCATGATAGCCATCGATAAGCTCGACTTCGCGCACCTCAGCTCCTTCGATGACAGCATTGTGTCTATACTGTGGAAAAGTTGGTTTGGCCATTACTGTATTTTTACCATGTTCAAGCATTGCTCTTGAAATAATTTGAATAAGTTCATCTGTACCATTTGAAAAAACAAGCTGTTTTTCGTTCACGCCTAATACTGAAGCGGTTACCTCCCGTATTTCGGAGGCATTGCCGTCAGGATAAAGAACATAGGATGATTCAAAATTCTTTAGGGCTTCATCGACTTTCGGTGAATAACCATACGGATTCTCGTTCGATGCCAATTTGACAATGGAGTCAAGCTGGTACTCCTTTTTTACATCTTCTATCGACTTACCAGGCTGATATGGTTGTAATCCTAGAATTTGCTTTTTCCATTTCATACCGATTCACTCCTTATTTTTGAAAGGGGCATTAATACCCCCTTACTTATACACAACTTGCTGAACTAATCTATCTTTAAACGTTTTTAAATCATTGATGAACGTATTGAACTCCGCAATATCCATCTGTTGTGCGGAATCAGATAAAGCAACTGCAGGATCCGGGTGAACTTCTGCCATCACAGCATCCGCGCCAATTGCAAGGGCTGCTTTAGCTGTTGGGAACAGCAAGTCTTTTCTCCCTGTAGAGTGGGTAACGTCAACTACAACAGGCAAATGTGTTTCCTGCTTTAAGATTGGCACTGCTGAAATATCCAATGTATTTCGTGTTGCCTTTTCATATGTGCGAATACCGCGCTCACATAAAATGATTTGATCGTTCCCTTGTGAAATAATGTACTCCGCTGCATTAACAAATTCGTCAATGGTTGCAGAAAGTCCACGTTTAAGCAGAACAGGCTTTTTCACTTTTCCAACCGTTTTCAGTAATTCAAAGTTCTGCATGTTACGGGCACCAATTTGAATGACATCAACATAATCCAAAGCTGTTTCAACGTCTTGTGGTGTGAGAATTTCACTAACAACCGACATTCCCACTTCATCCGCAACCCTTCTTAATATTTGTAAGCCTTCGATTCCAAGCCCCTGGAAATCATATGGAGAAGTTCTTGGCTTAAACGCACCGCCACGCATCAACGTTAGACCTTGCTGTTTCATTGCCAATGCCACAGCTTTTACTTGTTCATAACCTTCAACTGCACATGGACCCATAATGAACCGTTGCTCGCCGTCGCCAATTTTTTGGCCATTGACATCAACAATCGTATTTTCGGGGCGGGCCTTCCTAGAAACCAGTAATGCCTTTTTATGATTATCCTTTTGCAGCTCCAGGCTTGCTTTGAAAATTTCTTTGAAAAGATGTTGTACGGTTGATAATTCAAATGGTCCATTATGGTGGTCATTGATCAGATCAAGCGATTGACGTTCACGGACCGGATCGAATCTGGTGATCCCTTGTTTTTCTTTTTGTTTACCAATTTCCTGAACGATCTCTGCACGCTCATTTAATAATTTTAAAATTTCTAAGTTAACTCCATCTATCTGATCACGTAATTGTGCTAGTTCGTTTGTACTCATACTGTAATTCCTCCTAATATTTTTGTTATTTGGTAAAGCCGGGGCGAAAAAAGCATCACCTCTTTCAAGTTAATATAGTAAAATCGCCCCTGTCGCTCTTTGAAACGACAGGGACGATTCTCACCGTGGTACCACCCATATTGTGAACATAACTTCTGTCCACCTCTTAACATTGTTAACGATCAAATGACCGTCTTTTTCACCTTTGAAAAAGAAGCTCCAGGAGTGTAATTCATGCTTATCTTTGGCTGATTCGCACCTACCATCAGCTCGCTGTAACAGGGAGATAAAACACTACTATTTTCCTTTCGTTGCCTATAAAAATATTCTTTTTTGGTATTAAAAAAGTCCCTACTGATTAAACAGTAGGGACGATTATAATCGCGGTACCACCCTAGTTGTGAAAGGAAATCCTTCACCACTTTTATCATTGTTAACGATCATAAGACCGTCTTCTCCGCTTTAGCGAAAAAGAAGCTCCAGGAGTGTAATTCGTGCCTTATCTTTGACTGATTCACACCAACCATCAGCTCTCTCTGTACAGGGAGATAAGACATTACTGTGTCCCTTCGTTGCTAAAAATTGTTTTAATTTTTCTAAATTATAATTTCATATTATATGCTCGCTTAGGATCGTTTGTCAACACTAATTTAAAACTTTTTTTAAAATGGGTAAATCCATTTCCTTACAAATGAATCTCAAGACCCTGCCGGATTCGTTCCACAGCCTCGTAGATCCGTTCATTTGGTATGGAAAGAGATAATCGAAAATATCCTTCTCCTCCAGGTCCAAAAATATTTCCGGGGGTGAAAATAATACCTGTTTGTTCAAACACAGTAGTGACAAATTGCTCCGAAGTAAAACCGTCGGGCACAGGTGCCCAAATAAAAAATCCTGCCCTCGCCGGCTTTGCGGCAATGCCAATCGATTGCAAGGCCTCAACCATCGTATCCATGCGTTGTTTATATACATGATTATATTCGGAAACACTGCTTTGATCACTTGTTAAGGCATGGGCAGCAGCTAGTTGGATTGGTGTAAATACACCTGTGTCAACATTGCTTTTATATATTGATAAGGACTTGATAACATCCTTATTTCCAACAACATAGCCAACGCGCCATCCCGTCATACTATACGCCTTGGATAATGAGCCAAACTCAACAGCTGTTTCTTTTGCACCTTCTACCTCTAATATACTTGGCGCTATATAATTATTATAGGTCACCATATTATATGCTGAATCACTAATAACCAACAGATCATGCTGCTGAGCGAAATCAACCGCCTGCTTGTAGAATGCAATGTCCACCGTAGCCCCTGTTGGATTGCTTGGATAGTTGAGAAACATTACTTTTGCTTTTTTTAAAACTTCTTCCCCGACCTGGTCAAAATTTGGTTTAAAGTCATTTGCTGCTTCGAGTGGCATATTATGATACTTTCCATCAGCTAAAAGCGTGGCCATCCGGTACACGGGATAGCTCGGATCCGGTCCAAGTACATAATCACCGGGATCAATGACCGATGGTAATAAATGCCCTATTCCTTCTTTGGAGCCGATTAAGGCCAGAACCTCCGTATCCGGATCGAGCTCTACGTTGTAGGTTTTCTTGTAAAACACTGCAACGGCCTTCCTAAATTCCTGACAGCCCGCAAAACTAGGATACTTTAGATTGGCTGGATTCTGCAGTTCCTCGGTAAGTTTATTTACGATATGATTTGGTGTCGGGAGATCTGGATCACCGACTCCCAAATCAATCACATCGATCCCTGCTTCTAGCGCCTTTTTCTTCATCTTTTGTATTTCCGCAAATTTATAAGGAGGTATGTTGGAAAGCCTTGTTGACCTCGTTTTCATGGAATAAAGCCCCCAGTTTTTATTTATACTTAGGTAAAGTATAATCTATGATTGATTGTGATGATATATCATACTAAGTCGTTTTTTATTCGTCAAGGACTTTGCTACCCATTCACAAAAAATAAAAATTCAGGGTTTACAATTCTTTGAAACTTTCGTATAATCGAATACAACTTTAACAAAACAACTGAATAAGTAATGGATGAGGAGCAGAAATCATCAGTACCTTATTACGTAAAATCTGTAAATTGTAATAAGCGAAAGGGAAATTTGCCGAAACAATGTTCTGTTTACAGACAGACATCGTTGGACTGTAGATTAATAGTGTGCGGTCTGTCATTATTCTAGTAATAATGGAGTGCTTCCACTTGTATATAAGACACATCATAAAACAAGTCGGCATGCGCTGGCTTGTTTTTTTAATACAAAAGCGCGGGGCACCCGTTAATTGGCAAGTTTTGATCAACAGGGAAAGAGGGCAATTAGTTTATGGAAAGAAGCATACTAAAATTTGGTGGCACAAGTGTAAGCAGCCTCGGGAAAATCAAAGAAATTGCGAATTACCTAAAAAAGCGGGTGGAACAGGGTGAACAGCTGGTTGTCGTTGTCAGTGCAATGGGCAAAACAACGGATCAACTTTTACAACAAGTAAGCTCGATTACCAGTACACCAAATGAACAGGATTTGGCTGTTCTGCTTACGACTGGTGAACAACAAACCATTTCCTACCTGTCCATTGTCTTAAATGATATGGCTGTTAAGTCAAAGCCGCTGACCGGGTATCAGGCTGGTATCGAAACAGTTGGCCACCACTTGAAAAGCAAGATTTCGAGAATCAATAATACATTGTTTGAACAACTTTTTGAAACATACAACGTCCTGATTGTTGCTGGCTTCCAAGGGTTCAATACCAACAATGAAATCACGACACTTGGCCGTGGCGGCTCTGATACAACGGCAATTGCACTTGCCGCTGCACATGAATGCCCCTGTGAAATTTATACAGACGTTGCCGGAGTATACAGTACCGACCCAAGAATCTATCCGCAGGCAAAACGCCTTGACTCGGTGTCCTATGAAGAAATGATGGAAATGAGTGCTCTCGGTGCTGGAGTTCTTGTAACGAGAAGTGTAGAAATCGCTAAGAACTACAACATTCCAATTTACTTAGGCAAAACATTATCAGACGCGAAAGGAACGTGGATTATGTCACAAACAGAAATGCTGGAGAAAAAAGCAGTCACAGGTGTTGCGCTTGATAAAGATATGATTCACGTGACATTGAACTACCCACATTATGATACAAGTTTAATGGATGCAGCATTTATTAATTTGGAACAGGAAGAAATCAATGTTGATATGATTTCACAAATAGTCAACAATGAGGGGCTTCAGTTGTCATTCACGATGAAAGATACGGAAGAGCGGCAATTACATACTATCTTCTTCCGTCTCAAGCAGGATTATCCTAGCCTGTATTATAAAATTGAAAACCATTTTGTGAAGGTCTCGGTAATCGGTTCAGGCATGCGTGATATGACTGGAGTCGCATCCAAAGTGTTTCGAACACTGATAGAAGCGGACATTCCTTTTTATCAGGTCACAACATCAGAGATCAGCATATCTTATGTAGTAGATGCAAGAAACAGTGAAAAAGCGGCACATCTATTGTGTGAACGCTTTGAATTATAAATGGAGGTTGTTTAAATGGTAAAAATTGCTGTTGTAGGTGCTACAGGACTTGTAGGCCGGAAAATGATTGACGTGCTTGAGAAAAAAGATATCCCCTGTGATGAACTTGTGCTCTTTTCATCCAGCCGCTCTGCAGGGAAAGAATTAACATTCAGAAACAAAACATACCGTGTAGAAGAATTAACGGAGGCAAGAACAGCAGAAGGTTTTGATTATGTGCTTATGTCAGCGGGTGGCAGTACAAGCTTGAAATTCTCCCCCTTGTTTGAACAAAACGGTGCAATTGTTATTGATAATTCGAGTGCTTTTCGAATGGATCCAACCATCGACTTAATTGTTCCGGAAGTAAATAGGCCCGTGCTTAACCGAAAAATTATTGCCAATCCGAATTGTTCCACTATCCAGTCGGTTATCCCGTTAAAAGTGCTGGAAGATGCATTCGGCGTCAAACGTGTAAGCTATACGACATACCAGGCAGTTTCAGGATCTGGTGTAAATGGTATTCAGGATTTAAAACGCGGCGAGAATGGTGAAGCACCTATGAACTACCCTCACCCTATTTATAATAACGCCATCCCGCACATTGACGTGTTCTTTGAAGATGGCTACACAAAAGAAGAAGTGAAAATGATCGAGGAAACAAGGAAAATCCTGGGGCTGAACGAATTGAAAGTAACTGCCACTTGTGTCCGGGTCCCCGTTGAGAACAGTCATGGTGTAGCAATGAACGTAACATTAGACGATTCGCCTTCAGTTGCAGAATTAAAGCAAGTATTTGATCAGAATGACCATGTTGTCTTACAGGATGACCCGCAAAATAATGTCTATCCAACGCAACTGGGATCAGCAGGCAAAGAAGATGTATTTGTTGGTCGTATCCGCAAAGATGAAAGCATGGAAAACACATATCATTTATGGGTGACAAGTGACAATTTACTAAAAGGCGCGGCATTAAACGCCGTACAAATTCTACAACAACTTATTGATACGAAAGAAGGATAAAATATGGCTCATATATTCACCGGGATTGGTGCAGCCGTCCCGATACCCTTTAGCGATGAAAAGCCCGATTACAATAGCTTTCAGCGTCATTTACAGTTTTTAATGGAGAACAATATCCAGTGTCTTGTTATTAATGGCACTACTGGCGAAGGGTCCACACTGTCACTTGAAGAGAAAAATCATCTACTGGAAATCGCGGTTGAAACGGCTGCTGGAAAGGTGCCTGTAATTGCAGGCACTGGCTCCAATTCAACAAAGGCATCCATTGAAGCTTCAAAGGCAGCCAAAAATATCGGCGTTGATGGCCTGTTACTCATTACACCATATTACAATAAGACAAGCCAACGCGGACTGATTGAGCACTTCACATCAATCGTGGATTCCACAGGCCTGCCAGCCATTTTGTATAACGTTCCCTCAAGGACAGGTATGACGATTGAACCAGAGACAGTAAAAGCACTTAGTAAACATAAATACATCGTGGGTCTAAAAGATGCAACTGGTGATTTGAATTATTTTTCAAAAGCAAAATTGCTGACAGATGAATCGTTTGCATTTTACAGCGGAAATGATGATACGGCACTTCCCTATCTGGCTCTTGGTGGCGATGGCGTTATCTCGGTCGCTGCAAATGCTCTGCCAAATGAGTTCCAAACGATGTACGAGCGTTCAATTGATAACCTGAATGAAGCAAAAGCAATCCATTATCGGCTGTATCCACTACTGACAGCGCTTGGTGTTGATGTCAACCCAATTCCGATTAAGGTACTGACCGCACATCTTGGGTTTGGCAGCTATGATCTTCGCCTACCACTTGTGCCGCTTGAAGCAAATGAACAACAAAAACTGATTGAGACATTCGATTTGATGAAAGCAGGTGCATAACATGAAAATCCTTCTTTTGGGATACGGAGCAATGAACAAGCGAGTTGCGAGGCTCGCTGAAGAACGTGGGCACGAATTAGCCGGGGTGGCACTAAAAAAGGAAAAAGGAGATGTCCCATATCCCATTTTTACTGATTTCAACAAGCTGCCGGATGCAGATGTATTAATTGATTTTTCCCATCCGGACTTGACGAAACACCTGCTTGAGGCGGACGTAAACCTTCCGCTTGTCATTGCCACAACCGGGGAAAAAGAAGTCATTGTCAACATGATGGAAGAAAAATCCAGATACCTGCCAACATTTTATAGTGCAAATATGAGCTATGGGGTGCATATACTGAAACAGATTGTTGAGTTTGCTACCCCCCTGCTCAACTCATACGATATTGAACTGACAGAGCGCCATCACAACAAAAAAGTGGATGCACCAAGCGGCACATTAGTAAAGCTTTATGATGCAATCAAAGGAATTAGAGAAAATGCTGAACCTATGTATAACCGTCATACATATGATGAAAAGCGTAAGGAAAATGAAATTGGCATCCATTCCCTTCGTGGCGGTACGATTGTCGGTGAGCACGAAGCTTTATACGCTGGTCATGATGAAGTCATCACCATCCAGCATAAGGCTCAGTCAAAAGATATATTTGCAAACGGTGCGATAGATGTCGCGGAAAAACTTATCAATAAGGAACACGGTTTTTATACTTACACAAATTTAGGAGATGAATAGACCATGAAAGAATTTACTGCAGAAGAAATTATCCAATATATCAGCGATTCTGAAAAGAAAACTCCACTCAAAATTTATGTGAACACAGGCTTTAAAAAAGAGGAATTTCCAGGTCATTTCAAAGTTTACGGCTCAAACGACTCCTATACCATTTTTGCTGACTTGCAGGACTGGAAGCCTTTCTATGAAGCTAATAAGGATAAACTTGCTGATCATGTTATTGAACAGGACCGCAGGAACAGTGCCATTCCACTTCTTGACGCTACCGAAGTTAATGCTCGGATCGAGCCGGGCGCATTCATCCGTGAACACGCCGTAATTGAGAAAAATGCAGTTATCATGATGGGTGCTGTCATTAATATTGGTGCGGTTGTCGGTGAAGGCACGATGATTGATATGAACGCTGTACTTGGCGGACGTGCAACAACAGGTAAAAACGTACATGTCGGTGCTGGCGCAGTTTTGGCCGGTGTAATTGAACCACCAAGTGCAAGTCCTGTTGTAGTAGAAGATGATGTCCTAATCGGAGCAAACGCCGTCATACTGGAAGGTGTTACAGTCGGAGCAGGTGCCGTAGTGGCAGCGGGAAGCATTGTAACGGAAGATGTTCCTGCAGGCGCAGTTGTCGCAGGTGTACCCGCACGCGTAATCAAACAGGCTAGCGACGTCCAAGGTGGCAAAAGGGAAATTGTGCAGGCGCTTAGGAAATTAAATCAGTAAAAGAGTAATAGTCTCCCGAGTTCAGGCGCATCCTTCCTTAGTCAGGAAGCGGCACATACCAATCAATCAATTTTTGGAGTGAAAAATATGGAGTTAGAACAAACCTTAACAGAACATCGAAGACAACTTCATCAAATACCTGAACTTGGCTTTCAGGAATTTAAAACTGCAGCGTATATTAGAAAGACACTGGATAAGCTTGATATCTCCTATTTAACGCCAATGGAAACAGCAACTATCGTTTTTTTGAAAGGTAATTCTGATATGACGCTTGGTTTCCGTGCGGATATTGACGGACTCCCCATTGAGGAGGCAAACGACATCCCGTTTAGGTCTCAGCACAATGGCATCATGCATGCGTGTGGCCATGATGGTCATACAGCGATGCTTCTTGCGTTTGCTGAAAGATGCAGAAACATGCAAGATACAAAGTCGTTACCACATAATGTTCTATTAATCTTTCAACCATCTGAGGAATCAATGGGGGGCGCCAACTATTTGACCAGCACATTCCCGTTTCACGATTATGCACCAGCGGCGATTTTCGGGTTGCATCTAATGCCCGATAATCCTGTGGGCACATTCCTAACTAAAAGCGGACCGCTGACGGCGAGTGCAACCGAATACCGGATCTACATAGATGGCACTTCTGCGCACGTTGCCAACAAAGAAAATGGCGCAAGTGCGCTCGGTGCATTGAACCATATAGTGACCCAAATCCAGCAGCTTCAAAATTTTCATTTGAGTGGTCTGAATCAGAACATTATCCATATTGGCAAGATACAAGCGGGGGAAGCAATCAATACCGTCGCATCAGCCGGCTATCTGGAAGGAACAATCCGGACGTATGACATGAAAGACCTTGCAACGGTTCAGGATAAACT
The DNA here is from genome assembly GCF_002216775.1 of Virgibacillus phasianinus. Classification (GTDB taxonomy): domain Bacteria; phylum Bacillota; class Bacilli; order Bacillales; family Amphibacillaceae; genus Virgibacillus_F; species Virgibacillus_F phasianinus. The sequence continues at coordinate 3,605,648 of NZ_CP022315.1, forward strand.
AAATAGCATCGTGCAAAGCAGTGACTTATTGTTCAATACCAATTGCCGCGTTGAATTCGCGGAAGGCTATCCGCCGGTTATAAACGCTAAACAGCTCTTACCACTTAGTTCAGTTTGTGCCAAAGCTGCGGGGCTTGAAGTGATCATCAAGAATAAGCCATATCTATTTGGGGAAGATTTCTCCTTTTACAGTAAGGTTGCCACAACGCATTTTGCCTTTATGGGTGTGCAAAATGAAAATCATACAAGCGGACTCCATACCTCATCATTTAACTTTGATGAAAAATCTTTGGTTTATGGTGTCCATTACTATGTAAAAATACTTGAAAAGTTTGGTGAAGTAAAATGACAGCAAGACTGCAAATCAACAAGAAGCGCCTATACGAACAGGCAGCACGCATTCAAAATAATGTAAACATCCTTGCGGTAGTAAAAAATAATGCATACAACATTGGGCTTGACCTGGCATTCGATACCTTTTTCCAGGCTGGGATTCGCGCCTTTGCGACCACATCACTAATTGAAGCTGTTAAACTCCGTAAAAAAAGCGATAAGATTTATATTTTTCTAATGAATCCCTCGACCGAATTCGAAACACTTCGGAATAATAACATTGCCATGACACTGCCTTCACTTACCTTTTATGAAACATATAAAAATGATTTGAAAGGGATTGAGGTGCATCTGGAGTATAAAAACCTGTTGCGGCGTTCCGGGTTTGATTATGCCGCTGAAATGCAGAAGGTATTAGAAGAGAATGCAGTCACTGTTAGCGGGGTATGGACCCATTTCGCATATGCTGATGAAATTAATTCACCCGAATACGAGGTAGAAAAACAAAACTGGCTGACAATGCTTGATACCATTCACGCATCAGAACGCAACTTCCGATTCATTCATGCGCAGAACAGTGCCTCTTATATGCGGGACGGGATCTTCCCATCCCACACACACGCGCGGCTTGGCATTCTGTTATACGGATCAAGGCCGTATCACGAACTAGCTCCGGATACCGCTCCCTCAGTCATTACCTTATGCACTAATGTTATCCAGACATTGGAACTGAAACAAGGTGAAAGCTCTGGTTACTCAAGTGCTTTCATAGCGGAAAACGACTGTAAAATAGCTATATGTGATATTGGCTACGGGGACGGAGTGCTTAGAACACGAGCAAAATATGATGTAATGATTCATGGCAAGCGTTACCCAATAGGTGCATTGATGATGAGCCATATGCTGATTACTGTGGATCAGGACGTAACAACTGGTGACACTGTTTATCTCTATAACGACAGCCTGCGGGTAGATGATTATACGCATCTCGGCGTCGGAGCGAACTCCGAACAAATGAGTGCATTGAACCATTATTCACTGAGATTAGAAATTACCGGGTAAGGGTGCTATTCCTTTAAAAGGAAAGCATCCCTCAATCTCAAGCAACAAATTTCATTGATCTTTTCATATATAAATTCAGTAACCTATCAAGTTCCTGGCTGCACTTTACAGCTCGTTTACTTGTAAGTCCCTCACGTACTCCTATCGCTATCATTTCTTTTCTTTTTTTAGTGATTGCTTGTAACAGTGCTTCATCCATCTATTTGTTCCTCCTGTTTTCATTCTTTTTAGACAACATGAGAAATATTATGCATTATTTCTGCTTTAATTGAAACAGTTTAGACAAAACTAGTCAAAAACAGACAAAATTAGATGGTAATAATGATTAAGTTTGCTGCTTTTCGTCAGAACACATAACCTTCCGCTTTGATCTGATAAACTGATAATATAGACCAGTTATGGTTTGGGACAACATAAATACAGGAAGAGAATAAAGAAGTTTATAACCGTTCTTAAAATTAACAATATCGACCAACGTAAAAACCCACTGCAGTCCGACACCCAATAATGACCAGCCCACCACATACCAAATAAATGTTTTCGCGTTGATTTGCAACAATTCATAGAAGTAAATAAAAAAATAACTAAACGGGGCAAATGAGAGATAATACAGCATATCATTTAGCCCATATTCGTTTGAATCATTCAGCTTATAATAATCAATCAAGCCACCGCCAATTGTAAAATCAAAAAATATTCCAATCGTTAGACCCCAAAGGAAAAATAATGCTGTAATATCACGACAGAACTTCTTTGGCAACAGGAAAAAGATTGAATAAAAAATCACAAGCATTAGCAAAATAACAATTTCATTTTTATCAAACGTTCCCCATAAGATCATAAATAACCCCCCTCACGATAGGCAATTTTTCGAAATAGCCAACAGGATAAATATGCGATTACATGCAGACCCGCAAAGTATAGAACATCATAGCCGATGTTCCATTTTACATAATTTGTCATATGGAAATAGCTTGAAAGGGCAGTTAATGCCACCAATATACCTATCGATACAATGGGGATTAGTATAGTCTGTGCAAAAGATTCAGATTGAAGCACCATATTTAATTGAATCACCAGGATTATTGGAATGATAACACTTCTAAAAAACAAAAAGGCCGTATAATCCATTGGCTGCTCCGTTATTTTAATAAATTTTAAACCTTCGTAAATAATCCAAGACCAATTGATACTAATAATAAGGATCAAGGAAATAATAAATGTATTCTCTACAAGCGACAAGCTTTTTTGCATTACAATAAGAAAAGCTGTTACCAACCATGCTAAAAAGAAAAAAACAGCGAAACCCATATATAACCCCCATTCCTTTTCATTAAGCCTATTCTTTGTTTTACATCTAAAAATATGCGGGGTACCAGCAATAAAAAAATGGGCAGTTTACCTTGTTTCAGGAAAGTGCCCATCCGTGTTTAATTTGATTTGGCAAATTTGTTTCATTATAATAGGCGTTAAAAAGTTTTGACAAACTCATTTTTTACTATATAATGCTTTCTTCTATAAAACATAACAGTTCTCCTTATTAGCTAGCTTTCTATTAATTAACATAATACTCTACCTTACCTGGTATCAGTCCAGAGTCGTAGAAAGTTTCATCCGATTTACGGATTGCGAAATTCACTCTGAGGGATACAATAAATTTAATGCAGGAAGGGATAAAACTTAATTAGTGACCTCCCATGAAATCTAATTGTTACACTCCCCCTTCCTCTCATTGTTTGGTCCGAATAGAATTCACTTTCCTAACAAAAACTACTGTGAGAAATCTCGAAGTTTAAGAGGTGAAGCCTATGAACGAACAGGAATTATATGATGAAATATACGAAACAAAAGAGAGGCTTACAATGCTTATTACGGAACATTGGAAGCTTTATTCTAATATGGACACATGGTTCTTCTGGTTTGATATAATAACTGTAGTGGTACCGCTCGTTGTTCTATTCTTTACCATTGACAGGAAAAGGTTATTTGAAATTTCCTTTTTTGGTTACTCGCTTCATATTATATGGACGGGGGTGGACAGTTTTTTAACGAGTCATAATTATTTTAACCATCCACATAGTATTTCCTATATGCTACCACAGGGGATTACCGTCACGGCCGTTCTGTTCCCGGTTTTTTTTATGCTGTTGTATCAATACTGTACAAACAATGGTAAAAACTTTTATTTATTCGCTCTTATTGGAACATTCGTCTTTGCAATTGGTTTTGGTTTTTTCACGGATTTAGTGGATTTATTAAGAATGCATAAAGGAATGAATCTGTTCTATCTGTTTCTAATTGATTTTGTAATCGTGCTCATTGCTTTTGGTATGACAAAACTATTCCAGTGCATAAAAAACACTGTTAAATAAAAGACTCAAGCCAATGACAGGTTGCAAGTCTCGAAAATTATAATAAGAGTAGACGGTTTCCCGCCTACTCTTATTAGTCCTGTTCCTTATCCATGGAAGATGAGCCAGTATTTCCTCCTACCTCCTTTTCGTCTCGGAAATCCCCTGATATCAATTCCTGTGATGCCGTTTTGAATTCTGTCAGGGTCCTGCCAAACGCTCTTCCGATTTCCGGAAGCTTTGATGGGCCAAAAATGATCAAGGCAATGACAAGTAATAAAATCAATCCTGGAATGCCGATATTTGTCAGCATTTACCATTTCCTCCTCCTTCTAATTCAGTTGTTTTTCTTTCTTTTTTCCTAATTGCTTTTCATGGGCAAGGTCATGTGCTTTAAGACGATCTTCCTCCACTTCACTGGATAATTGCTTTCCTTGTGGAACAATTGTCGCAGATATTTCCTCAAGACCTGTTTCTCCCTTTTTGTATATAAACGAAGCCCTTGTTGAAATTTCCGCATCCGGTTTCGAGACAAATGGAAGAACCCTGTAGTCAGTTTTCCACTGCCCGGGTGTGACTTGGCAGCGAACATAACCGCGAAAATCGTTGAAGAATTTGATATGTTTATTCTGTGCTAATATACGGTCTGTATCAGCTCGCTTATCTGCTCCGTTTCCACCAGAAGTTATCGATGTCCCAACAAACTCTGCCCCAAGAATCTTTGAGTTCAAATCATTAAAGTCAGCAATCAGATTGGAAGCCCAGCTAGCATGAACATCGCCAGTCAGGACAATCAGGTTATCCATGCCTTTATTGCTTGCAAGGTCGGTAATTCGCTCCCGAGCTGGCGTATACCCATCCCAACCGTCCATGCTGTATAACGGTTTCTCAGGACTAGGACCATAGTTCCGTTTTGCAAAAAAAATTTGCTGAGCCATTACGTTCCAGCTTGATTGTGATTGGTCAATATTATCAAGCAGCCACTTCTCTTGCTTTTCACCAAGAAGCGTTCGTGTTGGATTTAAAGACTCCGGTGTTTGTGGTGAACTCTTATCCCCATTTGCCTGGTCTGAACGATATTGACGTGTATCCAATACAAAGAATGTGGCTAGCTTGCCATATGAAAAGCTGCGGTATAACTGCATATCGAGCCCGTGAGGCATGGACGATTTGCGTAAAGGCATATGTTCATAATAAGCTTGGTAGGCTGCGACCCGGCGTTTAACAAATTCTTCTACGGATTGCCCCTTTTCCGGAATTATATCGGCATAGTTATTTTCTACTTCATGGTCATCCCAGGTTACGACCCACGGAAAAGCAGCATGAGCAGCTTGCAGATGCTTATCGGTTCGATATTGAGCATGTCGGTTACGGTAATCCTCCAAGCCCTTGACTTCCGGTCCACTATGGGTTCTTACATTTCCTGAATCCGCCACATATTCATTTGGGCCATATTCATAAATGTAATCCCCAAGATGGAAAACGAGGTCAAGATCCTCCTTAGCCAAATGCTTATAAGCTGTATAGTAACCATGTTCATATTGCTGGCATGAGACAAAAGCAAAGGTAAGACTGGAAACATGGGAATCATTTGCCGGAAGTGTTTTCGTTTTGCCAACCTGACTATACTCCTTCCCTGCTTTAAAACGATAGAAATAGACTGTGTCAGGTTGTAGACGATCAACTTCCACATGGATTGAGTGGGCTAATTCAGGTCTTGCTATAGCTGTTCCCCGTTGGACAATATGGCGAAAGTATTCATCTTTTGCTAATTCCCAATGTACGGGAACATTCCGAGCAGGTACTCCTCCACCTTCAAGAGGCTTAGGGGCTAATCTTGTCCAAAGCACGATACCGTCGGGAAGAGGATCTCCCGAAGCAATTCCAAGTGAGAATGGATAGCTGCTAAACTTTTCTTCAGCTTCGATCTTAATTCCACCCATGGATTGTGCAATTACCATCCCCAGGGAAATGCTGGCAATTTTAACCGCTCTCTGAAGAAAGCCGCGTCTGTCCACGCCTTTTTGCAACGTTTCCTCATTTAAATTTTGAATCAAATCATCCATTGATCTTTCTTCTGACATGGCAGCTTGCTCCTTTCTGCATCCCTAAAGTTTGAATCGACATCTATTATAAAGTGCTAATGTTAAGTAACTGTTAAAGGATTGTTAAGGAAACAAAATTCACCTTCCCAATATAGGTAATATCTAACAGGATAAAAGAATGATTTAACTCGAGTTTTTGTTCTTTAAATATAATTAGTAAGAAATTAGCAGCAAAATAATTCTTTATTCTCGGTCCATCTTTCCTGTCTTTTTTTACATGAACTTAACGAAAATAATACTTTTTCGGTAAGTGGGCGTCTACTTACCTATAAAATGTATATTCATAAGACGGAAAGGCAAAATAACGAATATAAATTTTGGGCGGCCAATATAGTACCACGAACAGGAGATAATTATTTTATGAAATCAACTAACCATACACAATTAACGGCACCAGAAGTAGCAAACCTTTGGGCATCTTACCAAAATGATACCATGGCGATGTATATGATTTCTTATCTGGCAAAGCGGACGGAGGATAAGGAAATCCGTTCCCTGTTGGAATTTGCAGTTCAGCTTGCCAAGGAACATGTTGCTGTGGTCTCGGATATATTTAAAAAAGGGAACTACCCCATTCCAATCGGCTTCACCAAAGAAGATGTCAACCTTGATGCGCCAAAACTGTATTCGGACAAGTTGTGCCTTTATTACATGATTGATATGGCGAAATTTGCTTTACCAGCCTATGGTCTTGCATTATCGGGTGGAACACGTGAGGATGTAATTGCATTTTATTCAAAAGGCCTTGATGAAACACAGGAACTTTTTAAGCGGGCCACCCGATTAACCATGAAAAAGGGAATCTTTAATTTTGCGCCGACCATACCAAAACCAGATAAAGTTGATTTTATTAAAAGACAGGATTTTTTATCAGGGTGGTTTGACAAACGACCGCTTGTTGGAATGGAAATTTCAGCGCTTGTCTATAATACCAAGCGTGCTTCTTTGGGTGAAGCTCTGGTAACCGGATTCTCACAGACTGCACAATCAACCGCAGTGAGGAAATTTTTTGAACGTGGAAAAAAACTAACAAAAAAGCACTTGGATACGTTGGGTTCACTGCTTATTGAGGATGATTTGTCCCCTGGTACGATTAACTTAACAGCCGAAGTCACCACTTCAACAACTCCACCATTTTCTGATAAGTTAATGATGTTTCATGCCACTACCTTTACCGCTTCAGGCTTGGCACAGTACGGATATGCCGCTTCGTCAAGTCCAAGACGCGATTTAGGTTTAACCTATGCCCGTCTTATGGCAGAAACTGGACTGTATGCGGAAGATGGTTCAAATATCATGATTGACAACGGCTGGCTTGAGCAGCCACCAGAAGCGGCAGATCGAAAAAAGTTGGCTGAACAAGGGAAATAATAAAGATTACAGGAGATTATCTAAGATAGTCTCTTTTTTATATACAAATTTATGCGCAAGGTGATAGAATAATTAAAAAAGTATCTTTTTCAAAAAAGGAAAGGATGAGCCTATTGCATTCACGACTTACCATAATTCTTTGTTCCCTACTAATCCTGTTAGCAGGTTGCACAGAGAATAAAGATTCCCCTTCACCCCAAGAAGATTTAGAAAAACAGAATCAGCAAGACAAAGTCGAAACAAATGAACCTCAAACAGAAAGCATTACGTATGGTCCAGAACACCCTGCATACAAAATAAATGTTACATATGACAAAAAGAAGCATCAAATCAGCGGTTCTATGAGCGTCCAATTCGTCAATAACCTTGATAAAACGTTAAAGCACATATACTTTAATCTATGGCCGAATGCTGAAAGTTTTAAGAGTGGCGGCATAGAGGTTGATCACATTACATTCAATGCCAAGTCCGCGACTTTTGATAGCAGGAACACGAAACTCGATATTTCAGGATTGTCATTGGAATCGGGAAAGAAAGCAACCATTAATATGGATTTTACCGTTACAATCCCAAACAAACAACATCGTTTTGGCTGGTCCGGCACTCACGTTTCGCTGGGAAACTGGTTTCCGATTCTGGCCGTCTATGACAACGAGGGGTGGAATCTCGATCCATATTTCGCTGGTGGAGAATCATTTTATTCTTTGACAGGTGACTTTGATGTCACGTTAAGGGCTGATGAAAAGGAAACGATTGCAACTACCGGACAAGCAGTTGGAAAGGTAACCAGTAAAGACGGGATGAAAGTCCATCACTATCAGGCCAAAAATGTCCGGGACTTTGCCATTGTCATGAATTCGAAATTTAACCAAAGTACCAAGATGGTCAATAATGTACAAGTAAATGTTTTTTACACCGATGAACAAAAAGAATACACAAAATACATGATGGAAACCGCAAAGTATGTTTTGCCTTTATATACAAAATTATTTGGAAAATATCCGTGGTCTGAACTAGACATAGTCGGAGCGAGGTTAAACGCTTTAGGGATGGAATATCCACAACTTGTTATGATCGGCCTTGATGAAGAACTGGAAAGGAATGCAATCTGGCAAACTACCGAACATGAAATTGCTCACCAGTGGTTTTATGGTGTTGTCGGCAACAATGAATTTGATGAACCATGGCTGGATGAATCTTTTGCCACTTTTGCGGGTTATGTCGCCCTTCGCGGAGGGGACCCCAACTTCAGGTGGGTACGGTCAATTGGAAAAAAATATTACCATCTCACCTCACCTGCCTCGACTTTTATGAAACATGCAGCGGATGACGGATTACAAATGTACGGTGATGTGATTTACGATTATGGAGCAAAAACACTGAATGAATTGAGAAAATTACTTGGTGATGATGCATTCTATAAAGGCATGCAAACATATTTTGAAACGATGAAATTCAAAGTGGCAACAACCGAAGACTTCATCCGCATCATGGAACAATCTTCAGGAGAGGATCTCTCGCAGTTCTTCCACGATCATCGGATTAAGGTGTCCGATACAAAATAGCAATAGCCCCATATGTGATTACTAATTCACATATGGGGCTATCTTTATCTTTTTAAAGAACTCTATTATCAACTTCCTGCTTTAAGTCGAATATAAATTCTTCCAGTTTCACTTCTGTTGAATCATCCTGGCCATATTTCCTTACATGTACAGAGCGATTTTCACGTTCCTTGTCTCCCACAACGAGAACAAATGGAACCTTTTTCATTTGTGCCTGCCTCATTTTATAGCCCAGCTTCTCTTCCCGCAAATCAAGTTCCACCCTCAATTCCGCCTGCTTTAATTTTTGTTTAACCTCTTCAGCATAATCGCGATGCATTTCATTTGAAACAGGGATCACTTTTACCTGAACAGGTGCCAACCATGTCGGAAATGCACCACCAAAATGCTCAATCAGAATTCCGAGGAAACGATCGATGGATCCGAAGATGGCCCGATGAATAATAACCGGACGAACTTTCTGATTGTCCTCATCTATATAAGTTAAACCAAATTTTTCCGGCATTTGGAAATCTAGTTGAACTGTCGCACATTGATGACTTCTGTTTAGTGCATCCTTAATGTGAATATCAATTTTTGGTCCGTAAAATGCCCCATCTCCTTCATTGATCATAAAATCATAGTCAAGCTCGTTTAAGACATTCTTCAGTGCACCTTCCGCTTTGCCCCATAACGTCATGTCGCCCATGTAATCGTCTGGCCGAGTTGATAGTTCAATATCATAGTTAAAACCAAATGTACGGTATACGTAATCAATCAATTTTAATACTGACTTAATTTCATCCTTTATTTGACCAGGTGTTACAAAAATGTGCGCGTCATCCTGACAGAAAGTGCGAACCCGTAACATTCCATTTAATGCACCACTGAATTCGTGGCGGTGAACCTGACCAAACTCCGCCATTCGAATTGGGAGATCACGGTAAGAATGAAGCTTATCTTTAAAAATGAGCATATGCCCTGGACAGTTCATCGGTTTTAATGCAAAGCTCTGATCATCTACCTCTGAAAAATACATATTATCTTTATAATGATCCCAATGCCCCGACCCCTCCCATAGCCGCTTGTTCATCATAATCGGTGTACGGACCTCTTGATAATCATAAGCGTTCTGTAGTTCTCTTAAAAAAGACTCTAATTCATTACGAATAATTTGGCCATTTGCCAAGTAAAATGGCATTCCAGGCGCCTCTTCATTGAACATAAATAATTCCAATTCATTCCCTAATTTACGATGATTTCTTTTCTCTGCTTCCTCAACAAAATGAAAATAATCAGCTAATTCTTTCTCTGACGGAAATGCTACGCCATAAATGCGCTGAAGCATTTTATTATCACTGTCGCCGCGCCAATAAGCTCCAGAAACATGCGTTAACTTAAATGCTTTAATGAACCGAGTTGCTGGTAAGTGTGGGCCACGGCATAAATCAGCAAACTCCCCCTGCCGGTAAATCGTCAAAATATCCCCGGATGGAATATCCTCCAACAATTCCAGTTTTAATGGATCATTGGCAAAAATTTTCTTTGCTTCTTCAGGGGAAACTTGCTCACGTTCTATTTTCAGATTTTCAGCAATGATGTTATTCATTTCTTTTTCAATCCTGGCAAGATCATTTACTGCAATACTGGCCTCAAGATCAAGATCATAATAGAAACCATTTTCAACAACCGGACCAACACCTAAATGAACGTTACCGTAAAGTCGTTTAACTGCTTGCGCTAATACATGGGCAGTTGTATGTCTCATGATCTCAATTCCTGCTGGTGAGTCCAGTTGGCATAACTCAATGGCTGCATTTTCATCTATGCCGCGCCTAAGGTCATACAATGAACCGTTAACCCTCCCTGCGACAGATTTCTTTTTTAAGCTTGGGCTAATGGACTGAGCAATTTCTTCTAAGGATATACCTTTTGGAAAACTTTTTTTATTCCCATCAGGAAATGTAATAACTAATTTGTTTTGATTCATGATTTAACACTCCTTTGTAATTTTAGGTATTAAAAAACACACCCGCCCCTTATTAAAAGGGACGAGCGTGTGTTAGTTACCCGTGGTTCCACCCAACTTCCCATTCATGCCTTTTGCATGGATGGCTCTGTCTAAGCTATATCGCAGCTTACACGGTATCGATTACTAATAGTTCACCAATACTGCTCAAAGGTGGTAAGTAATTCTTTCGTGTTAGGAAGCTTCCAGCACCGACTCCCCTCTCTGTAAACCGTAAAGAATTACCCATGTCCCTATCATTGCGTTATTTTTTTCAATTAAAAAACACACATGCACCCCTCATACAAAGGGACGAATGTGTGTTGTATCCGTGGTTCCACCCAGCTTCCCATCACACGTAAAAAGTGATGGCTTCAAGTTGCTGTATCGCAGCAATTGCGGTATTGATTACTGTTACTTCACCAATACAGCTCAAAGGCGGTAAGTAATTCTTACGTGTTAGGAAGCTTCCAGCTATTGCTTCCCTCTCTAGAAACCGTTAAGCTTTACCCATGTCCTTATCCTCGCAATTTATAAAACTTTTAATTACTATATAGTATATTCTTTTGTTAGTCAATGTTTCAGTTAATTTTCTTATCGATAGGGATCATTTAGCTTCGGTTTTTTAAACTGGAATTAACTTTTAGAATTAACCATAAAAGGGTATTGAATTAGTGGAGGTGCTGAGCAATGAAATATACTGTGTTTTATGACGCCGAATGTCCTTTATGTTCAAGTGTAAAGATTGTTATGAAAAAACTGGATTGGTTCCATAAAATTAACTGGATTCCGGTGCAAAAAATAGAAAATGATGAGCGTTACAGATTCTTACAAAATCGTGATATTTACGATCAAATTCATATGATTGCAGATAACGGGAAAGTGTATTCAGGCATTTATACAGTAAGGAAATTGTTGACCTTACTAGCACTAACATTTCCAATAAGCTGGGGGCTGTATTTACCGTATATGGATAAAATATTTGGTGCCTTATATACCTGGATATCTAAAAATCGGTACAAATGGTTTGGGCGAAAACAGTCCGTTTCTTATGCATAGAAGTATAGATAAAAGCCTCCGAGCGGGGGCCTTTATCACAAAAACTAGTCACTCTATTATAATATCAACTTCATCCCTTCATGTGTTGCTGAAAATCCTAACCGCTCATAAAAACGATGTGCATCTTCGCGCTGTTTGTCAGTTGTCAATTGCACAAGACCACATTTTTCTTTTTCAGCAAACTTAATTGCTTCTTTAAACAAAACCTCTCCTACCCCTTTTCCACGGTATCGCTGATCGACACGAACCCCTTCAATTTGTGCACGTTTCATTCCTAATCTTGCTAAACCTGGAATGATTGTTAACTGAAGACAGCCAATCACTTTTTCGTCTTCAACAGCTACCATTATCTGATTCCCCACTTGGGCTTCAATTGCTGCAAAGGCTCTATAATAGTCAGTCGGCAATGATTCTTCATATCTTTCACGTTTTGACCCTAATTCATCATCAGCAAGTAAGCGGACGATTGCCGGTAAATCTTCAGTTGTTGCTTTACGAAAGTTCATTAAACACTATCTCCCCTCACCTGTCTGTGCAATTAAGTTTAAAAGAGCATCAGGAACAAGGCGTAACTTTCCTTTACCGAATTCAGTTAAAGGTTTCCACATCGCTTTATATGTTGCTCCGTTATCTTCCTTACCAATGAACGAACCCTTTTCATAGAGACCAGTATCAACAAATTTTGCATCATAAACAAACACAATCTCATGACCGGTCTCCCCATTAAACTTAAAAAGGTTTTCAACAGTTCCTATGTATTCAAGATGATCAATAGCCGCCCCGACTTCCTCTTCTATTTCTCTAGCCAACGCGGCTGAGCTTGTTTCCCCAAATTCGATCCCGCCACCGATTGGCCGGTAAAAGTAATTCTTTTTTACAGAATCATAACCTTCTGCTACGAGGATGGAATTGTCTTTCTGAAAAATGCAAATTACTAGCGGTCGAATTATTCCTTTTCTCATATGTATCCCCTTTCGGACGCTCATTCAATACTATTTTTAATAATCTAACTATACCATATTTCATCGACAAGTCAGGCTGCTTTTAAGAAACTCTCTACTGAAAACCATAACGTTTAACTGTACACTTTTCTATAAACCTTTTATAATTTAAAGTGAGGTGATGAATGATGGGAAGTTGATGAGAATAGGTGAACTATCAAAAGAAATGCATATAACGACAAGAACGATTGATTATTACACCAATCTAGGGATCATTGATGCCCAAAGGCCTTCATCGAATGCATATCGGTATTATGATGAAGAAGCCGTAATTCGTCTAAAACTAATTCAATCATACAAACAAGAAAACCTTTCATTGAACGAAATTAAACAACGATTTGAATTAATGGATAATGTGAAAAATTATGATGAAGATATTATTACGGAAATAAATGATTTTCAACATGAATTAAAAGATCTTGAGGAAGCTATCCTAAAACTCAAGCCCAAGCTTGATCAATTAGATAAAGACCAGCTTCATTCACTAGGCAGATTAATTAATATACAGGGGATATCCCTTGCTCAAACCATAACACTTTTATTTGGTTGAAAAATAATATCAGGAGGTGACATCCCTGCATAATTGCAGGGAAATTATTTGGAATATTTAAGTTTGTTATTTGTAGCTATTTTGATTGTACTAACAGCGTTCTTTGTTATTTCAGAGTTTGCAATTGTTAAAGTTAGGCGCACAAGAATTGAGTATCTAGCAGGGGAAGGAAATAAACGTGCTAAGGCAGTATTAAAGGTGCTTAACAATTTGGATGGATACCTTTCGGCGTGTCAACTGGGTATTACTGTAACGGCCCTTGGTATTGGCTGGCTGGGAGAGCCCGCGTTTGCAGAAATTATTCACCCTTTAATCGTTCAATTTGATTTATCAGAAGGGCTAGTACACACCATATCTGTTGCCATAGCATTCGGTGTTATTACCTTTCTGCACGTAGTATTAGGGGAATTGGCCCCAAAGACAATTGCCATTCAAAAAGCAGAAGCTGTCACGCTGATGACTGCACCACCATTAATATTTTTCAACTGGATTATGTTTCCGTTTATCTGGTTATTAAATGGTTCCGCAAACCTTCTGGCTGGATTGGTCGGTTTCAAACCAGCCTCTGAAAGTGATGAAGCCCTTTCAGAAGAGGAACTGCGCATGACGATGTTCAATAGTCATAAAAGTGGAGAAATAAATGACTCCGAAATAAAATATGTTAATAGAATCTTTGATTTTGATGATCGTGTAGCAAAAGAAATTATGGTGCCTCGTAAAGAAATTGTCTGCTTATTTACAGAAGACTCCTTTGAGGAAAACATAAACTTGATGAAAGAAGAGAAATTCACAAGGTATCCTATTGCAGCAGATGATAAGGACGAAATTATAGGTATGGTTAATATTAAAGGGATATTTAATGATGACCATACCTCTGAACGAACTATTGATAAATATATCCATCCAATTATTCACGTAATCGAAACAACCCCGATCAAGACACTTTTAACAAAAATGCAAAAAGAACAGTGTCATATGGCAATTGTTGTAGATGAATTTGGCGGTACGGCCGGATTAATTACGTTTGAAGATATCCTGGAGGAAATTGTGGGGGAAATCAGGGATGAGTTTGACTCTGATGAGGTGCCTGCCGTGCAAAAGATTGATGATAAAACTTATTTGTTGGAAGGAAAAATGCTTATTCCTGATGTCAATGAACTCTTATCAACTAATATTTCGGATGAAGAACTTGACACACTAGGTGGCTGGGTTTTATCTAAGGATAACGAACCACAACAAGGAACACTGATTACAGAAGGAGATTACCACTTCCAAGTAACAGAAGTAGAAGGACACCAAGTAAAGTACGTCCAGGTTAAAGAACTTGAGAATAATGAAAAGAATGATTTATCAACTGCAACATTACAATGAATATAGACAAAGGGAGGCTGAGACAAAAGTGATTCAGTCATGGGGAAATCCGAACTATGATTCCAAATTCTTTAATTAGAATTTGGATTAGTTCGGATATTTTTCTTGGCTGTTTTGTAAACCTTATTGCGAATTGTCCATAAACTGCAACGTAACTAAAAAATTATCACCCCGGCGGTCCCTGCGGAAAACAACCCAGCGCATATGTCGCTATTTATACCAACTGCGAAATAGATCCGACTATTGGAAAATTAACTTTTTAAGCTGTCTATCCTGTGATTGTTCGTCTTTCAGTCAAGCATTTTTAGTTATGTCCCAGCCCCTTTGCTAATGCTATAGTTTTGGTCGTTATATTCCAAGAATGGACGATATATCATGAGTTTGGCTGTTATATTCCGAGAATGGCCGTTATATCTTAGGTTTGGCCGTTATATTCCAAGAACGGCCGATATATCTTAGGTTTGGCTGTTATATTCCAAGTACGGACGATATATCTTAAGTTTGGCCGTTATATTCCAAGAACGGATGATATATCTTAAGTTTGGCCGTAATAATACAATAATGGCCGATAAATTTTTTAAAAAAATAGGCGCAACCTCAAAATCATAGGGTTGCGTTGCGCACTAAATCTATACACCATATTTCGGCTTCTTAAGCCAAACTTTATTCGCAAATATCGTCTGAACGATTAAAAACAATCCACTAACTGACCAGTATAACGGAAGAGCAGCCGGGACGCTGAATGAGATGACCAGAATCATCACCGGCGAAATCAGCCCCATCCATCGCATCATTGGATTACCCTGTTGCTGATCAATCGTCATCTTGTTTTGCTGAACTTTGAACTGCAGAAAATAGATCAGTCCTGCAAGTATAGCAAGCGGTATATTAGCAGTCCCCAAATTAAACCATAGGAAACTATGTGTGGCAATTTCCTGTGAACTTTGAATGGCGTAGTAGAAGCCCATCAGAATAGGTGCTTGTATCACTAATGGCAGGCACCCCATAGAAAGTGGATTTACCCCATGCTTGGTGTAGAGTTTCATCATTTCCTGTTGCAATTCTTTTTGTCTTTCGTGACTATCTGTCTTTTTTAATTCACGCTGTATCTTATCCATTTCAGGTTTGATAAGCGCCATCTTTTCCTTCATTTGCTTTTGATTTTTATACTGTTTTAACATGAATGGCATTAATACCAGCCGGATCAGTAAGGTGATCAACACGATTGCAATCCCAAAGCTCCCATCAAATAGACTGGCCGTCGACTCTATTAGATAGGTAAAAGGTTCCACAAATACCTGATGAAGAAAATTCCCATCTGTTCCGCTGTATGAGCACCCACTTAAAAATAAACTGATCAACGTAAATACACTTATCGTACAAACTAAACGTTTCAACATACTCCTCCTTACAATTTTAAGTCTAATGTGTAAGAAGAAGTTGATGGTCATCTTTACCATCGTTTGGTGAATCCTTTAACCGAATACAATTACTTATAAAAATTATAATGTCGTTAGTTGATGAATCCAAATTATATTGTAAACTTTTAGTAATATATTTTTCATAGACATACCTCGCCTCGGCAAAAGAACAGTTGCTGTGCGAACTGGCTAAATAATGGTTGACCACAAAGAAGGAGAGTGGCAGTAATGCGGACATAAATACCACATAAAATTGCAGATCCATTGGCAATTCCATTAAAAACTCAAACATCCTGCCTGCCTCCCTTTCATCGTTTTTATGAAACTTCTATCTTTTATACGGATATGACCCTAAAAAGGTTTCACTATGATTACCGGTTGTTTTCAATGCGCTGGAAGCTTTCTGCAGTCGGCTCGTATTCTGAAATTGTACCGAAATTAAGGTTCTTTTTATTTTTTTTATTCTTATACAATACCCCGACCTTTGCCTGTTGAACCTCGGTTACACCTTTAATGAGAAGCTGCATGGCGAATATACTTAACATAAAGGCTACCAATGGACATAATATTAACCAAAGCTGTGTGTCCCCGCTTCCAATTTCATTTTTCGCCGCTCCGATTAATCCAGACCATTCATTTGTTACGGAGGTAGGAGGAGAACCTTTTTTAAAAATTGTACCACCGAAAAAGAATTGGAATACGCCTAAATGGATGAACACAATTAACACCTGAATAAATTGCTGTCCAAAAAGAATGATTACCCGCGGACCAACGTGCGGTAATACATGCCGCATAAGAATGTAGAATTTACTACCACCCAGAACTCTGGCACTCATAATAAATTCAGTCTGCAATACCCGTTTTATATTGTTTCCAATTAATACTGACGTCAACGGGATGACGATCGCGGTTAAAATAATCATTTCCAGAATAATACGCTCTGATAATGTGTACGTCACCATCCCTGGTCTCACCGAAAGAATAGGCTGCAGCAATACATAAGCAATAACCGTTAGCGGGAGAAAATGGATAGAATCTACCAACTTTTCAACCCATCCTTGCTTTTTGGCATTTATAGAAAACGCATAGAAGATCCCGCCTAATAACCCGATAAACACCCTGCATCCAGCAATCAATAAACCAAATAATAAGGTATACTTCGCTCCGATCACAAGCCGGTCCAAATAATCAAATCCGACATTATCAGACCCAAGCAAAAATGGCAGCCCAGGCGGGTGTGGCGGGATACTCTTGATTGTCACCCCATCCGCCTCATAAATGATACGCACCTGATCCACGTGGTCATTCGTTGTTACAGAATAAATAATACTTGCACTTATAACTATGATAAAAAACAGGCTGCCAATCGCAAATTTATAATTATTCATATGTTTTAAAAATAGTACACCCAAATACGTAAATGGTTTTACTAGTTTCCTAAAGTTCCATTTGATTTGCAGAACCTTTCGAAACCATTGTCTAATTGACTGGATAGGGTTAAATGCAAATTTGTTTACCACTAAACTTTGACTTTGAATCGGATCTTCATTTAACCAAGCATCAATCAATTGAAATAGAACAAAAAATGGCGTAAATATAAGAACAAGCGTTACAGCGATTGTCATAGGATTAAAACTATCCAATATAAAAAAGGTTAACCCGTGGGTGCTAAATAAATATTCAATAATAAACTGGCTGGACAATGCAGCCCAGATGATAACTTTAGCATGCTGAAAAGTAGTTGGTAGCACATTTCTTAATACATGCCGCACTAGAATACCTGTTTTATGAATACCTTTACTCTTCAAAAATACAACATAATCCTTTAAGAATTCCTCTTCTATCCGAAATAACAGGATTTTAAATAACGAAATCATTGGCAATATGGATAAAGTTATGATTGGCGCGAAATAGACATTTTCATCCATGTATCCAGCAACTCGGAATAAATCCACCCCACTGCTTTTATATATGTAAATGCTGAGAGCTTGTAAGGAAACAGCAATAATAACGTCTGGTATCGATTCCAATAGATTCAATATCTTTTTAAGCCATTGAAGTTTCCGGTGTGAAAGGAAATTTGCAGCAAAGGCAAACATAAATGCTAATGAAAACCCCAATACAATCGCACCCAGAAACAACTGCATCGAGTAGATATATGGTTCCAACAATGTTTCTATTAAGGGATAGTCTCCCGGCGAATGTATAGCTTGATACATCCACGAATCTGCTTCAAAAAGTCCAGCAAAAAATGCACCTATGTCTTTCGGATATGCAAGTGGATGTGACAAGCCTGCCGTTGCAAAAAAATGCGGGAAAACACTTATGCAAATAATGGCAAAAACACCAAGCAAATAAAAGATACCGATTTTAATAAATTTCACAGCACTCCTCCCTTTTATAATATTAGGTAAATTTAGTCTACTACTAAATGGCTAACCTTACCACTAAAAGGCTGACTTCTAATTTTGACAGAAAATCTATAAACTGGGGTGATACAAACTTGCGAAAACAGCCAATTAACAAGAGAATTTAGTAGTTGTGGTTATAAACAAGAGCCAAAAAAGACGCTTCTACTTTGGTAGAAGCGCCAGACAATTAAAGGAATTATTATATACTTTTTTCCGCTAAGATTATTAAAAACATCGGTCTCCGGTTTTCATCCTTCATTTCAGGTACACTTTTGACCATCTCTTCAGAGGGCATAGGCTCCTTAACTGCGCTTATGCTAAATCCTAAACCAATTAAATCATTTATATAGGTCGAAATCGTACGATGATATTTTACAACGTTTTCCGTTAAGAATCTTGTATCACGCACACCTTCTGTCTGATAATTGTCAACTGGCCAGTGAAGTCGATTCCCTTGATTGTCGTAGTACCAATCTTGCTCATCTCGTGAAGTGAAAATTGGATGTTCGACTGAAAAAACAAACTTCCCGCCAGGGGTTAGATAGTCAAAGACTTTTTTGCAGATTGCTGCAAACGGCCTAATATAGTGAAAAGCCAATGAACTGATAACCACATCAAATTGAGAGTCCAAAAAATTGATGTCCTCAATCGGCATTCTAATATACGAAATCAATGGATCATCTGTATTTTTGCGTGCCTTTTGCAGCATCTTTTCAGATATATCCACACCTACTACAGAACTTGCCTGCTCCGCGCGGGCATATCGACAATGCCAGCCGAAACCGCACCCCAAATCAAGCACATTTTTATTTCTTAAATCTGGTATTAGTGCCTTTAGAACAGGCCATTCTCCCGCACCTTCTAGACCTTTAACTGATCTTGGCATTTTCTCATATGCGGAAAAGAATCTCGCATCATCGTATTTATTTTGTTTCATCTTCATACATCTCCTATATTTTAAAATAGCCTCCCAAAAAATTAACGTCTAATTCGGGAGGCTAACTATCTCCTTCGCACCACTACGATCCCTCCACTAACTTCAGGAAAAATTATTCATATATTAAGTAAGAGTATGTCTACGGCTATATGTACGCAAATATTCTTTTCTTAAATTTTTATCGCTTTCGATTTCTGAATCAATTACAGTTGATATCTGCTCAACCATCTGACCGTCGGCAAAGATACTGTGATGATTGAAACATTGCTCGTCATATAACACTTTTTCGAGACAAGTTGGAATGTTGGAAGCCATACCACGGTTCTCAGGATGCAGGATCCAGTCGATTTCCTTCCAGTCAAGGATTCCTTCATCGGTTTTTAGCGGTGTTTGATAATGATAGTCTTCCGGGATATCAGCCAAATATAAATACATACCACCAAAGTCTGAACCCTCTGGAGTTGACCAGGTTATCAAACCTTTAAATTGTAAATCGGGCGAATTAATCTGTGTTTCTTCATAAACCTCCCTGATAACCGAGTCCCTTGGCTGCTCATTTTCTTCTAGCTTCCCGCCCACGCCATTCCAGCAGCCTAACCATGTTGGAAATTCGCGGTTTAATAATAGAATTTTCGTTCCACGTCTGATTAAACATAAATTATATTTTATCATTTGGATCTCCTTCAATTAGTTTATGTTTATTAGAATATGAGTTTTTACATTTAATTAAATTTAGTTGGTTGTGGTGATATAAAGGCTGCAATAGCACCAAGCATTGGAAGAATCATCAATAACAGGATTGCTTCATTAAAGCTGCCAAATTGTTCAAAAGCGAATGCCAGTGGCAATGGACCAAGTGCGGAACCTATCACCATCACCGTTTGAGCCAATCCTTTGATGCTGCCAAGGTTTTTTAAACCAAAATAATTCGGCCAGACAATATTTAATGTGATACGCTCAAACCCGTTCATCAGTCCCCAAAGAATCCCAAAAATCACAGCCATCACAACGCTATCCATAAATAATAGCAAGGTTAAAAAAATAAGTGTACCAATAAAGGACAGGCCAATAACCTTATGTACTGGAACTTTTTCCAAAATAAATCCGGCTATCATCGTTACTGGAAATCCAACAAAAGCCATAAGACTTAAAATAAATGAAGCCATTCCCACGCTTAAATGATGCTCTTCAAAAATCCTAAACAAATGGAATGTGATTGCTGTATTTACAAGAGCCGGAATTGCAACACAAAATAACATCAGCCAAAATGCTCGTGTCTTTTTGGCTTCTTTTAATGTCCAATCAATTTCTTTACTATCCTCAGTAGCTAATTGGGCTTCACTACTATTTCTTGGTTTATTCGAAGCATTGTCCGGCATCACCCCTATATCTTTTGGTTTATTTTTAATGAATAGCGCTGCAACTGGTAGAAAAATAACCACAACAAGGACCCCAAGAATCTGCCATGCATGTTCAGAACCGAATTGCCTGATCAACCAGGTATTCAGTAGTGGAAATGTTACTGCGCTGATGAAACTGCCAATTGCCATAAAACTCATTGCCCGCCCGCGTCTTTTTATGAACCATTGCGGAACTAACGTGTTAGGAATCAGTGTCATGGAACCTTGGCCAAAAAAACGTAACATGAAAAAAGCAATAAACAACATCACTGGATTAGCAACTATACTACTCCAAAGGCAAGCAATTCCGAGCAATGATGCTGCGAATATAGCCATCTTTTGTTGACCAAACCGATCAACACCACGTCCTACCAGAAAGAGCAGACTCCCCGATAAAAGAGTGGCAGCCGAATAAATTCCTGATACCAATGTATCGTTTCCGTTAAATTGTTCAACAAATGACCCAACAAAAACGGATATGCTGTATGTCTGACCAGGACCTGAGAAAAAGATACCCAGAGCGCTGACCATTACTATGTACCAACCATAAAATATACCTTGATTGGCTTGTGCCTCCCTCGTATTGTTCAAACTAACACTCTCCAATTTTCACTTTCAATAGAATTGTCACCATTAAATTTTATTCGCTATGTCCTGATTTTTCAAATATTCTTTCGGTTCAAATTATAAGAAAAACACAAGGGTTTTTAGCTGTACCCATGCATCATGGGACTGTCTTATTCCCCATCATAGAAAATAAATAGTTTTGTTAGACATGATATGTATTCTCCTTTTTTCAATTATCATAGAATAATCAAAAGCCATAATGCTAATCCTGTCAGTGTGATGAACAATGTTGGTATGGTTAGAATAATTCCGACCTTAAAATAGTAACCCCATGATATCTTGAAGCCTTTAAGTGATAAAACATGCAGCCATAATAACGTGGCAAGCGATCCTATTGGTGTAATCTTAGGACCCAAGTCAGATCCGATTACGTTAGCATAGATAAGAGCCTCTTTGATTGTACCTGTTGTTTGCACATCGGAAATCGCCAGGGCATCAATCATAACCGTAGGCATATTATTCATAATGGAAGATAATATTGCGGCAATAAACCCCATTCCTATAGTACCTGCATAAAGGCCCTGATCTGCAGTCCATTGTATCAAAGTCGCTAACACACTAGTTAACCCAGCGTTTTGCAATCCATAAACAACCACATACATACCAACTGAGAAGAATACAATTGCCCACGGTGCTCCCTTTACAACCACTGAAGTATGTACAGCTGGACTCCGCTTCGCCAATATAAGAAATAAAATGGCGATAATCCCTGCCACAATGGATACTGGAATACCAATAAATTCACTGCCAAAGTAACCAACAAGTAATGCAGCTAACACTGCCCAGGAAATCTTAAACATGGATTGATCCTTTATTGCCTCTACCGGTTCTTTCAACTGCGATAGATCATATTGTTTTGGAATACTTTTACGGAAGAACAAATACAAAACAAGAATACTTGCAGCTATAGAGAATAGATTCGGAATAATCATTCTTGAAACATATTCAACAAACCCTATTCCAAAGTAGTCTGCGGAAACAATATTTACTAGATTACTAACTACTAATGGGAGTGATGACGTATCGGCTATAAATCCACTTGCCATTATAAAAGGCAGAATCATTGTTTCTTTAAAGTTTAGATTTCTTACCATTGCAAGTACGATAGGTGTTAAGATAAGTGCTGCCCCGTCATTTGCAAAGAATGCTGCTACAATAGAACCAAGGAAAATAATATATATAAACATTCTAATGCCATTACCTTTTGCAATCCGGGCCATATGTAATGCAGCCCATTCAAAAAATCCAATTTCATCTAAGATAAGCGAAATCAAAATAACAGCTACAAACGTTAGCGTCGCATTCCATACAATTCCGGTAACTGTAAGAACATCACCCCATGTGACAACACCAACCATCAGGGCTAAAGTTGCACCCCCACATGCGCTCCAACCTATACCTAAACCTTTGGGCTGCCAAATAACCAATACTAATGTCACGATGAAAATCCCAATGGCTAAGTAAATTGATAAATCCAAGCAAACTCCTCCTTAATCGCAGACAATTCGTTTACCATCTGCTTCTAAACAGTCTAATTTTTCTTTTTGATCCGGTAAATAATTTAATATGTTCATAACCAATGGGAAACTCGCACTCTCTTTATTTAACGAATAAAATATCCATTGCCCTTTCCGTTTTTCTTTAACAATACCTGCATCCCTTAGCTTGCGAAGATGCTGACTAATGGAAGGCTGGCTCATTTGAAACACGTCTACAAGTTCACAAACACAACATTCGTTATCTTTTAATAGACCAACCATCGTCAAACGTGTTTTATCACCTAACAGTTTTAACGTTAAAGCCGCCTTTTCAATCGTAATTTCAGGTTGTGACATGATTATTACACCTCCTTTGAACATTTGCTTATTAGCATATAACAATTTACTTATATATAGCAAAAGAAAAAAGACCCCACCTCTTAAATCCTAAGAAAGGGGGGGCGATATTTTCTATAGTTCTAAATAGGAAGGTAGTACGGTGCTTCCCATTAAATAATGATCAACTTTGCGGGCCACTTCTCGCCCTTCGTTTATCGCCCACACGATTAAACTTTGTCCTCTTCGCGCATCGCCGGCTGCGAATACTTTTTCAACGTTTGTTGTGAACTCACCATACTTAGCCTTGACTTTCCGGTTGGCTGTCTTCACACCAACCTGTTCAAGCACCTCTGGCTCAGGCCCTTCAAATCCGATTGCAATAAACACTAGTTGTGCAGGCCAAACTTTTTCTGTACCTGGTATTTCATGAAAGACGTACTTTCCTTCGCTATCGATAACTTTTTCCATTTCGATGGTATGAAGTTCTTTTAAGTCCCCATTCTCATCAGAAATAAACCGTTTCGTCTGAATGGAATAATTGCGTGGATCCTCGCCAAACTGTGCTGTAGCTTCCTTATGTGCGTACTCAATCGTAAATAGGTTCGGGTATTCCGGCCACTCGTTTCTCACTGTTCTAGCCATCGGAAGCTTAGGGTGTTTACCAAATTGAACAACACTATTGCACTTGTGACGAAGTGCCGTTGCAATACAATCGGCACCTGTATCTCCGCCGCCAATAACTATTACATCTTTTCCTTTTGCATCAATAAATTCGTCCTCGGCTAAATCAACACTTAGTACATTTTTTGTGGAAGCTGTCAAATAATCCATTGCAAAATGAACCCCGTTTGCATCCCTTCCGTCAATAACCAGGTCACGCTGTTTTTGTGCACCAGTGCAAAGGATAACTGCATCATGCTGGTTGTTTAATTGCTCCGCTGTGATATCTTTTCCCGCCTCGGTATTTAACACAAAGTCAACGCCTTCTTGCCCTAGTAATCTAATTCTACGTTGCACAACGTCTTTTTCCAGTTTCATATTCGGGATGCCATACATTAATAATCCACCCGCGCGGTCTGCCCGTTCATAAACTGTTACGGTATGACCCGCCTGGTTCAATTGGTCGGCACTTGCAAGCCCGGCTGGGCCGGAACCAATAACGGCAACAGACTTACCCGTTCGTCGCTTCGGAATCCTTGGTGTCATCCAACCATTTGCAAATCCTTTGTCAATAATCGCGCGCTCAATACTTTTAATTGCGACTGATGGATCAGAGATTGCAAGTGTACAAGATCCTTCACATGGCGCCGGACAAACTCTGCCTGTGAACTCTGGAAAATTATTGGTTTTTAGCAACCGTTTCAATGCCTCTTCCCATTGACCCCGGTACGCCAAGTCATTCCACTCAGGAATTAGGTTATAGATTGGACATCCGGTAGTAGCTCCATTAATTTCTTCTCCTATTTGACAAAAAGGGGTTCCACAGTCCATGCATCGCGCCCCTTGTCTGCGTAATACGTCATCAGAGAAAGGAGCATCGTATTCTTTCCAATCATTAACTCGTGTATGCGGATTACGCTCTTTCGCTTCTTCACGTTCGTAATCCATAAATCCAGTAGTTTTTCCCATCGTTAACGCTCTCCTTTCTATAATGATACTACTTGGGGCTTTTCTTCTTGATTAACAGTTGGCTTCGCTTGATTTTTTGATTGAAAGGCTTGCATAGCAGCCTCTTCATCTGTAAAACCTTCTTTTTTATAGGACTCAATCTTTTCAAGCATTACCCGGTAATCTTTCGGGGTAACCTTCACGAACCTCTTCACTTGTTCCTCCCAGTTAGTGAGGACGTACGCGCCTTTTTGACTTTCCGTGTACTGCACATGATGCTGAACCATTTGTTTCACTTGTGCAATCTCATCAAGGTCTATGAGCGGTTCTATTTCGACCAGTTCCTTGTTGCATAATTTGTTAAATGAAGCTAAGTCCTCTGCAAGGACGTAGGCGTTACCACCTGACATTCCAGCTGCGAAGTTTTTACCAACATCGCCTAATATAACGACGCGTCCACCAGTCATATATTCACAACCGTGGTCGCCAATTCCTTCAACCACAACGTTTGCCCCACTATTTCGGACAGCAAATCGTTCACCTGCATATCCATTTATATAAGCCTCGCCGCTGGTAGCACCATATAATGCTACGTTTCCGGCAATGACGTTACTTGATTCATTAAGCTTTGCTTCTTGTGGAGAAGAAACAACCACTTTCCCACCAGATAATCCTTTACCAACATAATCATTCGCGTCACCTGTCAGCCATAGGGACATGCCTCTTGGAACATAGGCAGCAAAGCTCTGTCCGGCAGAACCGGCAAATCGAAGCGTGATCGTATCATCTGGTAAACCAGCTTCCCCGTAACGTTTGGAAATCTCACTGCCCACTATTGCCCCTACGACACGGTTTGTATTTCGAATCGGGAATGATAGATCTACCTGTTCTTTCCGCTCCATGGCTGTCTTTACAGCAGGCAAAATTTTTGATAGGTCGAGTGACTCATCAAGATGATGGTTCTGGTTTGTTTGGCAGGTTCTTGGTCCATCCACCTGGTAAAGTAATGGCGATAAATCCAAGTCCTTCGCTTTCCAGTGTGCTTTTGCCCGATCGCTAACCGTTAATACATCTGTCCGGCCAACCATCTCTTCTACTGTTTTAAAGCCTAATTCAGCCATGATTTCTCTAACTTCTTCTGCAATATAGTGCATAAAGTTAACAACATGATCAGGATCGCCCATGAATTTCTTCCGTAGTTCCGGATTTTGGGTTGCAATACCGACCGGACATGTATCGACGTGACATACCCGCATCATGATACAGCCCAGCACAACAAGTGGTGCTGTCGCAAACCCATATTCTTCTGCGCCAAACAGTGCGGCCATGACCACATCTTTCCCGGTCATCAATTTGCCATCCGTTTCTAATACAACACGATCCCTTAGACCATTTAACATCAAGCTTTGATGTGTTTCGGCTAGACCAAGCTCCCATGGCAACCCCGTATGCTTGATACTAGTTTTTGGTGAAGCACCTGTGCCGCCATCATAACCACTGACAGAAATGACATCTGCCTTCCCTTTTGCGACACCAGAGGCAATCGTTCCAATTCCTGCTTTCGCAACAAGCTTCACACTTACACGTGCATCACGATTGGCGTTTTTCAAATCATGAATCAACTGCGCCATATCCTCAATCGAATAAATATCATGATGTGGCGGTGGTGAGATTAAATCCACGCCCGGGGTGGACCCACGTACGCCAGCCACCCATGGGTATACTTTTTTCCCCGGCAGCTGTCCACCTTCTCCAGGTTTCGCTCCTTGTGCCATCTTGATTTGCAGTTCATCAGCGTTAACTAAATAATGACTTTTCACCCCAAAACGTCCAGATGCAATTTGTTTAATGGCACTCCTAGGTGAATCGCCATTTTCATCCGTCTGGAATCGTTTCGGATCCTCTCCGCCTTCACCACTATTACTTTTACCACCGATGCGGTTCATCGCAATAGCCAGTGACTCATGCGCTTCCTGGCTTAACGATCCAAATGACATTGCTCCGGTTTTAAACCGTTTTACGATGGTATCGACGGATTCGACTTCTTCTATTGGAATGGAATTCGTTTTCTTAAAGGTAAACAAATTCCTTAGAAAGTTAATTCTTTCTTCATTTGCTGCCTCAGAATACTGTTTGAATAAATGATAGTCTCCTCTTCGGCAAGCCCATTGCAGTGTATGAATCGTTTTCGGATTAAACGCGTGATGCTCACCGGTTTTTCTCCATTGAAAATCACTACCTGACTCAAGCGTCTGATCAACATGATCTGCATAGGCATTGTGATGACGATTTCTCGCTTCTTGTGCAATTATATCTATGTCAATTCCGCCGAGCTGGGAGGCAGTTCCCGCAAAATAACGATCGATGACCGATTTGCTGATTCCAATTGCCTCAAATATTTGGGCACCGCGGTAGCTTTGAATCGTGGAAATTCCCATTTTGGACATAACCTTTACAACGCCCTCAGTAATTCCTGAAATATAGGTGCCTACCGCATCCTGATAAGTAAGCGTCAACTTGTTTTCACTAATCGCCTGACTCAATGTTGCATAGGTGAGATATGGATTTATCGCATTTGCGCCATAACCAAGCAAGGCCGCGAAATGATGTACTTCCCTCGCCTCTCCAGTTTCTGCAATGATGCTTACTTTTGTACGTGTACCTGAGCGTACCAGATGTTGATGCAGTGCACTAACGGCAAGCAAGGATGGAATTGCAACTGTCTTCTCATCCATATTTCGGTCTGATAATACAAGAATACTAACCCCTGCCTCAATAGCCTGATCAGCATCCATACAAATCTGCTCAAGAGTACTCTCCAAGTCATCTACGAATAACGTGTCAATTGTCCAACTCTTAAAACCTGGATAACTATCCGATTTTAATAAACGTAGCTGTCTATTTGACAATACAGGCGTGTCAACTTGCAGCCTGTGACAATTAATTTCACTAGGGTGTAATATATCCCCTTCAGGTCCTAGCAGACTCATCGTCGATGTAACAAGCTGTTCACGATATGCATCGATTGGCGGGTTCGTTACCTGCGCAAATAATTGCTTGAAATAAGAAAATAATGATTGGGCATGATCAGATAAAACTGCCAATGGCACATCATTACCCATCGCGCCAATTGGATCCTTCTCATCTGTCACCAATGGAATTAAATATTTTTGAATATCTTCGTACGTATAGCCAAATGCTTTTTGCCTGGTTACGAGATTGTCAAACGGCATTTCATCCAACGCTTCCACCTTATTGCCGAGCTTGACAAGCTGCCCATCCAACCATTCACGATACGGCTTTGCGCCTGACATTTCCGTTTTAATTTCATCGTCAGAAATAATCCGCTCTTCATCTAAATCGAGCAACAGCATTTTCCCCGGACTCAGACGATCCTTATACAAGATATTATCTTCTTCAACATCGATGATCCCAACCTCTGATGAAAAGATCAGATAGTCATCTTTAGTTACACAATATCTCGCGGGACGTAAACCGTTTCGGTCCAAAATTGCTCCAATTTGATTGCCATCCGTAAAGGAAATGGTTGTTGGACCGTCCCATGGCTCCATTAATGCACTATGATACTCATAGAAAGCTTTCTTTTCTTTCGACATATGTGGATTATTTACCCATGGTTCCGGGATCAGCATCATCGCAGCATGTGCAGGTTTTCTGCCAGCCAGAACAAAAAACTCAAGCGCATTATCCAAAATAGATGAATCACTGCCATCTGCATCCAGGATCGGTAACACTTTTTCCAAGTCGTCTCCGAAAGCATCGGATACAAATTGCTCTTCACGTGCCCGCATCCAGTTAACATTTCCTCTTAACGTATTGATTTCACCATTATGCATTAAATAGCGATTCGGATGGGCTCTTTCCCAGCTTGGAAAAGTATTGGTGCTAAAACGGGAATGCACCATTGAAAAGGCTGATACAAAATCTTCATCTTGTAAATCAAGATAGAATGCATCCAATTGTTCCGGTGTTAACAATCCTTTATAAACAATTGTTTGACTGGAAAGACTGGTAAAATAGAAGCGCTCTTCCCGTTTAATCGCTGCTTTTTCCGCTTGTTTTCGGATAATATACAACTTCCGTTCAAATTCGATATCTTCCTTTATAGCAGGAGCTGCACCAATAAATACCTGGCGGATAACTGGACAGCTCTCTTTTGCCTTAATTCCAATTTTTCTGATATTTATAGGTACAGTTCTCCATCCAAGAACTGTCTGCCCTTCCTTTATAATAAATGAATTAATGTCCGCCTCCACTTCTTCCCGATTATCATCATCATTTGAGAAGAAAATCATCCCAACACCATAGTGACCTTTTTCAGGTAAGTTGATTTCCGGACATTCTTTTCTGAAAAAGTGATCTGGAATTTGAACCATTAATCCCGCTCCATCACCCGTATCAGGATCACTTCCATGTCCCCCGCGATGGTCTAACTGACAAAGCATGTGTAATCCCTTTTTTACAATATCATGCGTCGGAACACCATTCATATGTGCATACAACCCGATCCCACATGCATCATGTTCAAATTCAGGACGGTAAAGGCCTTGCGATTTCGGTACGTTATTATAACCCATCATGGATTCCCCCGTTCTTATTCCGTATATGGTGCCTTATAACAATTATAGGTTTTCAAATTAATCTAAACAATATATAATTTAGATTAAAACAATCTATTATTGATATGAATCGAGGGGAATATTGGATGGAACTACGTCAACTGCGCTATTTTATGGAGGTTGCGGAGCGTGAACATGTATCGGAAGCGGCTGTTAATTTGCATGTTGCCCAATCCGCTGTTAGCAGGCAAATCGCTAATTTAGAAGGAGAACTTGGGGTTTCTTTATTTGAACGTGAAGGCAGAAATATTAAATTAACTCAAATCGGCAAGACCTTCTATGCACATACAAAACTTGCGATGAAAGCAATTGACAATGCCAAAAAGCAAATTGATGAATATCTGGATCCGGAACGCGGGACAATCAAAATTGGTTTCCCGACCAGTTTATCCAGTCACCTATTACCAAATGTCATTTCCGCTTTCAAAGATGAATACCCAAATATTGCCTTTCACTTAAGACAGGGATCATACAGCTTTTTAATTGATTCGGTGAAAAGGGACGAAATTGATGTGGCCTTTCTCGGCCCAGTCCCAAAGGATGATCCTGAGATTGAAAGCCATATTTTATTCACAGAAGATATTTTGGCATTATTGCCAATATCACACCCCTTGGCAAATAATAAGATCCTCTACCTTACTGACTTGAGGAACGATGAATTTGTCAGTTTTCCAAAAGGCTTTGTCTTGGAAAAAGTCATTATCGACGCCTGCAAACAGGTCGGTTTTGTTCCAAAAATATCATCAGAAGGCGAGGATTTGGACGCAATCAAAGGACTCGTCTCAGCCGGTATTGGAGTAACTCTCTTACCAGACAGCACCTTTCACGAATCAACACCGCGGATGACCGCTAAAGTCCCCATTAAAATTCCGGAAGTAAGAAGGACGGTAGGTGTTATCAAACATAAGGAAAAAGACTTAGCACCATCTGAAAAGATATTCTATTCCTTTGTAAAACGCTTTTTCGCACGTTTGGAAGGCTTTCAGTAAAACGCTTGAAACTACGGTTAATACCAGCTTGTTCATTGCATGGCAAGATGATGGCTATATGTCGGGTTTATTCAAGTTTTGACCAATACAACTCGTGTTTGGTCGTTATATTCCTATTTTGGCCGTTATATCCTAAATTCGGCCGATATAACACTTCTTGCGAAGTTAAAATATCTCGCAAAAAAGATGCAG
Source organism: Virgibacillus phasianinus (assembly GCF_002216775.1). GTDB lineage: Bacteria > Bacillota > Bacilli > Bacillales > Amphibacillaceae > Virgibacillus_F > Virgibacillus_F phasianinus. Next base: position 3,636,445 of record NZ_CP022315.1, read on the forward strand.
AATTCCATAAGGAAAAACTGCATCTTAAAGGTGCTATTTCACTAACAGGGCATTATCACGTTTTCCGGGATGACTTGCCGCCAGCTGATCCCCATTACCAAACAGATTGTCCCGAAGTGAGTTTCCATCATATTCTTTTCGAACCAAACCTCTTTCCTGCAGAATAGGCACAACATACTCAATAAAATCCTTAAACGTACCAGGTGTAATGGCATATGCAATATTGAAACCATCAATTCCCGCTTCATTTACCCACTCTTCCATTGTGTCGGCAATTTGTTCAGGTGAACCGACGGCTGAAGCGCCCATTCCACCAATACCAATAGCGTTGATAATATCCTCTACAGTCGATGGTTTATCCGGGAAAATTTTGGTGAAGTTTTCTAGTGCTGATCGTATCGAATTATTTTCTATATAACTGATCTCCTGATCTTTGGTATACCCCGATAGGTCAACTCCGGTCCATCCGCCAAACAGCGCAAGTGCTCCCTCTGTGCTTATATGTTTCTTGTAGTTGTTATATTTCGCTTTTGCTTCTTCTTCAGTTCTGCCAACAATCGGTACAAACATCGTAAGTATTTTCACTTCATCTCGTAATCTTCCTGCTTTTTCAATATCTTCCCGTAATTTATCGACGGTTTCTTTAGCCGCAGCAACAGTTGGTGCACCAATAAACACACATTCCGCATTCTTAGCCGCAAATGCCCGCCCTTTTGTAGATGCACCTGCCTGATAAAGAACAGGAGTCCGCTGGATTGATGGTTCGCTCAGATGAGCCCCTGGAACTTTAAAATATTTTCCTTCATGGTTGATATCATGTACTTTTTCTGGATCCGTGTAAATTTCATTCCCTTTATCCAGCTTAACAGCATCGTCTTCCCAGCTTTGTTCCCATAGCTTGTAGCAAACATCCAAATATTCGGCGGCTAAATCATAGCGCTCATCATGACCTATCTGATCGTCTAGCCCAATATTGACTGACGCACTTTTTAAATAGGAAGTAACAATGTTCCAGCCAATGCGCCCATTTGTTAAATGGTCAAGTGTGGACATTCTCCTTGCAAATGGGTAGGGATGCTCATGTGCAACGGATGCCGTAACACCAAAACCGAGATGTTTCGTTACTGCAGACATTAGAGGAACAACTGCTAACGGATCATTGACCGGTGACTGTGCCCCTTGTCGTACCGCCGCTTCCCTTGAACCATTATATACATCATATGTCCCTAGAACATCCGCAATAAATACAGCATCGAAACGTCCTTTTTCTAAAAGCTTGGCAAGTTCGATCCAATATTCACTATCCTTATAGCGGTGTGATTCATCTTCCGGGTGCGTCCATAACCCTGGTGATTGATGTCCCGCACAGTTCATATCAAACGCATTCAAATAGATTCGCTCTTTTGCCATCCTCTGATTCCTCCTTAACTATCTATCATTTTGATTTTCAAACTGATGAAACAACTGCACCTTGATTGTTTACTAATTCAATAAAGTAATAGAGCTGCTTATTCGTACGCTCTAAAATACCTTCATCAATAATTGGATTTTCTTTTTGTTTATCAATTTGACTGTCCAGTAAATAGAGCCCTTTCAAATTATGACCTTTCAAGGTTGCTAACACTGGTTTTAGCGAATACTCTATCGCCAGTAAATGCGACATACTTCCACCTGTCATGAGCGGTAGCACCGGTGTGTGCCTTAATACATCCTGTGGCAGGACATCAAGTAATGCTTTTAGAACCCCCGAATATGCTCCTTTATATACTGGCGATCCAACAATCACACCTTTTGCATTCTGAATCAGTGCTGCGATATCCTGAATGGCCGGGCTATCATATTTCCCTAGAAATAAATCTTCATGCGGAACATTTTTAACAGATATGTGGGACACCGAAAAGTTTTCCTGATTCAATAACGTCCCTAAATATTTCAGAACCTGATCAGACCTGGACGATTCTGAAGGGCTCCCCGATATAATAACGATTTCACTCAAAACGATCATCCTCTCATATATTAAAATTCACTTTCAAAGATAAGTATTGGTATATCCCAATTGAAAAAAAGCCCCCTTTTCTTTTAATAGAGAAAAGAGGGCTTTACGTGTAAAAATTTATGATTTCCGCTCTTATCTCCCAAGAATTACTCCCGCTGGAATTAGCACCTTCCTGACAAAGTCAGAGGTTGCTGAAGCTTCACAGGGCCAGTCCCTCAGCTTCTCTTGATAAGAATATTTAATTTATTATATAGTGTATTCTAATTAATCCGATAAATCAAGTACGAATTTGAATTTTTCGTAAAGAAAGAAAAGGAACCAGACCATGGCTCCTTTTCTTTCATTTCTCCTATTCCGTCAACAACGGATAATATCCCTCTTCATTATGTGTTTCTTTGCCAACAAGTGGCGGGTTAAAGACGCAAACCATACGCATTTGCGTCCTGGCCCGCAGCTTGTGTTTATCATTTTCGTCTAAAATATACATGGTTCCAGGTTCCAGTTGAAAGACTTCTCCAGTTTCAACTTTCTCAATTTCCCCTTCTCCTTCAATACAATAAACCGCTTCAATATGATTTTTATACCAATAATAATTTTCTGTACCTGCCTTGATAATGGTATCATTCATACTGAAACCAACATTATCCTTTTTCAACAGGAACCTGCGGCTGCTCCAATTTTCTCCGGACGTTTCATCTTCTGTTCCGATTATATCCTTAAGTGATTTTACGATCATTTGTATTTCCCCTTTCTTTGTATAGGCAGTCTATTTACTAGTGTATTAGTTTATAAGTGACTTAATGCTTTCTTCCAGTATTGCCAGTCCCTCTTCAAGCCCCTCCATCTCAATAATCAATGGTGGAAGAAACTTGATTACTTCATCATTCGGCCCTGACGTTTCAACAATTAAACCACGCTTGAATGCTTCCGCACAAATTTCACCAGCAAGACCAGGCTTGGTAATGGCAATTCCTTGCATGAGTCCTCTGCCGCGGGCTTCACCATTCAACTCTGGGTATTTATTAATAATGGCTTCGATTGCTTCACTCAAAATATGTGCTTTCTTTTGGATAGCTTGACTGAATTCATCCGTTTCCCAGTTGCTCAATGCCTCTGTTGCAGCAATAAATGCCAGATTATTTCCACGGAACGTTCCATTGTGCTCCCCCGGTCCCCACTGATCATACTCTGGCTTAATTAAAGTAATTGCCATTGGCAGCCCGATGCCACCAATCGATTTTGACAGGCAAACAATATCCGGTTTTATTCCAGCCGGTTCGAAGCTAAAGAACGTACCAGTTCTTCCGCACCCAGCCTGAACATCATCAATGATAAGTAAAATATCGAAGCGTTCACAAATACTTTCTACTTTTTTCAGCCATTCCAAACGGGCTGCGTTCATGCCGCCTTCACCTTGAACAGTCTCCAGTATGATGGCTGCTGGTAATGCAACACCGCTGCCGCTATCTTCTAAAAACCTCTCCAAATATGTTATCGAGTCCTGATCCTCCACATATTCGTCGAAAGGCATCGAAACGGTGTGATGAAGTGGAATTCCGGCACCGCTGCGTTTAAATGAATTACCTGTTACAGATAGTGAACCAATTGTCATGCCATGGAATGCGTTCGTAAAGCTAATGACTGTATCACGCCCTGTTACCTTTCTAGCAATTTTCAATGCACTTTCAACTGTATTGGTCCCAGTTGGTCCCGGAAACATAATCTTATAGTCAAGGTCACGTGGTGTAAGAATGATTTCGTTAAAGCATTCAAGAAATTCCTTTCGTGGAGTTGTTCCCATATCAAGGCTATGAATGAGCCCATCATTACGAATATACTCAACTAGTTTATCCTGCATCGTTTCATTATTATGGCCGTAATTCAGTGCACCTGCACCGGCAAAAAAGTCAATGTACGCTTTACCGTCTACGTCCCAGAGCTTATACCCCTTCGCTTTTTCAAATATGGTTGGCCATCCGCGGCTATAACTTCTCACCGTCGATTCTAGCTCCTCAAACGTTTTCATTTTTGTATTTCCTAATACTGCTGTCCCCATTGAATCATTCCTTTACAAGCTTATTTTCTTCATCGATAGGTCCAATCTTGTACAATTGTTCGTCTTCATGTCCTGTTCGTGGAAAGTCACTAGATAAAAAGTAATCAGTCAATTTACAATTTGTGTCAAGCTTTTTCGCAAGTCCTAAAAACAACTGTTGTGATGGTCTGTTTGATGGCGATACGGTCGCTTCAACATAGCGAACGTTTCTGCAGGCTTCCCGTTTCAGCAGCTGTACCAACATCCTTGTACCCAGTCCTTTTCCCCGCTCTGACTCGTGAACAGCAACTTGCCAGATAAAGAGAGTATTCGGTGCATCCGGATGAATGAAACCGGAAATAAATGCAACCGAATCTCCATCCCGTTCAACGACAATCGATGTTTCCGAAAAGATTTCACACCACATCAGGTAGCTATAGGAAGAATTCAGGTCGAGAACGCCCGTATGTTTAATAAGCTCAAAGACCCTCGCCCCATCATCTTTATTCGTTTTACGAAATCGAAATTCACTTGTTATATCCCTTGTTTTCGTCATTACCCTATTTCCGTTATGATGGATGCTCTCACCCCCCTATCCGTTTTTTAACATCTATATAAGCTTAAAGAGAAAGAACGTCTTTCGTCAAAACGCATTAAGCGCTATTTAGCGTACTCAAATGGTACTATGTGTGATTTGGCCATAAAAAACTTGCAAAGCTTAAAGATAGCTTGCAAATAGTAAAGAATGGACAGAATTTTATATGTTTATCGAAAAGTTGGAATTATTAATGTATACTGATTACGATTTAACAGTTTTAGGAAACGTAATAATTGCTAGAATAATAGCGCATATGCCTCCTGCAAGTTTTCCAACTATCATTGCAAAGACTACCTCCTTGTTTATACCTGCTACAAAACCCAAATGGCTTCCGAATACAAAGGCTCCACTTACAGCAAATGCCACATTGATTACTTTACCCCGCGGCTCCATATGCTTTAGTAAGGTAAGCATAGGAATATTATGTGCAAGTGATGCTACCAGGCCGGTCGTAGAGGTATCACTAATGCCTAGCATAGCTCCCATCTTACTTAGTGGTTTTTTTAATGTTGTTGAAATAAACATAACCATAGGAAACGCACCAGCAAGAAAAACAGCTATCATTCCAACAACCTGTATACCTTCACTTAATGGCGTTAGGTTAGGTATAACCGTAATACCTGTTAATGTTTCAATACTGATCGCTGTTAGGCCAATAATCGCCACTATTTCGATAAACTTTCCAAAAACCGAAAAGCCGGTAATCATTTTCCCAGGTTTTTTCCACAATCCAAGTGCAATAAGAATGGAAAAAAGCATCGTTGGAAATAGATTTTTTACTATCATTGAAATACTTAAATTAGCCACTAGCCCACCAATCAAACAGCCAATCGGTATCGTGATTAATCCCAAAAGAACACCTTTGGCAAAATACGCGTGATCCTCTTTTTCAATGATTCCTAGTGCCACAGGAATTGTAAAAACGATCGTCGGACCCATCATGGTTCCTAAAAACACCCAGGAGAACAATGCTGCATCAGGGCTTTCAGCCATTTCTTGTGCCAGTGCGTGCCCGCCCATATCTATCGCCAAAATTGTATTCGCAAATGCAGCCGGATCTGCTCCAATCAAACCGTAAACCGGAGCAACTATTGGCGTTAGGAGACTTGCAAGTACAGGTGCTAAGGATATAATTCCGACCATTGCCAAGGTCAGCGAGCCCATTGTATTAAAAGCATCCGAAAAACGATTGCCAAAACCAAATTTATTACCAAAACATCTATCAATTGCACCTACACAAAGGAAACAAACTACTATTAAAACAATAACGTCATTAATACCCATACTTATCACCATTCTCTTGAAAATTAATTAAGGCTTTATTATCCCATACATTCAATTAAGGTAACTACCATGAAACTCAAAAAAAATTTTTCTTTTTTTACATTCAGCCTTAAACGAGAACTAATGTTCTGTTATAATAATAAGGAGAAGGAAGGAGTATTATCAACTAGTAACCTCCCCCCCTGAAAACTAGTTGTTACATAGTCTCCTCCTTCTCTAATGTGAAAAAGTTCCATTGATTTTTTGTCCAACCGTGTTATAATTACTCTATTCTTATATCGTATTCACTCATATAATAGCGAAAATATGGTTCGCAAGTTTCTACCGGTTTGCCTTAAACAAGCCGACTATGAGTGGCAATGAAGAAAAAGTGCTGCCCGCTTTATATGGCAAGCTTTTTCTAATTCTCTCGGATGAATCTAAACCCGAAGGACGTTGTTCCACTCATGTCATGAATGGATACAGCGGCCTTCGGGTTTTTTAATTTTTGCAACATAGAGAGAGGAGAATCTATTAATGAAGACATTAAAGGATAAAATAGTACAAGAAGGGAAAGTACTCTCAGACATTGTGCTGAAAGTGGATTCATTTTTAAACCATCAAATTGACCCACAGCTAATGAAGGAAATCGGTGAAGAATTTGCTGCGCGCTTCAAAAACGCTGGGATAACCAAAATTTTAACCATAGAATCTTCTGGAATTGCACCAGCTGTCATGACCGGATTAATTTTGGATGTACCGGTTGTTTTTGCCCGTAAACGCAAGTCTGTTACCTTATCGGATGACCTGTATACCGCAAGCGTTTATTCGTACACGAAAAAGGAGACAAATGACATTGCGGTATCCATTGATTACATTGATAGTGATGATACCGTGCTAATTATTGATGATTTCCTGGCAAATGGACAGGCCCTGCTTGGATTATTGAATATTGTAAAACAAGCAGGCGCATCAACAGCGGGGGCCGGCATTGTTATTGAAAAAGGATTCCAACCAGGCGGCGACCTAATCCGCGAAAATGGAACCCGCGTTGAGTCTTTAGCAATTGTTTCTTCTTTAAAACATGGGAAGGTTGACTTTCTTGAGGAGGCTGTGGAACGATGAAAAATATCGGAAAAAATACAGCACTTGGAATTCAGCACTTGTTAGCTATGTATGCTGGAGCAGTAATCGTGCCACTTATTATCGGTGGTGCCTTAGGTTTCACTTCAACAGAACTGACATATCTTGTCTCCGTTGACATCCTCATGTGCGGGATTGCCACCATGCTGCAAATCATGAGCAATCGCTTTGTAGGAATAGGGCTTCCAGTCGTCCTCGGCTGCACCTTTACAGCGGTCGGCCCGATTATTGCAATTGGTGGTGAATATGGCATCTCAGCTGTTTATGGTTCTATTATTGCATCTGGAATTATCGTAATATTAATCAGTAGTATGTTCAGCAAATTAATTCATTTCTTCCCACCGGTCGTAACTGGATCGATTGTTACAGTTATTGGTATTACACTAATTCCAGTTGCTATCGACAATATGGGAGGCGGAAGTGGAGCAGCTGACTTCGGATCATTGTCCAATATCTCACTTGCATTTGGAACATTATTGTTTATTGTACTTATTTATCGTTTTTCCACTGGATTCACCCGATCCATTTCCATTTTACTGGGATTATTGGCTGGTACCATTGCCGCTATTTTCATGGGGAAAATAGACATAACACCAGTTAAAGAGGCTTCCTATTTTCACATGGTTCAGCCGTTTTACTTTGGCATGCCAACAATTGAATGGTCCGCAGTCATTACGATGTCTTTAGTAGCAATCGTTTCACTAGTAGAGTCAACTGGCGTTTATTTTGCATTAAGTGATATCTGTGAAGAGGACTTGAAGGAAAAACAACTTGCCAAAGGATATCGCGCGGAAGGACTGGCTGCCGTATTAGGCGGTATTTTCAACACATTCCCATATACGACTTTTTCACAAAACGTCGGGTTAATTCAAATGTCCGGTGTACGATCAAGAAAAGTCATTTTCATTACGGGAATAATGCTTGTAGCGCTCGGGTTCCTGCCCAAGGTTGGTGCTTTGGCAACGATTATCCCTCCTTCTGTTTTAGGTGGTGCAATGATTGCTATGTTTGGCATGATCGTCTCACAAGGGATCAAGATGCTAAGTGGCATCATCACGGAATCGCAGGATAATTCAATGATCATAGCCTGTTCCGTTGGCATTGGTCTTGGTGTAACTGTTGCACCAGACTTGTTCGCAAATCTGCCATCTGCCATTCAAATCTTAACAAGCAATGGAATCGTAGCCGGCAGTATTACAGCAATTTCATTAAATATCCTATTTAATATGCTGCCTGCTAGAAAAAAGAAACATTCATCTGTCGTATACAAACAAGAAGCTTTAAATTAGACCAAATTTATTCAGGAGATAGCATTGCGCGGAATTACGTGCAGTGTTATTTTTTTGCGTTTTCATCTACTTATTTTACACTTTAAGAAAGCATAAATCTTTATCGGTATAAAGTATAAAAAAATCTAAGGCTTTCGCCATTAGTTCTTGGCGAAAAGCCAAGATTTTCTAATGATTAATACGTAAAAACAAGGGAATAATTTAGTGGGTGGGCATTTTTGGGAATTATTTTTATATGCTCGAAATATCACAAAGTATTTCCTTTTATCTGAAACCTCGAACGTTTTGTAGCATAATTTCAACAAAAAAACGAACTTTTGATTTTCACTGGGCTTTGCCTTCTACTTACCTATTTTATTTTGTTATACTGTTCACAAATGATTAATGCTAGTATTAAAATATTGAAACGGTGGGAGTGTTACCGCATGAATCACAAGAAACATCATTATAAAAAGTGGCTTATGTTTATGCTGCTGGGTATGATTTTCTTCTTAAGTGGCTGTGACCAGATGACTGTATTTGATCCAAAAGGGCCAGTCGCTGAAAGCCAAAGCGATCTAATTATGTATTCCCTCTACTATATGTTTGGGATATTAATCGTTGTTTTTGTGGCGTTTACGGTTATTGTTATTAAGTACCGTGATCGTCCAAATCGTAAGAAAGATAGCTATAAGCCTAATATCCATGGGAACAAAGCGATTGAGGTTGTATGGATTGTTATTCCAATCATAATCGTTACATTGCTATCAATACCAACTGTTAACACATTATTTGATTTAGAAGATCCACCTGAAGTTTCAAATGACAAGGATCCCCTTGTTGTTTATGCAACGTCAGCAAACTGGAAATGGTTCTTCAGCTATCCTGAACAGGGTATTGAAACCGTCAATTATCTGCATATCCCAACAGACCGTGCAGTCGAATTCCGATTGTCATCTGCTGGTTCAATGGCAGCACTTTGGATTCCGGCTTTAGGTGGGCAAAAGTACAATATGGCTGGTATGCAAACAACGCTGTTCTTACAAGCTGATGAACCAGGTGTTTATGATGGACGAAACGCCAACTTTAATGGTGAAGGTTTCACAGAACAAACATTCAAGGTTTATGCCGAGGATAGTCAGGAATTTCAGGATTGGGCTAATAAAAAGAAACAATCCGCACCTAAACTGACACAGGATGTCTACGATAAGTTACTAAAACCAGGCATCGTTGATCGTTATACATTCTCATCTACACATTTGGCGTGGGTTGATCACGGTAAAATGGGTGGTATGGACTATGCAGTAGATCGTTACTTTAATGCATATGAAACGCTAATGCATTTAGAAACAGACAACCAGGAAGAAATAAAAGATCATATTGATGGAAAGCAGGTGAAATAATGGAACTGGATGAATTTTTTGTCACAGGTGAGCCACTGATATACGGCGGTATGGTAGCAATTGTTCTTGTATCATCGGCGATCATCTTCATCCTGACTTATTTCAAAAAATGGACGTGGCTATGGCGTGATTGGCTAACGACCGTTGATCATAAGAAAATAGGAATTATGTATATCTTAAGTGCGCTTGCCATGTTATTCCGTGGCGGTATGGATGCACTCATGATGCGTGTGCAACTTGCATTTCCGGACATGAACTTTTTGGCCGCGCAACATTACGATGAAGTTTTTACAACACATGGTACAGTCATGATTATTTTCATGGCGATGCCGTTTTTAATTGGGCTAATGAATATCGTCGTACCTCTGCAAATTGGTGCACGTGACTTCGCATTCCCGTATCTTAACGCACTTAGTTTCTGGGCGTTCTTTTTCGGGGCAATGTTATTCAATATTTCCTTTGTTATTGGAGGGTCACCTGATGCCGGCTGGACAAGTTACACACCTCTTGCTGGTGCAGCAATGAGCCCGGGACCAGGTCAGAACTTCTACTTATTAGGACTGCAGCTTGCAGGTATAGGTACACTTGCAACAGGTATTAACCTGATGGTTACAATACTAAAGCTGAGAGCACCAGGAATGAAATTATTTAAAATGCCAATTTTCTCTTGGTCAACATTAATAACTTGTTTTATCATTATCTTTGCGTTCCCTATTTTAACTGTAGCTTTAGCACTATTAACAATTGACCGTGTATTTGGTTCACAGTTCTTTACGCTGACAGGTGAAGGGTTACCAATGATGTGGGCGAACCTATTCTGGCTATGGGGTCACCCGGAAGTTTATATCGTAGTCTTGCCGGCGTTCGGTATATTCTCGGAAATTATCGCAGCCTTTGCTAAAAAACGGCTATTCGGATATACCGCAATGGTTTGGTCAATCATTATTATTGCAGGATTAAGCTTCCTTGTTTGGGTGCACCACTTCTTTACCATGGGAGCTGGAGCATTTGTTAACTCGGTATTCTCGATTTCGACCATGTTAATTGCTGTTCCAACCGGTGTTAAAATATTTAACTGGCTCGGAACGCTGCACAAATCAAAAATTGAATTTACAACACCAATGCTTTGGTCGCTCGCATTTATTCCGAGTTTCGTAATGGGTGGTGTAACTGGTGTTATGTTAGGAATGGCAGCAGCTGACTTCCAGTTCCATAACTCTTACTTCTTGGTTGCGCACTTCCATTACGTGCTAATTGCCGGTACTGTGTTCGCATGTTTTGCTGGACTTATTTACTGGTATCCAAAAATGTTTAATCATAAATTGAATGAACGGCTCGGCAAATGGAGCTTCTGGTTCTTCCTGATTGGCTTCCATGTTTGTTTCTTCCCGCAGTATTTTATCGGGTTAGACGGAATGCCACGAAGAATTTTCTATAGTGCACCGGAATGGTTTACACTTAACTTTATTTCAACGGTTGGTGCATTCGGAATGGGTGTAGGATTTGCGATTTTCGTATACAACATTTACTACAGTCTGCGCTACAGTGAACGCGAAACAGACGGCGATTCCTGGGGTGTAGGACGGACATTGGAATGGGCAACACCAACACCAGTGCCGCATTACAATTTTGCAACATTACCAGAACATCTTGGCTATGATGCTTTCATGGATATGAAAGAAAATGGCGAAACAACTTATGATAAGAAGAAACTCAAGCATATCCATATGCCAAGTAACTCTGGAAAACCAATCATCATGATGGCAATATTGAGTTTCGCAAGCTTTGCCCTCGTCTTTGAATGGGTTACACTAGCTGCAATTGGCTTATTCGGAGGAATTATCATGATGATTATCAGATCCTTTGACTATGATGAAGGCTACCATGTTGAAGTTGACGAGATAAATGAAATTGAACGCACGGCAAGGGGGTTAAATAATGAGTGAACAAGAACTTAAATCAGGACCATTAGAATACCAAACAGAAGATGGACAATTAAAAATCATTGGTTTCTGGATTTTCCTTGCTGCGGAACTTGCGTTATTCGCAACTCTATTTGCAACCTATGCCGTGTTATTTGGACGTACTGCGGACGGACCAACTCCGGGTGAACTTTTCGAGGCAAAAAGCGCGTTAATCATGACGTTCCTTCTGTTAACGAGTAGTTTCACTTGTGGAATTGCGATTCATGAAATGCGTCGCGGTTCAAAAAAAGGGTTAATCACATGGCTGATTATTACACTGATTCTTGGTCTTGCCTTCCTTGGCTTCGAGGTTGATGAATTTATCACTTACGTCCATGAAGGTGCTACTATTCAAACAAGCGCCTTCTGGTCCGGGTTCTTTATATTAACCGGAACCCATGGATTGCACGTAACATTAGGTGTTGGATGGGCAACGATGATTCTGATCCAGCTTTTCAGACGAGGAATAACGAAAGTAACAAGCCGCAAAATCTTTGTCGTTGGATTATACTGGCACTTTCTGGACGTTGTTTGGATCTTTATTTTTACAAGTGTTTATTTGATTGGGATGGTGATGTAACATGGCAGAACAATCGAAAAAAATCCCTACGCAGCATATAATCGGATTTGCATTATCAGTAATATTAACCATTATTGCTGCCTGGACTGCTCTCGGTTCAGATTTATCAACCACATGGATTATTACAGGTATTATGGTCCTTGCGGTATTGCAGGCTGCAATTCAGCTATTCATGTTCATGCATATCACAGAGAAAGGCGTTGGGAATGCCCCTTGGAATATGATATTTCATGGATTTGTGATAGTTGCGATTATTGTTGCTGGGTCATTATTTACCATGTCTTACGGATTTGGACATGATATGAATGATATGGATAACGACAATATGGACATGGAGCATATGGAACATATGGAGCAGGATAATTAAAAGACCTTTTGGTGGTGTTAGTACGTGAAACCAAACCGAAAAACAAATAATCAAGAAAACTTTTGGTGGCAAATTCGACACGTGTTTGGATTCATGTTATGTATCATCTTAACAGCCGCATCACTATGGGCAACCTTTTATTCAGGCTATGAGCCAAAACTGTTGTTCATAGCAATTGCCGTTTTGGCGTTTGTCCAGGCACTAATTCAACTATTCCAGGTTGACCTTAATAATTAAGCTGGAACCAAAAAAACCCTTTTCCTCAGATGAGGAAAAGGGTTTTTATTTATAATTAATTAAAGATGTACTTCTGATTTGGATGCTGGTGTCTTCACAGTTGCAATAATAAACATTACCCAGGCAACTTCTGCTAAGACCAAGCTAGCATAAAACATGATCCAAGTTACACTAAAGGTTCCTGGCGCAATAAAGAACTGTGCTTGAATATAATATAACCACATACCTACAAGCAAAACAGATTGGACGATCGCCATTACTTTTTTCTTCGAATGAAGGAATAGGAACGGGGTTAGTGTTGCCAATAGCATAAACATCACTATAATACCCATTTGAATCATCTCCTAAAAATAAATTAGTTCCTGTAATCGGTTTCTATATATAGTATACCAGATTATTTGTAAAAGTGACACAAAAAAGTCATAAATAATATATATTTTTTTCACAACTTCTTACCTATACCTCCATTTTTCCCTGATTAAACAACATTTTTGCTCCGTCCCCTATTTTGTATTTTATCCGATTTGTTCATTGTCAATACAAAATTTGAATATATTTTGACCCCAGATTGTATGGGTTCCTATCACACAGTTATTTCACTGCTTGCATGCCAGCGATTGACAAATGCTTTCTCAATATAATCTTGGCGATCCGCGTAGCTTTTAATTACATCACGAATTTCTTCTGGACTATACGTCACATGACGATTATTAGCAAGTGATTCGTAACCAGATCCGCGTTGCAAGTAGTCGGAAGAAGCCATAGTATACCAGGATTCGGCTTCAACCGGTACATCGCCGATTAGCATTTTGGTTATTATTTTCCCATCGTGAGTAATAGTGGCACCTGAAACATGCAATCTTCCTGCATATTTCCCTCTAAAACCAGGTCCTCTCCCATCTGCTAAACAAATCTGTGCATCGAGCGATTGTTCCAATGCAAGTAAGAGGTCCTTTCCTTTAACCTCAAAGGTGGTTGGATTCAGTGGTGATGGACAGATTTCAATTAATTTTTTATTTGATAAATTGGTAAAAATACCAGCATTGACGATACCACTGTTAATTAACCCAATATCACAATCCAGCATATCTTTTAAGCCGTCCGCAATTAAGTTGGTAATTGGATTTTCTTCGATTACATCATGCCAAAGCGGAAGGTCGATTGCGTATAGCGGCTCACTCAGCACTTCTATTGCTTTTTCTTTGTTCCGTTGCAAAATTGATACAATCCCCTGATCTATTTGGGCAGATGTGGTCGGGATGTTTGCCGAACTTAGTAATTCCACCTTATCACCTGTCACCTCAAGTTCAATAATGCCGACATACTCCCCATAACAACCGGCACTGTTCATAATTGTTTGATTGATTACTTTCACTTCTGAATAAAGCTGATGGTCGTGGGCAGAAATAATAACGTCAATACCACCAATTTCTTCTGCAATTTCCAGGTCAGCAAAGGTTCCAATGTGACTAAGCAGTATACAGATGTCATATTTCCCTTGATTCCTCATAATTTCTTCCGAAAGAGCCTGTTTATAGCAACTAATATGAACTCCAAGACCATCATTAAATTCATCCAGATTGGGAGAGGATCCAGTAATGAGAATACGAATTCCACCTTTTTCAATGATAGTACTTGGGACAACACCATTAATCCGGGATTGATCTTTTCGAAATAAATTGTTGCTGATGAATGAAAACGAACTGTTGCTGGCCATACGTTCAAGTGTATCAACACCGTTAAACATTTCATTATTTCCAATTGTTAGGGCATCATAACCAACATTCTCCAACAATTCGATTGCAGCCATCCCTTTTGTTCCCTGCAGCTCAATACTTTTGAAATCAGCGAAGTCTCCTCCATCAAGAACAAGGCTGTGTTCATCCTTATATTTTTTAATTAAAGACGCCGCTTTTGAAAAGTTTTCAAAGTTACTATGAACATCATTGGTATGTATAAGCTTTAATTTCATCGTATCCCCCATTTTTTTAAAATTATAACTATCCACATAATACCACCACTTTGTCAGAAGTTATACGACTAATTTTAATTTTTTTGGAACCATTTCCCTGCTCTTTCGTATAGTAGGTAGCATGTGTTTGATTGTATTCTTGAAAAATAAGTTCATTTTGGTAAAAAAGGGTACAACGTCTTACATACACAAAGAAGGGAGAATTCAGGATGAGAAAAATAATGGTGACAGCTTTTGCCATAGTCATGATTATGGTGCTTGCCGCCTGCGGTCAAACCGACAGCACAAATGGCAGTAAGGATGAAGCGAACAAGGAGCAGCAGCCAAAAGCAGAAAAGAAACAAGAAGAACTCACACCACAAAAGGTGATTACAAAGTCGAGTGAAGCCATGCAGGATTGGCCGGGAATCAATTATGTGACAGATGGAAAACAGACCATTACCGTTACAAAAGGTGACCAAACACAAACAATCGATCAGCAGTTCAATATTGAAACAAAGATGATGATGGATCCAATTGCCATGCATATGACTGGCGAAATGAACATGCAGGGTCAAAAAATGCCAATGGAAAGTTATTATGTAGACGGTAAAATGTACTCAAAAACCCCGCAAAATAAATGGATTGCTATTGAGGGTATGAATCTTGATCAGCTTCAACAACAAAGCCAAGGTCAGAATCCTGCCGAATCCATGAAGAAATTCACAAAGATGCTGGATGAACTTACAGGAGAAGATAATTCCAAAGAATACATCACAATGAAAGAAAAAGAAGATATGTATGTTGTGGAAATGGATCTCGACGAAGAAGCCTCAGCAAAAGTAATGGATATGGCAATGGAGCAAGTGAAAGGTTCTATGAAGCAATTAGAGCAAATGGGCTTAGGAAATGTAATGGAACAAATGAAATTTAAGAGTATGAAACAAACCTATTACATTGATAAAGAATCGTTTGAACAAAAGAAAATGGATCAGCAAATGACCATTGAAATGCCAGTTCAGGATATGAACATGAAAATTGACGTTGATATGACCATGGATATTAACGGAAAAGTCAAAGAAGAAATCACTGTTCCTGAGGATGTTAAAAAGAATGCGCAAGTTGTCGATATGAAACAACTTCAGCAGGCTCAGCAACAGACGCAAACACAAACACAGCCATAGTTTTATACTGGAAAGGGTTCGGTCTTGTACCGCACCCTTTTTTGTTTTTCACATCAACAAAACCATCGTTAAACTATACCATTCAGCCAAATAAATACGGATAAGTAAATCACAGTTATTAGCCCAATCTGACTAAGAGTAAACAAATAATCTTTTGGATTTTCAGCAAATTTCCATTCCATTACTGCCCGGACAATTTCTATACTAACCATCAGAACGGTAAAAATAATATAAGGTAATAAAAAGTGTTCAGGATAAAATAGAAATTGTGCTAAAATAAATACCAAAATAGTTGTTATTCTAAGTATCCAGTCGATTTTCTTATGTAGCTCATTGACATGGTTATGGGAGAAAAACTTTTTCTTCTTTACACCAAGCAGTTTTCTCATTAATATATCAAAGACAAGTAACAGTATAAATGATAGAAACAAAAAAATGATTATATCCGGCCAAATCGGAATACTACTTCTAACAGCTGGTTGCAACGCCATTCTCCTTTTCGTTATGTACAAATTACCGTTACCAAAGTGGTTCTTCTTCGTTACTTAATTCAATAGTATATGGAGTGAATAATAGTATCAGAATCGTGACAAAAACTACTGTGGATATGTAAATAGTCAATGTTACATTCGCCAGATTTAGGAAAACAATAAAAAATATTATAGGCAAAAAGTACAGTTGTGAACGTTTTCGCGACTTGGCTGACTGGTACTGAATTTCTTCGCAGTTCGGACATTTCATTTTCATTTTAAATTTTATAACTTGCAGGAAGGTATCCTTCCAACTCCATATGGAGCCGCAATGTTGGCAAGTCGGCATAGTCTATCTGCTCCTTCATTTTCGTAAGATTTCAGGTCTCATCGTAAGGTGAATTTTGTTCTTCCTTTTTCATCATCCCAAGTTTAAAATCAATCAAAAAAGCTATGATAACTCCCAGTAAGACAACCTCTGTGGCGCCCCCAAATACCGTATAAAAGAGAATACCTCCAAATCCACCACCGACTATTAATAGCAGCAATTTCTCAATATTGAACATCTAATGCATCCCCCATACCTCTGTATTTTAACACAAAAATCGAAGCATTCTTTACTATGTACATATTTAAAAACCATCCCATTAGTATCATACTGAAAATAAGGTGACTTTATGTTGAATTAATTTGATTCAAACCTGTTTTGGTCAAGTCTCCGAGTAAAATAATACAACTGTTGGCAATTTTAAAGGTTCGACCGCCCGCTAACATATGCAAAAAGGAAGATTACGCTATGCATAATCTCCCTCTCACCAAATTACTGTCGTTTTTTTGTTTTTTTATTATTATGTTTTTCTGCAGATGTTAGTGGTTCATTTGCGAATTCATGATCATAGTCCGTTGATAAGTTTTTCCGCACCGCTTGTTCGTCACTAACGCCATTCTTGTCTTTTTTCCTATCATTCTTACCCATAATGCAAACACCTCCATATCTGTTATTCTTCGTATACTAAATAATAAGTATGCATCGTTGTTGCATCCTATTATTTCCTATACTCCATTAACCAACAATCCCGCCATTCTCCCTCATGCCTCTCATGTTTCGGCAGAAGTTTAACTTTATTAAATTTACATTTCTCATAACAGGAAATTGCTCGGTTATTACATATTTGCGGATCCATAACAATTCGATCAGCAGCTTTCTTCTCCATTAAAAAATCTGCCATGGAACGAACAACAAACGTACCAATACCTTGATTCCAATAGTCAATTTCCCCGATAAATTGATCGGTACCGTAGATCGTTTCAGACATGTCGGTGTATCCATATTCTTCTCTTTCCGCATCATCAATTTGGTAGAACTGGATAAATCCTATTTCGGTTCCATCATATTCCACTATGCAACCAGTTACTTGGTCACCTTTACGACTGTAAAAGTGCTCATTCACCATTTCTAAATCATGCAGACAATCACGGCCTTCGTAATATTTTAAAACCATTGGATTAGACAGCCATTTCACCAATAGTTGTTTATCCGAGTCCTTTAGTTTCCTAATCAGCAATTTTCCTTTTTGCAATATCATATTATCTATCACTCTTTTCACCCACTGTGATAAAAAAATTATTTTCCTAAAATCATCAATTTAGGATAAGGAATTAAGCTTTTTCACCCTTAGCAATAATAATATCACTAATTCACCCATACTCGTAGCGATCCAATGGAAGCCCATCCAGCCGCTTGTGCTGCCTTCAGATCCCCTTCTTGCTCATAACCCACTATCGATTCCCCTGGAAATTCCGACGACACAACATGTATTATTTCCTGCCAGAGATTTTCGGGTCCATTACCTTCTGTAAATACATTGGATACACCAACAACACCTGCACTCCGGTTCGCTATAAATCCGGATATTTTTCTATTTTCTTTACGGATAAAAATCTTAACATCTTTTGTTTTGATATTCAGATTTGATTATCGTATCCAAGCCACTGACAGTTGTCCACTGCTCCAACTCCCGGTCAGTTGTAATGATACGCCATTTATTAACTTGTCCCCTATTAGATAGAGGTTCATGATAAATCCACTCCGCTTCAAAGAGGATCTCAAAACCGAGTGGCTTCAAATTAAGGTTGGCATAACTATCTTTAACACTTGATACTTTCCCGTTCTTCAGAAAAAAGTTTATTTCATCAAGTGGTGAATCCCTATTCGCGGTAATAATTTCCGGATAATAAGTGGGTGCTTTCTCAAGCAGTCCCCATACGTTTTCCTTTGAAATATGCTTCATTCCATGGGTTTCACATACCCTTTTACACCAGTCAATATTATTAAGAACAGCTTTCTGTACGAAATTGGTCAAATGCACCCTCCTCTTTGTTTACTATTTACGTAAAAGAAACTCAGTAAGTTTCACTATTTTCAAAAAATATATACTTTATTATTTGACATAAATCTGGAAATAAGGTAAATTAACTAATAGACGAACATTTATTGTTCATTATTATTTAATATTCGTTTTTTAGGGGTGTCAATTATGGAAAATGTATTTGATTATGAAGATATTCAATTAATTCCTGCAAAATGTGTGGTAAATAGCCGATCAGAATGTGATACAGCGGTAAGCCTAGGCGGACATACTTTTAAGCTGCCTGTGGTGCCTGCAAATATGCAGACGATTATAGACGAAAAGATTGCCATTTCTTTAGCAGAGAATGGCTATTTCTATGTGATGCATCGTTTCGAACCAGGGAAGCGATTGGCTTTTATACAGGATATGAACTCACGTAGATTAATCACATCCATTAGTGTTGGTGTCAAAGAAGATGAGTATAATTTCATACTACAATTGGTAGATGAACAGCTTTCTCCCGATTTCATCACGATTGATATCGCACATGGTCACTCGAATGCGGTAATCAAGATGATTCAGCATATTAAAAAGCACTTACCGCAGAGTTTTGTGATTGCTGGAAATGTTGGAACACCTGAAGCAGTACGGGAATTGGAACATGCTGGCGCAGATGCAACAAAGGTTGGGATCGGACCAGGGAAAGTATGTATCACTAAGATTAAAACCGGTTTTGGAACTGGCGGTTGGCAACTGGCAGCGTTGCGTTGGTGTGCCAAGGCAGCAAGTAAACCAATCATTGCTGACGGTGGCATTCGGACACATGGTGATGTGGCTAAGTCAATTCGATTTGGCGCAACCATGGTCATGATTGGTTCATTATTTGCCGGGCATGAAGAATCACCAGGGGAAACGTTTGAAAAAGAAGGAAAGCTTTATAAAGAATACTTTGGCTCCGCCTCTGAATACCAAAAAGGTGAGAAAAAGAACGTAGAGGGCAAGAAAATGTATGTTGAACATAAAGGTTCCTTAAAAGATACATTGAAAGAAATGGAACAGGATCTGCAATCCTCCATTTCCTACGCTGGAGGAAGCTCGCTTGAAGCTATCCGCACGGTCGATTATGTTGTTGTCAAAAGTTCAATTTTCAATGGTGACCAAGTGTATTAATGCAGTTAAGATAATACTGGATGAGCGTGGAAAGTTTCCCGCTCATCTTTTTTATACATAACATTCAAATCGATTTAAGATCTTGATATATTTCTCCAATTATGCCCTCTAATTGATGAACTCCTAGATCTGTATTGGTCATGATAACAGCCCCTGTCTCCAGATACGGAGAAGCTATCATCATACATTGAAAGCCCCTTCCCCAGCCAAGTGATGAAATTTCTAATCCCCGTTCGCTTTCATCTAGAAAAACCCCAAGGCCAGTCCACTCTTTACATCCTTGTGCTTGAATCATTTCTTTCGCGGAGTACACCGTAAGACCAGCTTTGCTTTCATCTTTTAACGAATCCATTAATTCAATAACCAATAAAGCTAGGTCTGTTGGCGTGGTCCATAATCCTGAGGCAGCTGGATACGGATAAACAGAATATTTATACTCTAGCGCTTCGCCATTTTTATTGTGACCAGAGGAAAATTCCTTACATTCGATTTGATCAAATGTGCTGTTTGTCATTCCCAACGGATCAAAAACCTGTTCCTTCATGACTTGCTTAAACGGTTTTTTAAAACTATCTTCTATAAGTAGTTGAATAATGCAGTAACCTGCATCAGAATAATGAAAGTCGCTTCCAGGTTCAAACTTTACCTCAATGGTTTCCCTGCAATAAGGCGTTCTTCCCTTAAGCAACTCCACCATCCTCGGTTCGCCATAAACAAAATTAAGCTCATCAAAACTGCCCGGTGGATCCATGACGCCTGATTGGTGACTAAGCAACAAACGTAAGGTGACCTTCTTATCTACAGTAAATGTATTATCCGGTACCTTCCACGACGTCAGCTTCTTATTTACATCCTCATCTAAATCAAAATCACCTTGTTCCACTATTTTCATTACCAGCATGGACGTTAGAAATTTACTGATGGAACAAGCATTAAAAATGGAACCATCTTTCACATGGTTATTCGTTCCTTTTTCAAGTAAACCATAGCTTGTTGTCCGACTTTGTTTGCTATTGTTAATCATTGCCATGCTTAAACCGGTCACATGGTAGTGCTCCATCCGCTCGACAATGTTTATATTTATTAGCTCCATAGAATCCCCCCTGTTCACTGTTTAATAAATTATAACACGAATATTTGTTCTGTTATGGGATTCTATGAAACTTTAAAAAAAAACCGGGAGCATAATATGTTTATTTTATTAATTCGATTACGTTGGCAACCACTCCAATAAGTCCAGCGGCCGCGAGTATAATAGGAATAATTGTCAAACTTGAAACAGGATCCTCAGCCATTAGTCCGTATACACCGAAAAAACAAATAATCAGGCTGCAAAATAATCCAATAATCACTCTAACCTTTTTGTTCATTCAACCACCTCCAATATTTGATTGAAAACCTCGACAATTGTTCACTATTTATATCCTATTCTCCTACTTATTTTCTAATTCCTACTTGATAAAATCATCCATTAGAAAATCTTGGCTTGTCGCCAAAAACTAATGGCCAGAGCCTTGGATTTTTTTATTCTTTATTTTCATAAAGTGTAAATAAAAAAGCTACAATCTGGTAAGATTGCGGCTTTCTATATTGTTCAGTATGAAGATCATCTATTATTCTGCAAACATCGAATCGACCAGCGCTTTAGCCAATACTTTGTCAGACAAAACTCCACCAAAAACAGGTGTATCTCCCGGGATTTGATGTGTATTTCCTGCTTTTACAAAGCTTAGCTCTTCCCACACCGGATTACCTTTTAATTGGTTTTCAAAAACATTATCGTTCTCCTGTGTAATGTATAAGAACTGAAGATTTTCTCTTTGAAAGTTTTGAAGTGCCTCAACACCCGCTTCTGTAAATCCATATTGTTCGACCTTATTCGATTCATATGCATTTTTGAAGCCAAGTCTACTCATGACTTGCGCAACGATTGAATTATCCGTATACAACCTCAATACTGGTGAATTCTGTGTGGAATAAGCCAAAGCTGCGATATATTCCGCACCCTTTAATCCTGCTTTGTCCACACGTTTCTTTTGTTCTTCATAAAATTCATTTAACTCTGTAATCCGTTTCTTGGCTGTTTCCTCTTTATCGACAATTGTTGCAAGCGTTTCAAATTCACTCATCACCTCGTTATAAAGATTTTCAGAAGCATCCTCGCTATATGGAGCAAACGTAATTGTCGGTGCAATATCCTTTAGTTGCTCGATTATATTCTCGTGCCGGAACTTTGCAGCAACAATTAAATCGGGATTTAAACGGGAAATTGCTTCTAAATTTGGCTCCTGACGTGTTCCAACGTCCACAACACTATCCGCTAAGTCCTTTTCAATATTGATCCAATTATTATATTCATCAATATTAGGAACTCCCGCAGGCTGAATGCCTAATGCAAGTAAATGTTCAGCAAACCACCATTCAAGTACAACAATCTTTTTCGGAGTACCCTTAATGGTTTGTTTTCCATAGGCATCCTCAATCGTAATTGTCCGGTCCTGCTCACTTGTATCTTTTCGATTCACTTCCCCCTCATTATTGCCTCCACAAGCAGCTAAAAGCGTAATGGCAATAACACATAATACCAACATCCATTTATTCATATTGAAACTTCCCCCTAGGTATATTCTAATGAAAATGACCTTTATGCATTGCAAATTTGACTGTGATTATGTATTCAATGATAATGATAATCATTTTCATTTATACAACTAACTATACTATACCTTTCCGCCATGTCAACCTTGTTTTTTCCAAAGACTGTTTTCGCATAGTTTGTTGCCGAATATACGTTGCGCACCTTTTGGGCGAGTGACGGGACTCCTTAGGATAACGTTTTTACCATCGTATAATAGCAACTGCCTGGAGGATAATCCTCAACTGCACCAACCACTTGATAACCCTTTAACTCATAGAAAGTCTTAGCTTGAAATTCGAATGTTGTTACCATTGCTTTTTCTGCACCTTTTTGTTTAGCAATTGCTTCCACCTTTTCGAGCAATGTGCTGCCTAATCCATCGCCGCGATATGTCTCATCAAACCAGAAATCATTGAGTTCAAGCCAGTTCCAATAGACTTCGGCAGTTATTCCACCAATCCATCTATTTATATCGTTTGATACAATAATGCTTATTGGTTGTACCGCTCCTTCTTTTCTAGCGTCTTTGTGGTGATTTGATTTTTCATCATTAAATGCTTTAATTTTCGTATGTAAAAAAGCTGTAAAATTGGTATTGTCCTTTAACAACACTTCGAGATTATATTTCATCCTTTTCACCTGCTTTTGAAAAATGTTCGTGTCTGATTATTGAGTAGATGTACAGATCATCAAATTTTCCGCGGGTATATTCATAATGTCTCAACAATCCTTCCCTTGTAAATCCATGTTTTTCTACTAATTTTTGTGATGAGAGATTAGCAGGTTCAATTAAAGCTTCTATTCTTTCCAACTGTAACTGCTGATAACCATAAGCAACAACGGCCGCCAATGCTTCACTTGCGATACCTTTTCCCCAGTAATCTTTGCCTAATCCATATCCAACTTCAGCCCGGTGATGTTTGGAATGCATGTTAAGGAAACCACAGCTTCCTATCACCTTGCCTGAATCTTTCGGGGTAATTCCCCACCTAATCCCGGTGTTTTCTTGGTAGATAGATTTATACCACTTTATTTCATCGCACGCGTCTTCTATTGTTTGGCAGGGATCTAGTCCCATTGTCTTCACAACATCCTCATCGGACAGATAGGTAAACATATCCTTGGCATCTTCTACTGTTACTTGTCTTAACATTAATCTTTTTGTTTCTATTTCAGGAAATTCTTTTCCCACTAAAATCCCCTTCTTTTTTCGGTTATAGAGTTTTATTTTAACATTAATACCTATATTTAATTGTGTCTATTTCGTCTAAACAGAACAAACATTTTGTTGTACAATAGAGAATGGTGCTTCAGGCGCCGTAACAACTTTTATCTGAGGTGAAATAATAAATGAATGGCACAGCACATGCAGCAATAGGAGCTGCAACAGGATTTGTAATTGCAAACACGTTTGACGCAACACCTTCTACGACTCTTTTTTTAGTGGGCTTAGGCACTGTTTCAGGCTTAATTCCGGACCTCGATATTGATGGGAAGCTTCGTGGAAAAATCACCTTATCCCATAAAATGATTCAGAAAGTTGCTCAGTTAATTGGAATTTTGATGGTCTTTTATAGTTATTATGAAGGAATAAATAACGAGAAGTACATAGGTATTGGAATTGGATTAGGAATGATCGTTATATCGTCACTGATTACACAAAAACATATGCTAACCATCACGGGAATCGGTGTGGTAGCAGGCGGATTCTCCTTGGAGGAAGGCTGGTTAATGCTACTCGGAATATATATTATACTTGCTTCTTTTGTATCACACCGCAGTTATACGCATTCAATATTGGGAGTTATTTTTTTTGGAATCATTTCTTCCAAATTACAAATGTCGCTTGGAATAGAAGGCATTTATTACACCTGTCTTGCTGGATACATCAGTCATTTGATTGCAGATAGTAAACTATTACCGTTTAATAAACGAGGAGTTAAGCTGCTTTTACCAGTTTCATCAAAAGAACTATGAACCTATCAAAGAATTTTAGCTAAGAAAAGCGCAAGCGCCTTGGTTCTCTCCTTTAAGTTGAGCGTCTATGTGATGGTTAGAGGATTGACTTAAGACCTTGGATAGAAAAAGGAACTAATAACGCTCGGGAACCATATTGAGATAAACAAACTATAAAGGATATTGACCTAAAACCAGGCTGGGTAAAAAACTCGGTCGAGAAACTAAACAAGTCGGGAGACAACTATTTCTCTCCCGACTTGAGCCTGCCCTCTCCTAAATACCACGCCCAAGTTCCGCACTCCCTTGCCCGAGTTCAACCTGTCTAGGTTAGTTGACTTTTCGTACGGGGATGAAGGAAGACCACTAGTTGCTCTGCAGTAGCTAGACAGTACTTCTAATTATCAATTTTCACCAAAATCCTGACCACGTTTTTTCCGACGATTCTCGTATTAATAACTCACACGGAAATACAATCTCATTCGTATCCACCTTCTCCTTATTGATTTGTTTTAACAATATTTCTGCTGCTTTCTCACCCATACCACGGGATGATTGCGCAACCGTAGTCACTGGTGGATTGACTAAATGCGCGAAAGGAATATTATCAAATACCGCTAACGCGAAATCTTCTCCAACTTGAAGGTTATTTTCCTTTGCGAATTCAAGAACTTCGATAAAGACTAGGTCATTTGCCGCTAATAATGCCGTCGGTGGTGAGCCAGATGTGAAAAGCCTTTCTAACTCTTTCCTCACTGTCTTAATTTCCGCATTAATCATTAATGATGGATTTATTACTAATCCATATGCTTCGAGGGCTTTTTTATATCCTTCATACCGATCGGTCCGGGTGGAAATGGTTAACGGTTGTGAAGCAATTGCAATTTGTTGATGGCCATTTTCAATGAAGTGTTCAATTGCAGAATAAACTGCATCCAAATTGTTTGAAATAATGGTTGGTGCGGCTACGCCGGGCACTTTACGATCCATGAACACAACTGGGTAACCCCCTTCAACCATATTGGTGTATAGATCAATATTTTGCCCCGTCGGAAAAATAATCAACCCGTCCACTTGTTTTGCCCGGAGCATTTCGATGTATTTTCTTTCTTTCCCTGGGTCATTATCAGCATTACAGATGATTGCGTGCATATCATGCTGATTAAAAAAGTCTTCAATAACCCGGCTTATCTCGGTGGAAAATCGGTGCATGATATTTGCTACAATCACGCCAATCATGGAAGTCCGCTTCTGTTTTAAACTTCTAGCCAGATAATTAGGATGATAATTAAGCTTTTCAATAGCTTTTTCTATTTTCTTTCTTGTCTCCCCACTCATGTACTCATAACGTTTACTTAAGAATTGGGAGACTGTACTCTTTGATACACCGGCTTCTTTCGCAACATCCGCCATTGTAATTTTTTCCATATTTAATCTACCTCTTCATTTTTTCTGCATCTAAAGCTTAACTCTTTTTCCTGAGAAAAGCCATTATACTGACTAACCCGAGCAAGCATGCGTGGTGTTATTGGGTGGTTTATATACGACCGTTTCCCTGATTTAAACAGCTTACAGCAAATTTTATATTGTAAACCGCTTACATCCGTGTTAGTATTTAATAAATCGATTTACTAAACCGGTTTATAAACAAACTGTTGATCAGGAGGGCAACTTTGACTCAAATTATCTTACCTACACTAATTTTTAATGAAACCTTTTCAAATGAACAACAAGTTAAATTGATCGAACAATATGGTGCAGATGGAATAGAAATCCGTAGAGAACGCTTGCAGGATATCGCAGTGGAATTGGCTGTTTTAAAAAATTCTATTAATGCTTCCGGTCTGAATACGGTGATTTATTCTGCCCCAATAGAGTTATGGCAGGATGGCTATAGTCTCAATCCGTTAGTGATAACAGCAATTAATGAAGCGAAGCAACTAAATGCTGACTATATCAAGCTTTCACTTGGCAGATTTGATGCTAATCTAGCAAATACAGATGATTTTCAAAAATGGTTGGATCATAATTCACCAGCAAACATAAAGGTTTTAATTGAAAATGACCAAACCATATACGGTGGCACACTAATTCCTATTCTGTCCTTCTTTCAATGGAAACAGGATAAATCAATCGGTATGACATTTGATGTTGGCAACTGGACGGTAAATAAGGAGGACTGGCTAACTGCCTACAATTCATTACACCAATGGATCGAGTACTTCCATTTGAAATCGGTAACAAGGTCAATGACAGGCTGGGAAAGCAAAGCTATTTCCACCGAACATTTAAATCTAACATTCCCAGTATATACGGCAATTGAATTCCCTCTGGACAATCCAAATGTGGAAGGTCCGCAGTGGGTAACGAAACTTAGAAAGGAAGTTACTGCATGAAAAAGGTTATTACATTTGGTGAAGCGATGACAATGTTCGTTGCCACTGAGGCTGGGTCGTTAGAAGACAGACAGACTTTTAATAAATATCTGGCAGGGGCGGAAACGAATGTTGCAATCGGACTTTCCCGGCTTGGTTTCGATGTCGGGTTTTCAAGTCGGGTTGGTCAGGATTCTTTAGGACGTTTTATCTCCAGTACACTAGCAAAGGAAAATATCGACATATCGCATATTTCACTGGATCCCAACTACCCTACCGGTTTCCAATTGAAATCGAATGTCGGTGCGGGCGATCCAGTTGTTGAATATTTTAGAGGTTTTTCCGCTTTTCGCCAGCTGAGAAAAGAAGATATCAATCAGGGCTGGGTCAAGCAAGCAGATCATCTGCACCTTACCGGTATACCTATTGCTTTATCCGAAACAGTCAGGGAATATACCGATGAAATGATAGAATTGGCGCATAAATACGGAATTACGATTAGCTTTGACCCGAATCTGCGGCCTGTATTATGGTCAAACGAAAGCACCATGACAGCAAGGGTCAATCAAATAGCGTTTCAGGCCGATTGGATGTTTCCAGGGATCACAGAGGGTCAGCAGTTAACCGGCTATGAAAATCCGCGGGATATCGCTTCCTTCTATCTTGACAAGGGGGTAAAGCTAGTTGTAATTAAACTGGGTGAAAAAGGCGCATATTACCGGACTAATGATGCCGAGGGAACAGTTGAAGGATATTTCGTTGAGCAAGTAATCGACACTGTTGGCGCAGGAGATGGTTTTGCGGTAGGAACAATCAGCGGCCTGCTCGAAAACCTGACAGTACCACAGGCTGTTGCAAGAGGAAATGCTGTTGGCGCATTAGCCATTCAATCACAAGGAGATAGTGATGGCCTGCCTACCAGACAACAACTAAATAAATTTATACATTCACACATTAAGCAAGGAGTGAAATAACATGGAAGAATCATTAAGTCGTAAACGTTGGTACCGGTTGATTCCAATTGCTTTTATCACATACAGTCTAGCCTATTTGGATCGTGCAAATTTCAGCTTTGGTTCGGCAAGTGAAATGGCGCATGATTTGCAGATAACACCAGCTATATCATCTCTCCTGGGTGCTTTATTCTTTCTTGGCTATTTCTTTTTCCAAGTCCCAGGAGCTGCCTATGCAGAGAAAAAAAGCGCAAAAAAACTTATTTTCTGGTCATTGATTCTGTGGGGCGTCTTAGCTTCAGCAACAGGTATGTTGTCTAATGTCTATTTATTAATTGCCGACCGATTTTTACTAGGCGTGGTTGAAAGCGCTGTTATGCCAGCAATGTTAGTATTCCTTAGCCACTGGTTTACAAAAAGAGAACGTTCTAAAGCTAATACCTTCCTGATACTTGGTAATCCGGCCACTGTACTATGGATGTCCATTGTTTCCGGCTATTTATTAGAAGGTGTTGGCTGGCGCTGGATGTTCATTATTGAAGGAATTCCGCCAATTATTTGGGCATTCATTTGGTGGAAACTGGTTAACGATCGTCCAAAAGATGCAAAATGGTTAAATAATACAGAAAAAGGAGATTTGGAAGAAGTACTCAGGCAGGAACAAGCTGCTATTAAGCCAGTCAAAAATTATCGATCAGCATTTAAAAATAAAAAAGTAATTTTGTTAAGTATTCAATATTTCCTATGGAGTCTAGGTGTTTATGGTTTCATGATGTGGCTTCCGTCCATCCTTTCCCAGGCACCAAACATGTCGATGATCCAGGCAGGCTGGTTGAGTTCAGCTCCTTATTTGCTGGCGATAATTGGGATGCTGATTGCTTCGTACTTTTCAGACAAGCTTCTCAATCGCCGTGATTTTGTTTGGCCATTCTTACTTGTTGGAGCAGTCGCTTTTTATGGATCCTATTTAATAGGGACTGAACAGTACTGGCTTTCCTATACACTCTTAGTAATCGCAGGTGGCATGATGTACGCACCATATGGTCCATTTTTTGCAATTATTCCCGAGATATTGCCACAAAACGTGGCTGGTGGTGCTATGGCATTAGTTAACAGTTTCGGCGCACTGGGAAGTTTTGTTGGCGCATATATCGTTGGTTTCTTAAATGATGTAACGGGGAGTTTCGGTGCATCCTATATCTTAATGTCAATATCGTTACTGATTGCGGCCGTGATAACCATATATGTCGGAAACGAAAAAAGGACTGCTGTTAGTATGAACAGTCAGTTTTCCAACCAAGGAGTGAAATAATATGCTGCTACAGTTGGCTTTAGACCGGTTTACAGTTGAAGAAGCAATTCAGTTGGCTTATGAAACAAGGGATCAGGTTGACTGGCTTGAAATCGGAACATCATTGGTGAAAGAATTTGGTATGGAAAGTATCCAGAAATTTCGCTACGCATTTCCAGCCAAAACATTGGTAGCAGATATGAAGATTAATGACAATGCCAAATACGAATGCAAACTCGCATTTGACGCCGGAGCAGACGTTGTTACGGTAATGGGGGCCTCCCCCTTGTAACGATTGAAACTGTACAGCAAGCAGTCGACCAGGCAGACAAGACGATGATGATTGATTTACTCAACACATCTGTTTTCACCCAGCAAGCCTTGCACGATGCTTTCCCGCGTGCGATTTTCTGCTTGCATACGAGTAAAGACCAGCAGGAAGTAAATCAGAAAACATTCACTGTATCCGAGGTAAAGTGGGATGATCGACTTATTGCAGTGGCTGGAGGAATCACACATGGCACACTGCCAGCTATCCTGAAAAAGTATCACCCTCACGTTTGTATTATAGGTAGCGCCATCACGAAGCAAACCAATCGCTTGGAAGCTTCTGCACAATTTCAACGAATCATAAGGGAGGTAAACTAAATGGGAATGACAAAACAAATTTTAACCGAAATAAATCAAGTGGTTGAGCAAATCCAAGAGAGCGATATGGATGAAGTGGTAAAGGCCATTAGTCATGCTGAACGTATTTTTGTAATCGGTGAAGGAAGGTCCGGGTTGATGGCTAAATCATTTGCCATGCGGCTTATGCACATTGGGGCTACAGTATATGTGATTGGTGAGACCATTACTCCTTCACTTCATTCAGGAGATCTGTTAATTGCTATTTCCGGTTCTGGAAAAACACATCAAGTCGTTTGGTCAGCTATGAAGGCAAAAGAAAATGATGTACAGGTTTATGGGCTAACCACTGATGACACAAGTCCTTTAGCCAATGAAGTGGACCACACACTCATACTACCAGCAGCAACAAAATACCGAAAAGCAAACGAAGCAAAAAGCATTCAGCCACTTGGATCATTATTTGACCAAAGCGCCCATATCGTCTTCGATACCCTATGCCTGCAGTACGCCCAGCTAAAAAAAGTAACCCAGAACGACGCATTAAAAGCACATAGCAATATCGAATGACGGGACGTGGGGACAGGTTCCTTGTCCCACTTATCTAGTGGAACTTGGGAGATGGCATGGCCAACTCGGGCGAGAAATAGTTGTCTCCCCAGTTGAAGGTGATTCAAGGGATTTCATTATTCACATGAAATTCCACTGGTTCATCGGGTTCACAGACACTGCATGCATTACTTACTTTTTCCACATTTATCACATACTCATTCCAATCTCTTTCTTTATCATAATGATATGATTTGGAAATTGAAACAGGATAATGTTTCTGACAATGATAAGAAAGACGGTGAAGATATTGGAATTATTGAGTATCAATGGGTTATGCCATATAGTTGATATTCCACATAACAAGGCAGTAAAATGGATCGAGGATTATAATTTTTATATCCCGGAAACGAAGCGGAAGGATGTGGTCTATTATCATCCTGAGGCAATTAATGTGTTAAAGTTCATTAAAAAATGTAAAAGCCAAAAATATAAAAAACCACAAATCATGGAAATGTTGGCGGGTCAAAATTTCCTCCTTCCAATAGAGGATACTACAGAGGATGAAACAGATTCGTTAGATAATGAAGATTACAAAGAAAATGTTCTAACAGTAATGCAAACAATTGGTAAAACTGTAGCTAGTGTTTCGGACCAGAAAGAATCAATTAAAGATTTACAAGAACAGCAGCATGAACAAAAAAAACGAATCAAAAACACAGAAAAACAAACCCAGGAAATTAATGAATTAAAGCGAAAGATTGAGAAATTAAGACAGGAAAAAGTCTCGCTGGCAAAGGAATATCAAATGAAAAAAAGATCTTTCGCGAAATTATTTGAAAACCGATAGATCATATGAATCCATAAAAGGAGCATTTCTAGGGAAATGCTCCTCAGCTTGTAGAGAAACTAGGGTATTTTTTTCTCTACAAGCTTTTTAATGTGAAAAAAGCGAGTTTTATTAATGAAATATTATATGAAAATAGACTCCCACACACTTAGCCAAGCTTGGCTAAGTGTGTGGCAATCTTTTTCATGTTCTGGCACGCTGCGGTGAGTAACACTTGCTCACCAGCGTTGTGCAATCCCCTCAACCTGCAGTAGCGAAGCCCATGCAGTTCTTTCGAGTCTGCAAAACTTCGCTCTACTTTTTCTTTTCTAAATTTATAAAGCATTTTTCCTGAAGTCGATAGGCGGTTTAACCGTACCTTTTCTTTATGCTCTTCCCACACATGACGTGT
This sequence comes from Virgibacillus phasianinus, assembly GCF_002216775.1. Lineage (GTDB taxonomy): Bacteria > Bacillota > Bacilli > Bacillales > Amphibacillaceae > Virgibacillus_F > Virgibacillus_F phasianinus. The sequence continues at coordinate 3,668,055 of NZ_CP022315.1, forward strand.
CACGGTTTTTTGGTGATTTTTTGACCGTGTACATTGGTCCAGTAGAGGGCACGTCACACATTTTTTGGGATTTGATTTATACTCTCGATAACCTTCTCGATTAGTAGTAGAATAAGGTAGCGTTTCACCATTGGGACAAATATAAACATCTTGTTTTTCTTGGTATTTGAATTTCCATTTTGGAAATAGACCTTGTGTAGGGTGGTACCTTCGATGAGCAATAACGCCAAATATATTTCGGTCGGAAAGGCCTTTACAAATGGGGACCGTAAGGTAGCCTGAGTCCAATCCAACCGCCTCAACGATAAAGCCGAACCGTTCTACTTGCCGATCTATTCGCTTAAGATAGGGAACCGAATCGTGAACATTGCCTGGTGTAACGAATGCGTCGGTAATAATATTAAATTTCATGTCTGTTGTACGATGGTCAAGGTAACAAAACATTTCCTGTTTTTGATCACGCGACATAAAACCACTATCGGGGTCTGTTTTACTTTTTCGAATATTCTTTGTTTTCTTCATTTCTTCACGATTCTTTAAAGGCTTTTTTCGTGAGCTTGCCGATCATCTTCGATGGCTTGATCTAATTCTTCTATGTACTCACGCGTCTCTATCTCAACGGTTTCTTTTGTGAACTTATGTTTATTTGCGTTAGCTTTTAAATGTGTTGAATCCGTAAACAATACCCTTCCACCAACCATCCGGTGATTCATTGCAAGGTGTACAGTTTCATCAAACATTTCTTGGAAGACATCAGTATCTTTAAAACGAGTACGGCGATTCCAGCTAATAGTGGAATGGTGAGGAACTGGATCAGAAATTTTCAAGCCCAAAAACCAACGATAAGCAATATTCACTTGTATTTCTCGTTCCAATTGCCGTTCCGAACGAATGCCAAAGAAATAACCAATAAACATCATTTTAAATAACACAAGGGGATCTAAGGATGGACGTCCGTTATCCTCACAATAATAAGGTCTTACCTTATCTAAAATGAAAGTGAAATCAATATATTTATCAATTTTTCTTAGAAGATGATTTTGAGGAACTAAATCCTCAATGGAAACAAATTCTACTTCATTCTGTGTGTTTTTCCTCGTATGGAACAAGTCCGTCACCGCCTTTTCTTGTTACCTCTATTATACCAAATTAATGCGGTGAACTGGTAAAGCGAAAAGAAAAAAATCAGGCTGTCGAGGGTTTCTCGACAGCCTGAGGAGCATTTCTAGGGAAATGCTCCTTTTTGATTTCATTAGTTTTCATCAAAATCAGGTGCTACTGCTTTTTTGATGAATAAAGAAATAAAGACAGCAATTATACCCAACGCTAACGCAAACCAATAGGCATGGTGTACGCCGTTCGTCATTGCATCATTCATTATCTGCTCGGTTACTGGACCGGATTGCCCCTCAATGAAAGCGCTCCTGCCCTGACTCATAATACTGACAAATATAGACACCCCAAGTGCGCCGGCAATCGGCTGTAAAGTGTTCGCGACAGCCGTGCCATGTGGATACAGATTTTTGGGCAACTCATTTAACGCATTTGTTTGAGCAGGCATCATGATTGCTGAAATGGACAGCATCAACACAATATATACGAGCACGAACGACCAGATTGGAACGGAAGGATTAATATTGCTAAAGAACAGCAATACACCAACCAACACAACCGTGCCAGGAATGATTAATTTCCTCGGACCAAATTTATCAAATAAGGTACCCATTACTGGTGACATCAAACCGTTCAATAATGCCCCAGGTAAAAGCAATAAGCCGGCTACCTTCGCACTATATCCAAGTGGTCCCTGCAAATACATCGGCATGACAATTTCAGAGGCGAACATTGCCATAATGACAAGAACAAAGAGGATTACACCCCGTGCATAGCTTTTGTACTTAAACACACGGACATCCAGTAATGGCTCTTCTAACTTCAATTGGCGCAATACAAATAAGAGCAGGCTCAACAGACTGATCGCGATAATCGAAATAATTGTGATTGAACGAAACCCTTCCGGATCTTCCCCCGCACTGCTAAACCCATAGATAATTCCAGCAATACCAATGGAAGATAGAATGATTGACAAAACATCTATTTTCGGGCGTGTCACCTCACCAACATTCTGCAGATACTTGAACGCAAAAAGAATAGAAAACGCCGCGAACGGAATGACGGTGATAAATAACCAGCGCCAGCCTAACACATCGACAATTACCCCTGATAAGGTTGGGCCGATAGCTGGTGCAAACATGATCACCAACCCAAATGTTCCCATAATTCTCCCGCGAACCTCAGGAGGATAAAGTAAAAGCAATGCATTCATGATAACAGGTATTAATAATCCAGTCCCGACTGCCTGAATCATTCGACCTATTAGCAGCATCGGAAAATTGATTGCACAAGCTGCGATTGTTGTCCCGATTAAAAATACAGTCATAACACCGATAAACATCTGCCGTGTTGTAAACCACTGAATTAAGAATGCAGAAATTGGCATTAACACACCCATTACAAGCATAAAGCCAGTGGCCATCCATTGAACTGTCGGGGCATCAACATGAAACACCTGCATAAGCTCAGTCAATGCTATGTTAAGTAGTGTCTCATTTAAAATTGCAAAAAACGCACCAATCATGAACGTGATCATAATAGCTTTTGAATTAATCTTAGAATTCATATTGTCCTCCAGAACTATTTATAAAATTTAAGGTTTTGTTCCCACCTTCAAACAAGAACGCCTGTTCTATACATTGTATAATGATGACCAAGAATAAACAAGCCTAAAAAACCCCCTATTCATTTTTCTGAACAGGAGGCAATGCTGGCATGCTGCTAAAAGAAATTTGATCAATTTCCATTGTCCATACCGTACATTACTAATCCTATTCAGAAAAATTTTCGTTAAAAGAACTGTAATTCTGAATAGGATTAGCTAGAAGCTTTACTCATCCATCTTTGATGCAAAAAGTATAGATTAATCCCATTCAGTCAACCATTTCTTAATATAAAACGAATGTTTTTTCTTGAAAATAGGATTAATAAATCATGTACTTGTTACACCCTTCCGATTTTTGATACCTCTATACTATTGACATCAAGAGGAAAAGTCAACCGTTTTGAAGCCATGCGCAATTCCTATTTTAAAAGCCAATCCCTAAAGATTAAGGGACTGGCTCATTTTTAATTTATTCTTCTATTGGCCTGCCCTGCTTTTTTCTGATCATCAGATAGGCAATGACTAGAATAAGAAACCAAACCGGAGTGACAAAAAGCGCAATACGTGTATCTGCTGCAAAGCCTAATACAACAATAACGAAAGCGAAGAAAGCAAGCACCACCCAGTTTACAAAGGGGGCTAACGGCATTTTAAAAGGATTTCTTTTTGCCTCTTCTGGCATCATTTTACGGAACTTGATATGTGAAAATAAGATGACACCCCAGACCCAAATAAAGCAAATGGTCGCAATACTCGTTACTAACGTAAAAACCTGGTCTGGCAAAAGATAATTAAGCAATACACCAACCAGTAGCACAAGCGTTGAAAAAATGAGTGCTGGTGCAGGGATGTTTCGACTGTTCAACTTTTTCATTTGCTTTGGTGCCTTTCCATCATTTGCAAGGTTATACGTCATCCGGCTGGTACTAAAAATACCACTGTTACAAGATGACGCCGCCGCTGTTGTTACAACAAAATTAATAATACCAGCTGCCACTGGAATGCCAATTAAAGCAAAGACTTTTACAAACGGACTTTCAGCAGGATTTATACCGTTCCATGGATAAATTGACATGATTACCAATAACGCGCCAATATAAAAAACTAAAATACGAACGGGAATGTTGTTAATCGCTCTTGGAATCGTCTTTTTTGGATCCATTGTTTCCGCAGCTGTAATACCAACAAGTTCAATCCCTACAAATGAAAAGACAGCCATTTGGAAGGAAAGAATAAACCCTGAAACTCCATTTGGAAAGAAGCCTCCATATGTCCATAGGTTAGAAAAAGACGCCTCTGCACCATTTCCTTTAAAGCCCATAAATACTAAAACAATTCCAATAATAATCAATGCAATGATTGCAATGATTTTGATAAGCGCAAACCAAAATTCAATTTCTCCAAACGCCTTGACCGTCGTCATATTTATGAGAAATAAAATGAGTACACAGGCAAGAGCTGGAATCCATTGCGGAACTTCCGGCATCCAATACTTCACGTAAACACCAACTGCCGTAATTTCAGCGATCCCTGTTGCAATCCAGCAAAACCAGTAGGTCCAGCCTGTAATAAAACCTGCCCAGGGGCCGATAAACGTTTCTGCGAATTCTGCGAAAGAACCAGCATCCGACTTATATAGCAATAATTCTCCCAATGCACGCATCATAAAAAAGAGCGCAATACCAATGATGAGGTAGACAAGCATTATGGAGGGGCCAGCTAGATGAATAGATTTTCCCGCGCCTAGAAATAGGCCAGTTCCAATTGCTCCGCCAATCGCAATCAGTTGAATATGACGGTTTTTCAGACCCCTTTCTAATGTCCTGTCTTCTGAAGTTGTTTCTGTTGACATATACACCTTTCCTTTTCTGTAACGAAAACGTTATCATTTTTGGTTACTATGTATTTGGTTCATAGAAACTATTAACACCGATTCTTGCAAACAAGAAAACGACGAATAGTCTAATTATACTTCAAAATTCGACAATATTAAACACTTTTTTGTAATGTAAGAGAAAAGGAAAGGGAATGAAGTATCTTATTTGAAGGATAGAACTGTTTAAAATGCAGGATTAAAAAGGCTGATTCTTCAAGAAAGAAACAAAAGCGTTCTTAATAATTATTTAAAAATGAACAAACAGGTGGAAATAAAATCCGCCTGTTTCTTTCTATAAATTGTAAGTTTATTGAACTCTTATTAATAATTCCTGCACATTAGTTGCCAGATAATTTCTTACTGATAATAGTTCATCCTTCTCAAAATAAGAAATTTCTCCCACCCCCGAATAACGATCAACCACTTTCTGAATGGTAAAGCACAACCCCTTGGGCAATGACGATAACCCCCAGTTGCCAGCTTCTTGCTTTGAAGAAATAATACCTTCTTTTAGAAACCAATATACCCTTATTAAATTTAATATGCTGTATATTGGATCCACCTCTATATTTTCCAGGCAATCTTGAAAATCCCCCATAATGGATGATAGATAATGTGAACGGGGAATCAACGGAAACACTTCAATAATAGGTTTCCCTTCTAAACAAACTCCCCGATTAGTGGTTATCATTATATGTGCAGCTAAATCAGCATCAGTCTTAATCTTTTCGTTTAAATATTGATATTTACCCTTTGCCAAATCATCTTCATAACGTCTTCTCCAACATTCACTATAATGAAAATCGAATGGGCTGGGATGTTTCCAACTTCTTAATTGTGTTTCATTCAAAAAACTTATTTCCACTGGATACGGCTTGGAAGAAATAGTTAGAAATAATTGTGCTAATTTCCTTTTAGTTTCCACAGTTATTGGATTGCTCGTAACAACCAAAATATCAATATCACTTCTGCCCGGGTTAAAGCCACCCATTGCTAAAGAACCGTGTATGTAGAAACCAATTAGGTCTTCCTTTATAAGTTCTTTAATCTCATTCAGAAGATGAAAAACAAATTTTTTTATAGCCGATGAGCATGTTATCCAATTACATAGCATACATACACCCCACCTATCTTTATACCATCAAAATTTCCCGGATATCTTCTTCAGTAAGTTTAGATGACCCCTCTTCCCCCGGGTCCACGATTTCTTCTATCAGATGCTTCTTTTTCTCTTGAAGTTCATTCATTTTCTCTTCAATAGTACCTTTAGCAAAAAGCTTGATGACCTGTACAACGTTTTTTTGACCAATCCGGTGAGCACGGTCTGCAGCTTGCTCTTCCACTGCTGGATTCCACCATAGGTCATAAAGGATAACTGTATCGGCACCTGTCAGATTAAGGCCTGTCCCGCCTGCTTTCAAGGAAACAAGGAATACATCCCGTTCGCCATCATTAAATCGATTGCATATTTCCATCCGTTCCTTAGATGGAGTTTGTCCGTCAAGGTAGAAAAAAGGAAGCCCTTGAATAGACAGTTCCTTGCCAATTAACCCAAGCATTTTCGTAAATTGCGAAAAAATCAACACCCTTCTCCCGGCAAGTCTTGATTCTTCGATAATCCGCTTCAATTGTTCAAATTTAGCGGAACTCCCTTTATAACCATCGACAAACAAGGCTGGGTGACAACAAATCTGTCGTAAACGAGTCAAGCCAGCAAGGATCTTGATACGATTTTTTCGGAGTGTATCCTTATCCAGGTGCCTTAACGTTTCATGCCTTAGTTTTGCTAAATAGGCAGCATATAACTTTTTCTGTTCAGGAAGCAAATCCATTGATTCCATAGACTCCATCTTTCCCGGCAGTTCTGCAAGTACATCCTTTTTTAACCTCCGCAGCAAAAAAGGGCGGACCCTCCTGGCAATTTTCTTCCTGGTAAGATTACTATATTCCTTTAATCCGAGGAAAAGCTCTGGGAAAACAACATGAAATATGGACCAAAGCTCTTCCAACGAATTTTCTATCGGTGTACCGGTAAGACCAAATCGGTGATCTGCTTGTATTTTTTTCACTGCTTTCGCGGTCTGTGTAGCAGGGTTTTTAAATGCCTGTGCCTCATCAAAAAATGCGGTGTGAAAGGTCTCCTTTTTATACCATTGGATGTCAGTGCGCAACAAAGGATAGGAAGTAATGACAACATCCATATCCATTGCATATTTCTGTAATTTGGACCGCTCGATTTTATTACCATCAACAGCAACCGCTTGTATTCCTGGGGCAAACTTTGTGATTTCACTTTGCCAGTTATACGTTAATGATGATGGACAAACAATAAGAACCGGAAGTTTTTTTCTCCGGATAACAGGCAGTTCTGACTGAATGTACGCTATGCTTTGCAGCGTCTTCCCCAGTCCCATATCATCTGCGAGTACCCCTCCAAACCCATAACTGGCAACAGTTTTCATCCATCTGTAGCCATGTTTTTGATAGTCCCGTAATATGTTCACTAAATTCTTCGGCACTTCGAATGCCATCTCTTCTGGATTTTTAATTTTACCTAAAAACTCCCGGAACGATTCTTCTATCGTAAAGGTACTACGATTATCAACAGAATCAAGCAGCCTAAGCCCTTGGACAATTGGTACATATATTCCCTTTTCCAAATCTTCATCTTGGGCAGGAACTGCATGTAGAAAACGTTGAATTTCTTGAAATTCTCTTGTCTCCAGTGATAGAAGTGTGCCATTTCGCAATCGATAATACTTCCGTTTTTCCTCCAAAGCCAATAGAAGCTCGCGAATTTGTTTTTCTGGAATATCCATTTCAAATTTGAATTCCAGCCAGTTCGTCCGTTCCTTTTTTACCTTCACCCTAATTTTTGGATGAGCTTTCCCTCTGACAATACGGTTTCTTACCGCAGTTGTTGCATATATTCGTACAAGTTCTTGAAGCTTCGGAACGACATGATACAGAAACGCATACTCTAGCGCTTCATTATGCAAAAAATATCCGCTGTCAGTTTTGGCAAACAAGCTATCATCCATTAGTTTTAGTATTTTGTTCTCTTTTTCCACATCTCTAATAAGGAAATCGTTCTTGATATCACGACTTTCCAATGGGTTTATTACATTATTCTCATAATGAAATTCCAGACCAGCAAGCAGGCGGTCTTTCACCCGATCCAAATATAGCTTGGCAGTTAAGGTCTTTTTCTTAAACTGTTCGGCTATACATCTAGATAAATGGATATCCCCCAATTTCCTTAAACCTGGAAATACCTTTTCCATAAAATAATTCATTTGCCCGCGTGGGATAGGAATTTGATTCGTCCCTGAAACATCAAGCATTTGTTTCAAATCCGAAAGACGCTCGCTTTCCTCATCGTTCATCTGAATCAGTTTACCATCAGTTAGAACCATCTTATACGAATCCAATACAACCATCTGATTTAATCCTTTAATCTCCAGTTGGTAGTCTTTTGTGCCATGGGATTCCGCAAATTCAAATTGTAGAGGAAGCCGTTCATCCGACACTTGGAAATTTTCGAAGGTATCTCCGCCATATGCCAGTTTCACCAATGACGCCTTTGCCAGTAAAGGCAGCAGTCCATCCCATGAAGAAGGAGGGATAAGTAAAACAGAATTATCGTGATCTGATGATGTGTCAGCTTGCATTCTTTCATCATCAGCCACTTGGATGAGCTGCTTAAGAATAGCATCCGTTTCTATTTGAAAACAATGGAGCGCTGGATCATATCTGAATGAATAGGATAATAGACTGGAATTACCTTTTTTCACCTGCTGTAGGAAATCCCAGATATTCTTTATTGTGATTTTCCCAATATTCACTTCAATTCCAATCATATCTTGTCCCGTACCTGCCTGCACGTGTTTACAGGTAAAGGTTAAATGAAGGATTTGCCGATTCTCAAAGTGTAGCTGATGGCCGCTTGTCCGGTTAGGACTATTTTTAAAAATGGTTAATAAACCTTCCGTTAAAGCTTGGTTTGTTGAAGCGGTAGATTGCTCATTTGGAATTGCCCCTTGACGCTGATGATCATAAATCGCCAATAAAACGGCAGCAATATGCTGACAGTCGTTTTTAAACGAAGGAAGTGTTGGACAGTCGCAGTTCGTGTGAAAGCCTTTGTCATCCTTTTCAAGGATAACATGGAATTCTCCCTTTCCTTCAACGGTTGCCTCACAACGATCGGAAGTGTAATTTATAATGGTTACTTTATTAGCACGATAAAAAGAGTCCCCTCTTTTGAAGGAGACAGTGCCGCACATTTCTTGAATTGTTTTTAGATCCAATTTTATATTCAATTTCCTCGCTCTTTCTTAAGGATATTTCAACCCTGGTAAGGCTAATGGCGAAAATTTAATTAACATGATTGTATCATAAGGTCTGGAAGAATTGTACTTTTGATATTCTTAAGCATCACATACTCCCTAAAGTGATTTATTTATAATGCGTACACAAGCCAACAGTGAAATCTTCATAAAACGCTATGCAGCGTTAAGCCACAATAATACCCCCATTAAGGCAACGAAAGTTAACGCAACCTCAGCCAGGGAAACCTTATAATTCTTTTGATTCTCTGAAAACCTCCACTCAACATACGCTTGAAATACGAGTTGACTTATCGCGAAGAAAGTCGATATAAACAGGATGATGAGCGGTTCAGCTGGGAACATGATTAATCCCGCTATCATAGAAACCACTAAACACATACGTAATGCCCAATCACCTTTTTTATGAAATTCATTGATGTGGGTATTTGAAAACCACTTCTTTTTATCCGCCCCTATTCTATGGCGAAGAATGGCAGGAATTACGACCACAAGGAAAACAACTACTCCCATTATTATCATAAATTCTTTCCAGAACCCATGTGGAAAACTATAGTATTCCATTTTAAAACCAGCTCCAATCCATCTGCTTATGGTATACGTTTTAACACTTATTATAATATTTGAAATATATTTAATCCATTATACATGATGTATTCATATAAAATAACAGCCTGAAAAATTTAACCCACACGTTGAAAAACTTAAATCCGAACTGCAGAAAGACAGCAGCCCACTATGATAGAATAAGATAATACTATCAACACAGGAGTGAAACAACATTGGACAAAAAAGACATAGCAACTATCCGTAAACAATTCAAAGTGGATAATGATTTATTGAAAATACATGAAATTTTTAATGTGTACATCATGAAAGAATCTAGCGATATTTATCATCACCAGAGCTTACCATTTGAAATGCTGGAACAGGAACAAAAAGAGTTATTTATGGACAATTTTAAAAAAGTACTATCCGGCCAATTGGATGAAAAGTTATTTGAATTAAAGTTTCAGCGTGACGTAGAAAATAACAGTCAGCTCATTCTTCATCAAGGCCTGTTAAGTAACGATACAGAGGAATGGAAAAGTCAGATGCTTCACCTCGTAGAGAAATTGCTGAAGGATAAACAATATGAAATGGATATTGTCGTAACCTTTATTCGGGGAGAATATATGAAACCGATGAAACGTCAGAGTGAAGATGCGGAAGAAAGTAAGCGGGACACCGTATATTCCCATCCCTTTATTTTATGCAGTATGAACAAAACGCAGGATCCAAAAAAAGAATTACTGTTTGACTATGTTGAAAAGGAATTTAAGTATAATATTGTTGTGGATCCAATTATTAATCTAAAAGCACCCATATCGGGATTTCTGTTTCCTTCTATCACGGATAATGCTGCGGATGTCAACCATGTTCTTTATTCCGCTGGAAAGAAGAATGAATTGAATTATCATTTTATAGAAGAAGTTTTAAATGCAGAAGAAATCATGACAGCTGCACAGGATAAATTAGTTTTTGAAGAAATTGTAAAAAACGTAGCTGGTGATCAAACAATTAATACATCCAAACTCTCGAATGTATACGACGAAATTCAACGGGTCGTGGAAGAAAGCGAAGAGGAAGATTCACCAAAATTAGACTACAAAGATGTGGAAAAAGTTTTAACAAGCAGCGGAATAGAAGATGTCAATACGGAAAAGGTGGAGTCCGCATTTAAAACGGTGATTGATGATGAAAATTATTCGTTTAAAGCAAACAACATTGTACCGAAATATACATCAAAATCGATAAAAATAGAGACGAAAATAGCGAATATTTCCATTAGCCCACAAGACCTAAGACATGTACGTCAAGTCCATTTCAACGGGAAGCGTTTTTTAATGATGGAAGTGGAAGAGAACACGGTTATTGAAGGCTTTGAAATGATTCCGGAAGCTTTATTTGAAAAGGCACCAGAAGAAGGAGAATAATAGCCCCCATTTTTTACTAAGAGCGGAGGATTATCTATGTCGGACTAATATGGATGATCCTCTGCTCCTATTCATATTAGAATGATCAAATTTCTCTTACCATTCTTAAGGAAACATAATCTTCACCGGGGACGTTGGAATAAGCCAACTTCGCGGAATCCTTTGTAAAGCCCCTAGCCTCATAAAAAGGAATTCCTTTATCATTTCCTTTTTGTACGGATACCCATTGTTCGTTTGAACCCTTTTGAATTTGAATATTTGTCAAGTAACATAAAAGTTGGGTGCCAATACCTTCCCCGCGGCGGTTTGGATCCAAATACAGAACATAGATTTCACTTTTGTGAAGATCTGTCATCCCACCTCCAATTGCCCCAACTACCACACCGTTCTCAAGCGCTACAACATAACCGTCCCATCCCTCTGTTTCAGTTAATTCACGACATATACGATCATGATTATAAAATGTTTGATTATTCCTTATTATATTTTCGTGACTTCTGATACCTTTGTAAGTGTCTATGCAACCTTCTGAACAAACTTTGGAAATACCTGCAACATGCTCTGCAGAGGCTCTTCTAATATCAATCATTTCGCTCACCCTTTGATTCATTTGGGAGACCGTCTATTCCATTGTGTTCGCAGGGACAGTGAACCTGTCCCTGCGTCCCACCGTTTGACTGTAATGTTTGGACGTGTTTAAGATACTGTTTTACGTTTTTTGCTTCTTCATAAAGATAGGAATATTCTAGTTCATTAGCAACTTCAATTGCAGTTTGTTCGAATAAACCGGTTGTAATAAATAGGGCATCCCAAACGTGATCGTAATTTCCGCTGGGGTAGGTCAACATAAGTTGTTGCCATGTTTGTTCATCAACATAACGCTTTAGATACTTCCCATTCTTTCCTATACTGAGTGAAAAATCGGTATCTATGCCAACCTTCCATTCAATCATTTTAATCAGCATGGACCTTACCAGATTCAGATGATCTAAGGCATAAAGAATTTCTTGTCTCCATAACCCCTTGGCTACATATGTCGATACCCACCAGAATTCATTGCAACAGTCAGCAAAAAATTCCGCGGAAGGCTTTTTCACCCAATATCCTTTGTCCGTGGGAGGAGGTAGAGAAGGAAGATTACCATCCTTGTCTAGTAATACAATTGTCAGTCCATCCTCGCAGCAATATTGCTCCTTTTCCTCTATTGGTGCAAGTATCAAGTCAATTCTGTTTCCATCCGTGAACAACATGAGATAAGAAAACCTTCCACCCAACTCGGGTGGGAACATAGACATGTTTTCAGGCGTTTGCATGATTAATCGTTCTCCGAATACATTTATCCAATTGGGATCGTCTATAAAAGACCGCATATCTGTAACAAGATAAACAATGTCATAATCCCTGAAAGAGTCTTTAGGAGCATTCGAATTTGTTCTAGAACCATTCATTCCAACAGCCCTAACCCGATTATCTTCCTTGGCAACTTTCAAAACTAAATCCATCATTTCTTTTTCAGAACGCATTACGTGTACCCCCCTATATTATTAGTAGATCAGTCCATAAGTAAGTCCGAGTCAATCTTTCATTCACTTTAATATTTTACCGTTAACAGGCCCATTATCAAAGTATTTCCCTAATTACACATTCTTTTTAAACCTCTCCCTCTTAGACCAAAATGAGTACAAATCCGTGGATCTCGGGTGGTAACCTATGATAAAGGATTTAGAACACATGCAAACTTCGAGATTATATACGACTTAGAAGGCAAAGGTTATACACATTTTCAGTAGTTTGTAGGAGTCGACCAGGAGATTGGTGGTGGATCAATTGCTTTTATAGTATGGTTAGAGCGGGTTTATGAAAGTGGCATTTGCATACTAATACCCCTTCCAAGAAAATTGACTTGGACATTGCGGGTAATAAACAACTAAAATTAGTCGTGATTGATGCCGGTAATGACAATGCCTGGGACCATGGTAACTGGACTGCCGAGAAATTCACGGTGGACTAATGATTGTCAAAACCTTCGATCCTATTTGAAGGTATCGAAGGTTTTTTGGAGATTGAAATTTCCATTATCAACGCTGCTGCCGATGCTCAGATTCAGACATGGGTTTCTTACCTTTTACGAAAAAAGTTATTATTTAATATGCCTTTTATATTAAGACCTTTTTTAGTGCTTTAAATCCACAACTATTCTTGAAGAAAATTCAGGTGTAGCATAGTCTATCGTATCTGCTTTTAAATTAAATGTAGCGATAAACATATCATTTTGATAATGATAATCTATGCTAGATATGACTGGACTATTATTGATAATAACAGAACCACCTTGATCATTTAATTCTCCACCAATTTCTCCGTAAGGTATTTTCAGCAATAATTTATCAACTTTTTCTTCTATCTCAAAATTATTTACCGTTTTATTCAAATCAAATACAATTCTCGAATAGGCCTCATGTATCCCATATCGGATATTTTCCACTTGAGTGGCGGACACTTCAACATCTCGACTAGCAGTATAATCACCATAAGTAGCTACTACTTTACCTTGCCCTGCATTCATTGCGTGAAAAATGCCATTTCCAACATACCCGATATCATCTGAAACGGACCATTCAATTTTTGACGGGTCAATTTTAAGTTTTTCACCATCTTTATCATACCCTCGGACAGTTAAATCAACACTTTCACCAGGTGCAGCCGTTAAATCTAACGGTAAAATCCCTAGCGAACCCTTTTCTTTATACGGCTGTGCTCCACTCGGATAAGGATTGTATAATAGATATTGGTTTCGCACTTCCGTAACCCATGTATCTAATTCATCCTTCCATGACTCCATAATCAGTTCAACTGGTTCATCATTCATAATCATGTTTGGAACTCCATGGTCACCAATCAGATTGGTGTAACTTGGGGTCATTTCAAACTGTTCCGGATTCTGATCGCGCATCGCATCGACTAAATGTAATCCTAGTGCAACTAAATCAATCTGTGATGGATCATCCATATGCACCTGTACTCCTCCGACCAGTTCTCCCTTATATTTACCAAACATGGGGGTGAAATAAGCTGACCTAAAATTCACTCCTGGTATATCCCGTTTGTTCATTTCCTCTGCTAAAGCTTCACCATCAATCCAAGGCGCACCAACCAGTTCAAACGGCCTGGTAGTCCCGAGTCCTGTAGTCAGAGAAGTATCGTCCAATAACTCAGTACCCGCATATAAATAAGCCGTTTCCATAGTCGGAATGTTAGGGGAAGTCATTACCCATGGAAGACCAGTGTCTTCAAAATGCATATTTCTTTTCCATCCTTTCATTTTAACAACTTTCAAATCCACACCCATGCTATATTCATGATTCCACATAGTTGCCAATTCACCAACGGTCATTCCATGTCTAACCGGGAGTAGAAACCTTCCCATGAAACTGACTGCATCTTCAGAGCGTACCGGTCCCTCCACCTTTGTTCCACCAATTGGATTAGGTCTATCCAATACAATTAGTTCTTTATCAAATTCTGCAGCTGCCTCCATAGCAAAACCTAAGGTGTAAACATACGTATAAACATTTGAACCAATATCCTGGATGTCAAATAGCAACACATCAACATTCTTCAGCATTTCTTCTGTAGGTTTCCATGTTGGTCCATATAAACTATATACAGGCAACCCAGTTTTCTCATCAATATACGATTCTACATATTCCCCAGCCTCTTGATCTCCCCGAATACCATGCTCCGGTCCAAATAATGCAGTCAAATTAACGTCTGGATGGTTATACAATAAATCAATGCTGCTTTCCAAATTGCTGTTAACCCCTGTAGGATTAGTTATTAATCCGACCCTTTTACCCTTCACCCATTCCAATTTATTGTTCAATAATACCTCGATGCCAGGTGTTACCTTTGCATTACCTTTATTACTGCTTTTTCCCTCTACACTAGTAGTTGCAAACGAAGATGCCATAAACAACATTAAAACGACTACTAAAATAAAAATTTTACCTAACTTCACAAAAACACTCCCCGTTTATTATGATAGGATTATAATTTTCATGATGGCTACTTTAATTTAGCTTTGTCTATTAACTCATCCAACTTCACATTCATTTTATGTTGCTTTCTATACATTTCAATCATCTCTTCAATTAAATCCTTTTCTGACATGACAGTCATCAAATGATCCTGTGCATGGACCAAAATTACTGGCAAGCTTGTTAAATCATTTTTAGCATCCTCCTGAATTAACTTGGTTTGTATATTATGAGCCTCTAATAGTTCATTTGCTGCTTGTTTTACTTTCAAATCAATTTGATCAAATTCTGCGTTCCTTGCATCCCTCAATGCCCCGTGTAAATATCCTTTTGCATTTCCCGCATGCAAAATAAGTTTCATTGACAAATTTTCAATGTTCATTTGCTATTCCCCCATAATGGATTAGATCAATAGAATGTTTTTTTATCCAGTTTTTAATCTTGTTGTTTACAAGAATTTCTAACTCTTTGGTTCTGGTATAATTATAGCTGCTTTTTTTCGTTAACCATGGATCCATGAATGCAGGGTGGCACATAATTTCCGTTATACCAGGTTGCAATTCGGATAGAATGTTCATTAAATATTCGGGCGTCACACTTTCATTTCCATAAAAATCATAGTGTAAAAAATCTGTAGAAATTAATTCTCCTGGTAGCCTTGTTTCGGTAAATGATCGGACAGGAAGATCATAAATTTGTGCAATTTCAATCACTGCCTCCATCGCGCAAGGTATATGTAGGTGCATGTGATGGTGACTGTCAATGTGGGTCACATCTATATCCCGCATATAGAGTAAATCAAGTTGAGCCTTAAGTTCCTCTTTAATATCCACCTTTTTAGCATGTTCGATAAGCGTTTTTCCTTTTAAAAAGTTTCCAGTATGGTTAGTCAGGCTTCTTACTGAAGAAGATATTGGTTGACCAGCATCCAAAACAAAGTGCAAACCAACTCCAAGCCGAGGATACCTTTTCACATCTTCCAGACTTTCCCTCGAAAATTCTGTATTAACCATCGCCGTTGTACTAGTTAGAATATCATGGTGATGTGCATAAAGTATTCCTGCAGTCACGCCTGGTGAAAGACCAAAATCGTCGGCATTTACAATTATCTTTGATGAAAATTTTTTCACTACTTCTAAATCCCCTTACTCTTCTTTAGAAGCTGCAGCTGAATTATCCGCTTTTTCCTCTTGAAGAAGCTGCTTATCATATAACCGAAAAAATGGATAATATATAGTCATTGCGACTAATATATTAAAAGTCATTAATACACCACCACGCCAGTCACCTGTTGTTAGAATCCCAGAAAATGGAGGAGGCGTTGTCCATGGGACAATGATATAAGGCTTTCCAACTAATCCAATTGACATTGAAAAATATGTTATTATCCCAACAGCTAATGGAGCAAGCATAAATGGAATCACCAGAATTGGATTCATTACAATAGGGGCTCCAAATATAACTGGTTCGCTGATATTAAATACGCTTGACCATATAGAACCTCTACCTAAACCTTTTAAATGTTTTGAACGAGAACGCCAAACAAACAAAATTGTTAAGGCTAAAGCCATACCTGATCCTCCGACAGCCCACCAGATTGCCATGAACGGCTGCCCTATAATATATGGCAATTCTTCCCCAGCCTGTTGGGCCGCTACATTTTGTTCAGTTAAACTGTACCAAATCGGTGCCATAACACTGGCAACAACTGAAATTCCATGGATACCAAATGACCATAGCAAATGAATAAGAAAAATAGCAACTAAAGCTCCCCACAAACTGCTGCCAAACATTTGCAATGGTTCACGCAGCACCGCACTCACTACACCGTGTAAGGATAGGCCAAATGAGCTTTTCAGGATGAGATCTACGCCCCAAACAACCGTGATAATAGCAGCACCTGGTATAAGAGCCGAAAAAGCACGCCAAACAGAAGGAGGAACACTTTCTGGCATCCGAATAACAATATTTCTTTTTTCAAAGAAATAATATACTTCCACCGTAAAGAGTGCTAACACAATAGCAATAAACAAACCCTCACTGCCCATTAAATTTAATGGAATATTGCCCTCTTCAGTAAGAGGTGTTGCAACAAAAAATGCAGATAAACTTAGAACACCAGCTGATAGTCCATCCATTTTATAACTTCTAGCCAAACTATAAGCAATTGAAAATACTGCCACTAGACCAATAAGTCCAAAAGTGGCATTCACGGGGATGCTTAAAGCCGATGCAAAAGGAGCCATAAAATCAGACCATGCCGGTATCGGTGGTGAAGAAATGATTAAAAAAATACTTCCAATGATCAGTAAAGGCATTGTAGCAATAATCCCATCCCGAATTGCTTTTAAATGACGCTGTTCGGCCATTTTACCAGCAATCGGCATAAAATAACGTTCCATAAATGCGTTAAAATGATTCATTATTCTTCCACCCCTTTTATTTGAAAAACTATTAAATTAATTCCAATGCTTGATCCAACACTTTTTCTCCATTTAGCATTCCGTAAGATTTCATATCAACTATATCAATTGGAGTATTTGCCGCTTTAGCTTTTGAATACAGCTCATTCTTTTTGTAGCGGATTTGCGGCCCAAGTAAAATTACATCCGCTATTTTTAATTGTTCTTCGATGTTGTCAACCGAATGAGCTTCAATTTCAACCTCGATACCTCTTTTACTTGCCTCCTTTTTCATTTTCTCGACAAGCAAACTTGTACTCATTCCTAAAGCACATAACAATGTAATTTTCATAGATACAAAACCTCCTATTAACAGTTAAATAGAGGTAGGTATTGCTCGTTTACCTCTAGCATTTCATCAAAAATCTTTTTTGCTCTGTCAAACGATGGTATTAATGGATGTAATGTCAGTGCTTGCAGTGCAGTTCCTCTATTACCAGTTACCGCTGCCTCTACCGTTAACTCTTCATATGCCTTAACAACCTGCATAAGACCTCTTATTTGAGGAGCGGTTTCTTTCACTTGAAGCGGAGTAATTTGATGACTTTCTACTACGCAGTTGACTTCAATACTTACGTCATTTGGTAAACAGGAAATAGCCCCATTATTTCTAACATTTAATGTATGAATTTCCTTCGTATCCAAATGTATTGATTTAATTATGTTTATTGCAGCTTCTGAATAGTAGGCTCCTCCCCTTTGCTCTAGGGCTTCCGGTTTCTCATTGAGGTTCGGATTTTTATAGATTTCAAATAATTCCTTTTCTACTTTTTGCACTTGATCGGCACGTGTCTCATTACCCCTGTATTGTTTCAACTGTTCCTTTAATACTTGATTGGTTTGATAGTAATATTTATGGTAACCGCATGGTATAGCTCTTAGGGACTGAAGAAATTCTGATTCCCAGCCAAATGAAGGTATATTTTTTGCCTCATAACTATCGGATTTACCTTTTAATATATCTTCAATTTTCGACCGCCCCTTGACATACAAATCCGTTATCCAAATGAGATGATTTATTCCAGTAAAATTAATGCTTACATCTTTCATATCGACGTTATACGTCCTAGCAAACTTTTTATAAAAATTAATCGGATTATTACATAAGCCTACCACTTTAACATCACTGTGTTTTAAAACAGCCTCAGTTATGATACCAGCAGGATTTGTAAAGTTTAATAGCCATGCATCCGGAGCAAGTTCCTTAATATCCCTGCAGATATCGAGCATGACAGGAATAGTGCGCAATGCCTTCATAAAACCTCCAGACCCTGTAGTTTCCTGTCCAATAACACCATTTTTAATAGAAATATATTCATCATTCCGTCTCATTTTTAATTGACCTACTCTAATCTGGGTAACAATAAACTTAGCACCTTTGATTGCATCCCTTCGATCTAATGTTGCAATGATTTTAACAGGACACTTTGCTTTTTCAACCATTCTTTTGGACAGGTTTTCAATCACAGAAAGCTTTTCTTGCCCTTCCGGAATATCCACCAACCAAATTTCAGAAACGTTCAGTATATCCTGAACATTTATTATCCCTTCTATTAACTCTGGTGTATATGATGACCCTCCCCCAATAACAGCTATTTTAAGTGATTCCATCTCCATCACATCCTTTCCTTTACCCTAACAACTTGTATGACATTTATTTTAACTTGTAAGCGCATTCATATATAGTGCAGCTTTTTCCGTTGTCAACGGCAATATGGTAACGAATAATTTTATAATAAAAAAGTACAAGGAATGTAATCCCTGTACTCACTATAATTTCCCTATCCTATCTAAAAATTGCTGATATGATTTACAGTCCAACAATTGATGTACAAGATTCCTGTTGTCAACCAACTTCACCAATGACCTAAACATCGCCTTCAAATCATTTTCCTTAGCTTTGTTTACATTTAAAAGAAAAACAACTTGAACAAGCTTTTCACCCCATTGAATTGGGTTATTTAATGTTACAATAGACCAAAATGTAAAATCGGTTTTCGGTTCGAGAGGATGTGGAATAGCTACTAAATTTCCAAAACTTGTTGGTGAGTACCTCTCCCTTTCCATGACAGAATCAATGTAGTCATCACCGGCTGTCCCTGCCTTTATCAGTTTATTCCCCAAAAATTTAATCACTTGATCAGGGGTTTCAAAATCTTGATTTAAGAAAGTGAAACGCTCATGCAGATATTGATCTATAATGGACTTATCCGTTGATATGATCCTATTAATCTTGTTTACATCGTTATCCCCAAGTATAGTTCCTATATGTATCACAGGAACAGGTAGATCTATTTTAATTGGAACTGTAGTAATAACAAAACTAATATTATTAAGTGGAAAATTACTTAAGTTATAATATTCCGTAGTTCCAATAATGTCCAAGGTGTCTTCAAATTTAGCTTTTAATTTATATGATAATAATTGAGCACTACCTAACCCAGATGCACATACAATCAGACACCGATTGATATTAGCAGTCGACTTTCTCAATCTTTCCTGAGCTGCCTCAATATGAAGGGAAATGTACGCAATTTCATGTTCATTAACGAAAATATTATATTTTTCATTTAGCACTTCGATCCCAATTAACGCGGCTTCAAAGGAAGCAGGATATTGCTTTTTTATTTCGCTCAGCATTGGATTTCTTATATTCATTTGATATTTATAACGACTAATTGCAGGTTTTAAATGTAAGGATAAATGAAGCAGTAATTCATCGTCACCAGATAGGTTGAAATGATATTTTTCATCTATTCTTTTAATCATTTCCTTAACCAGATTAACTATTTCCTGATCAATAACTGATTTAATTCTTTCCTTTTCTGTATCTGAATTTATCAGCTTTGTTCCCTGTAAATGAATTGCCAAATAAAACACTTCATTTACAGAAAAACAAACACTAAGACCTGATTCAATGTCCCTCATAATTTCTTTTGCTACAGCGAATTCCTTATTTTCTTTTATTTCATCTAACTCTTCTATAGCTATTTCCACCTGATTATTGTCTCGTATCCGCTTACAGGCAATAGCTAGATGAGTAATTAAGTTTTGCAGGCTAATATCCGAAATAATAATGTTATGCTTTCTTAGTTGAGTTAAAATACTATTTCTAATTATATTCAACTCATTTTTGGAAAGGATCGAAATCCAATCAGAGTTTTCCGCGATGGAGATAGGTCTCTGATTAAAGATATACTCAGATATACAAAATCGAATTTGAGCCTCATTGCCGATAATTTTAATACCGTAATTTGGCCTTTGGTCTAGCGATAAATCATAAAGCTTAAATATGTAACGAACGGACTTTAAATCACTTTGTAAGGTAGAGCGACTAACATAAAGTTCATCAGCTAGATCTTCCATCTTTACATAATTTGACTCAAGTAATAGCCTTTCAACTAGAAACGTGACACGTTCAGTAGGTTCATCCGGTATTATTTTTCTTACTTCCTGGATGTATTGTTGTAAGAATTGATTAAATCTGTTCTCATCCTTAATTTCCAGTTTATAACCTTTACCTCTATGTGACTCAATCTGCATATTGTTTTTATGTAACAGCAAATTTAATTCTTTTATATCATTTCTAACCGTCTTTGAGCTTACTTGCAAATCAATCGACAACTGGGAACTTGTCATAGGTTCAGTAGCTGTCTTAAGAATTTGTATGATTTCTTTCCAGCGGGAATTCATTTCAGATACCCCATTTGTTAGAAGATTGGTTATATTATAACTTAAATTTCCTACCTTCATCAAAAAAAGTAATTATCATTGTTAAATTTGAACAAAAAAACAGCAAACCCCAAGGAATTTGCCCTTTTACTATTTTTTAGACGAAGAATTATAAAAATTCCCTATAAACATGAGTGGTTTGAACAGGTTTAAACCCAAGTGAATAATATAAGTTTTCTGCGACAGTGTTATTCTCCATATAACATATTCGAATGTCTTTGTATCCCTGATTTAACAATTGATTTATTCCAAAATGAAGAGCCTTTTTACCGTAACCTCTACCTTGATATTCGGGAGAAACAATAAGATTATCAATTTCCCCATCACTAATTGTGACTGATGCCATAATTTGTTCATTATTTAACGCTAAATAAACATTTCCTTTATTGTTTAGTTTATATTTTCTAATTATCTCTTCTGTTGCAACATATGGTTTTAAATCATTTAATTTATGTACCGTTTAGTAACAATCCTGGTTGACCTTAACAAACTGTTTAAAATACTTGTCATCGTATGCGGAAAACTCTAAATCATTTTCCGGAAATTTATCACCAAACTTTTGGCCATTCATTTTAAATCACCCGCTCATTCCCTTTTGATTGCTTTCATTATAACATTAACTTTTACCAATTAGTCGCAAGCAGCGGGGTAAGAAAGCTTAAGCCGTGCCCCGGAAAGCAACGGTCCCCAGCAGAAAACAACCCAGCATATTTTTCTTTTGAAAACACATTGTTGCTATCGCAATTTATATCAACTGCGGAGATACCCACCAAACTATGCAAAAACAGCTATATAAAAAAACCTATCGTAAAACTAAATCTTTTACGATAGGTAATCTGAATTTTATCCTTATTTAACTGCATGTAATACAGGTGTACGGATTACTAATACATCACATTCCGCTGAACGTACGACTGCTTCCGAAACGGAGCCAATCAAGAACCGTTCAATCGCATTTTGTCCTTTAGCCCCGCAGATAATTAAATCTGCTTGTACTTTTTTGGCAATATCATTTGCGATGATATTTTTCGGTGAGCCATATTCAATTAGTACTCTTATTTTATCAATCCCCTTAGCCTCAGCTTGTTCCCTGTAGCCATTTAACAATTCTTCTGACCGCTGCTCTGCTTCCTCATAAATTGCGCGATCATAGGCCTCAAACGAATGGGTTTCGATTACATTTACAATGTTTAATTTAGCATCTTTATTTCGTTTTACAACATCGATTGACTTACAAAATGCGTACTCAGCTTCTTTTGATCCATCTACCGCTAATACAATACTCTTATAGTGATTCATTTCATATCTCCTCCAAATATTAGCATTTTTAAATATATGTTATTCGGGTTTTTTGATGAAGAAAGAAAGAACAACATTCACCACTGCCAGCCCCAGACCGATTTGAAATACTAGTTCAGATCCCATGGCTGCTGCCTCTGTCGGTACATTCGCAATATTTGCCATGTAACTATTCTGTTTTGCTGCTAATACCGAAACCATTACTGCGATTCCAATTGCGCCAGCCACTTGTTGGATTGTTTGCGTGATTGCAATTCCATCTGGATAATACTGTTTTGGAAGCGAATTTAATGTGTTTGTTTGTACAGAAGCAAGTACTGCCCCCACTCCTAGCATCATAATAATATGGGTTACCACAATCATCCATAATGCTGTTTCAGTACCAAATTGGGCATATAAACCATATGCAATTGCAACTAAAATTGTTCCTGGTGTAATAACCGCTTTCGGACCGTATTTGTCAAATAAACGTCCGATAGTCGGAGCTAACACACAGTTGAGTAAGCTGCCCGGCAGAAGGACAAGACCTGTTGTAAACGCAGCGATGACTAGGGCCATTTGCATATACATTGGTAAAATAACAAGCATCGACAACATATTAAAGAACGTTATAAAACTCATAATGACTCCAAGAACGAAAAGCGGGAAAGTAAATGCCTTAAGATTCAGCATTGGACTATCCATTTTCGTTTGACGAACCGCAAAAATAATAAGTGCGATAAAGCCAACAATGATTGTTCCCATAACAGTTGCATTTGTCCACCCAAGCTCACCAGATACACTTACTCCGTATACAATGCCGCCAAATCCAATCGTTGAAAGAATTACAGATAATTTATCTATGGAAACCTGACGTATTTCATTAACATTCGGCAAGTAAATGAAACCGAAAATAAAGGAGAATAGTAAGAAAGGGATTGTCACCCAGAAGATCCAGTGCCAAGATAATGTATCTAAAATCAATCCGGCTATTGTTGGCCCAAGTGCGGGACCAGCTAACATAACTAAGCCCATTACCCCCATCGCGGCCCCTCGTTTATTAGCAGGGAAAATGGTAAAAATTACATTTTGCGTTAAAGGTAAATTAATAGCTAAGCCTGCCGCCTGAATGATCCGCCCCACCAATAAAATACTAAAAACAGGTGCAATCGCTGCGAGGACCGTACCGATAATGGATAACAGGATGGAAACCATAAACATTTGGCGTGTTGTAAATTTCTGCATCAAAATACCTGTTACCGGCACTAAAATACCTAATGTTAAGAAATAACCTGTTGCCAGCCATTGGATGGTTGTAGCGTTCACATTAAATATCTGCCCTAAATCCCCTAAGGCAATATTCAGTGCTGTCTCACTGAAAAGTCCGACAAACCCTGCTACTAACAAGGCAATCATAATCGGGCCTGTTTTGAATTCTTGTTGCTCTCTTGCTGCTGTGTTGATTTGTTTTCTTGCTATTGATTCTGTGTTGATAGTCGTATTCACTTAGTAATCTCCTTCAAAAATAAGCTTCATTTTTAATGGTTAACTGATTTTTTAGTTAACCAAGCATCGTTCCCATTTCCGTAGTCACCCCCACTACTAACCGGTTTTATTACTATATCAATATAAAATTTAAAATGTCAACTCAATTGACAATTTTTGATTATTGAGTTATTATAAACTTAGTTGACAATGATAATTGGGGATGATTTAATGTTTCAAATTGGAGATTTAATCATTTATTCCGCACATGGCATTTGCAGGATTGATGATATCTGTGAAAAAACCGTTTCCGGTATTACGAGACAGTATTATGTATTGCATCCTGAAGCAGATCAGCATCAATTAACCATAAGTACCCCAGTTGATAATAAGAAAGTTGTTATGCTTGAACTAATCCATGAAGATGAAGCTTATGAAATTCTTGAATTGTTTAAGTATCCGGGAATAAAATGGAATGATAATGCAAATTTACGTTTCCATATATACTCTGAGGTTGTTAATACTGGTGACCGGAAAGATATTGCAAAAGTTGTCAATACGCTGTTGCGAGGAAAAATGGAGGCTGCCCTTCATGATAGAAAACTTCACGAACGGGATCTGAAGCTGTTGCAAACCACAAAAGATACTTTATTTAAAGAATTGTCTATTTCATTGGACACCAGCTTTGAGGAAATTAATGAAATAGTAATTAAAGTAATCAGGGAGAATAAAATAAGTTAAACAAAAAATCCTTGTTTCATCAACTTCATTGACGAAACAAGGATTTTAATCAACACAGTGTTATTGTTCGATTCCCCATTCTAACTTTAATAGACTTTTAAGGTTTTTTACTTGTTCGACACCGATTTTTTCAGCAATTCTATTCTCAAGCTTGGCTTTTAGTGCCTCGTTTTTTTCGTAGCATTCTTCACCTAAAGCTGTTAAGCGGATACATTTCTCTTTTTTGTTGTTTTCTACATTATTGATTTCTACTAATCCTTTTGCGGAAAGGTTTTTAATAAACTTATGTATCGCCTGCCGGGAAATCTCTACATTTTTTGTCACATACGAAATGGTCGGTTGCTTTTTATAAACCCTGGCCATGATATACCATTCTGAATTTGAAATATAAATATTACTTTGATCATTCCAGTCATTTTCCGAAATCTTTCGGACTAAACTGTGACGCTCACTTAATAAATCGATTAGATCTAGATTTTGTAATTCAGAGTTTGAATTCAATCAATTCACTCCAATCTTAGTTTCGCCACTTACTATACAAAATCCGCTGTTGAATGTCAATTTGGTTGACTTTCATCCTTCCGCTTTTTTAAATACAAATAAAGTCCATAATCCGTCGCAACAGAAGCATAACCCATTTGTCTTAGCATAGCTGTGATGTTTCCACGGTGATATGTCCCGTGATTTACAACATGGGAACTTGTTCAGACACACTGGTGTTCATCAGGCCCCCGGTTGGATTCTCAATTTCAAGTGGTTTGTCGAAGTTTTCCTTTAGACTTAGGAACGACCTGTATCGTTCTGACAACATAATAAAGACGCCTTTCTATCTTCCAGAAAAGCGCCCTCTTCCACATTCATTTAGATTATTCACTTGGCAGTGTAGAAATATATTTTTCAACTACTTCATACACATATTCCTGGTTTGCCGCTGCAGTATCTGGGTTGTATTCATCACCGTTAACTTTATTATTAGACAGGATTCTTATTCCAAGGAACGGTACATCATATGCCTTGGCAATTTGTGCCGCAGCAGCACCTTCCATTTCTTCTACGGAAGTACCATACTTTTCATGAAACCATTTAATTCGATCAACCTCATTATTCCACACATCAGCAGAACCTATTGTTCCTTCAACAACCTTACCCTTTTTATATTTATCTTTTACCGCGTTTGCAGCTTGGAGTAAATCCTTATCTCCTTTGTAATAACGAATATTCTCTGCATCAGGATCTTCTCCTGCACTTCCTTCAGAGGCCATTAAATCCATAGGCTTCCATTCAGTTGCATCGATTCCCTCGTTCTCACCACGTTGCTCTGTTTTTAATGAACCGATATTGACAGTTCTTTTTCCTAAGACAATATCGAATACATGTAAATCAGGATCATGACCGCCTGAGGTTCCTTGATTGATGATTGCAATGGGATCATATTTTTCAATCGCCACCGCTGTAGCGGCTGCCGTATTTTCCATTCCCTTTCCTGTTTTGGCGACTATCACAGGATAGCCGTTCACCGTACCTTTATAAAAAACAAAAGTACCTGATTTTTCTTTTTCAACATCTTTCAGCCTCTCTGCGAACTTTTCTGCCTCTATTGGCATCGGGCCCTGGACCATAATTGGCTGCTTGGAACTTTCCTGTGCAGTTTCAGTTTCAGACTGTGAAGAAGAACTGCATCCTACAACTAGCAATAAAAAAAGTACGGTAATAAATGCTAATAAAGCGTAGTTGTTGAACAGTCTTTTTCTTTGTTCCTTTGTTTGTTGAAATATTGCTTTCATTTCCGTTCCCTCCTTGATGTTTGTATACTTGGTAGTTCCCCAAAAGAAAAAGGTCCAGAAGTATAGAATATTCTCTACTTCCCGGACCTGAGCAAGTTAAAGTTAAATAGTGGAGCAGCAAATTACCCATGCTAAACGCTTCAGTTGTGCGCAAAAAACAACAACCGCGAAACTTTAACCCGTAGTCCGGTTCATTAATGGGAACCAGGTAGAGACACTCAGACCATATTACCGAGTATATACGAGTGATGAAATTTATAACTATTCCATTGCAAATATAGCAAACCTGTATTATAAAATCAATAAAAACTGAATGTTGATATCAAAAAAACTTCCAATGTTCGGATTTGACAATTCAGCGAACCAACTTAAATGTTCATGAACACCTCCAATTTTGGTTGTTGCGCTTAAAGACATTGGACCTGGATTAAACAAAAACTTGTTATTACAATTCAAGTTTTTCATAAATATAACTATTTCGAGCACAATAGAAAAAGAAGTAAACTGCCTATTTAGGAGGGTTAAATAGTGAATGAAAAGAAAATTCAACTGACATCTGCCGAAATTGCTTCACTTTGGACTACATATATGAATGATAGTATGGCCAAATGTGTATTAGGCTTCATGTTAAAGGATATCAAGGACCAGGAAATAAAAACTATTGTTCAGTCTGCTTACAATATTTCAATTGGGCATTTGGAACAATTAACAGCCATTTTCAAGAAGGAAAACTTCGCCATTCCAACTGGATTTACAGACGAGGACGTAAATATGAATGCCCCATGGCTTTTCTCCGATATCTTTTGTTTAACGTACGTGAACCATATGGCGAAAGTCGGAATGCTAGCCTACAGCGGATTTGTTTCCATGAGCGTTCGCCAGGATATACGAAACGATTTCATCCAATACTTAACAGAAACAGCTACGCTTTATGACCAATCGACCGAAGTCGCTCTAACAAAAGGAGTAAATGCCAGACCACCATATATTGAAGTTCCGGCTGAAACAGATTATGTGGATAGCAAAAAGTATATGAGTGGCTTAAATCCATTTAGCGATAAGCGGCCTTTAAATGCGGTTGAAATTTCCTATTTGTATATGAATGTAATGACAAATTCAGTAGGTTCAAAATTGTGTATTGCTTTTGCCCAAACCTCACCAATTAAGGATGTGCAGGAATTCATGCTGCGGGGGAAACAAATCTCACAAAAGCATATTCAAATCTTTGTATCTAAATTGCTGAAAGACGATATTCAAACACCACAGGCTCCTGACGTGAGTGTCAGCAATTCAACAACAAAAACTTTTTCAGATAAATTAATGATGTTTCATATGTCCCTCATAAGTGCATCAGGGATCGGAAACTATTCAACTGCCTCTTCGGCTAGTCAGCGAAGTGATTTAGCAATCAATTATGAACGATTATCGCTAGAGGTAGCGCGTCTTGCAAAAAGTGGAGCCGATATCATGATTAAACACAATTGGCTTGAACAGCCACCAGGAGTCAAAGACCGGGAAAAATTAGCTAAGAGCGAGGAGAAGGGTTGATCTACATATGATAGTCAGCCCTCCCTATAATTATAAACATTTTGAATAGGAGTTTTGACATGACTAACATACCATTGTCGTCTACAGAGTTAGGTAATCTTTGGCAGGCCTATCAGGAAAAGTCAATGAAGCTGCATTTTTTAAAAAATTTCATTAAAAATTCTAATGATAAAGAAGTCCGATCTATTTTACAATTTGCTGATCGAATTGAGACAGAAAATAAAAAGGCCATTGAAACTATTTTCCGGGATGAGGGCGTTGCAATTCCAGTAGCCTTTACTGGAAAAGATATAGATAGCAATGCACCCCGATTATTTGATGATCATTTCCATCTGATGTTTATACGCATGTTGAGCAAAATTTTGATTGGGCTTTATGGCCTTCACTCGGGAATGTCCTATCGGGAGGATATTTACAAACTATACAATCATTTCACTTCGGATAGCCAAACAATTTATAATAAAGCTACACAGTGTCTGCTAAAGAATAATGCTTTAGCCCGTCCACCCAAAATCCAAATGCCTGACAAGGTTGAATTTGTCCAGGATACAAGCTATACAAGCGGATTGAATCCCTTTGGTAAAAAACGGGCACTTAATTCAGTCGAAATAGGTTTAGTGTACCAGGCTCTAGAAGCAAACATTACTGGAATCCAAATGATGACTGGTTTTGCACGAGTTGCTGAAAACCCTGAAGTTAAACAGTATTTTGAACGAGGCAAAGAACTTGCGGAAAAGGTGATATCCATTATGGGCGGGGTTTTGGAAGAAGATGGTCTGCAAAAGCCATCCCCCTGGTCAGGAGTCGTCTCCGATTCACCTATTTCGCCGTTTTCTGATAAAATCATGATGTATACTACGAATTTATTATCAATGTTTGGAATGGGAAGCAATTCAGTTGGGGCAGCATTCAGCTTTCGAAATGACCTGCTTCTAAAAATGGGGCAAATCATGGCGAATACGTTCGACTTCGCTAAAGATGGAGGAAAGATTATCATTAAACAAGGTTGGATGGAAAAACCCCCTCATGCCGCGGATCGAACAGACCCATTAAAAGAATAATTTTAACAGCCCTTACCAAGGCTACAGCATGGGTTGTTCATTCGTAAGAAGGTTCATTTTAACGTATAAACTTTAATTTATAATGCAGCCTCCTGTAGACTGTTAATTCAACTAATCCTCTTTCTTATCGTAATTACACAGTTCACAGATTTATGTACCTCTCACGGGACATAATGGGATACTTTTGGCTCTGAAGCATATTCAAATAAATCTTTCGCATCTCCCGCCTTGAGCCTTCTAAGTACTAAACGTTCGGTTTCTGGGGTAGGTAAGTCCATATAAATTTCTTCACCCGTAGCCAATTTGTTTCCTCCTTTTTTATTACCTGTTCCACTTTTGTTTTAAGGTTCAATGCAATAAACTGCCTGCTCTTCACCAAATCTGATGATCGTTTTCTCAAAATTCATGCCTATCCCCTCCAACAGCCTTCTGGAGGAAGTATTCGCAGTTTGGGTTTCCGCAACCACTTTAGAAAGTTTTAAATCATTGAAAGCATAATGAATGATTGATTGAACTGCTTCAGTTGCAAAACCTGCTCCCCACCATTCTGGTAAAAATTGAAAGGAAATTTCGAGGTTAACGCCTTCGTGATGGGGATCAAGCGAGATCAATCCCATAGACTCCTTTGATTGCTTTTCTCTGGCCATCCAGTAGAAAGAGTCCCCATCTGGATGGAGCATATCGTATAAAGATTTGTCAATGAGGTCTTCAGATGGCACCCCGCCAAGGTACCTTCTAACCCGAGGGTTTCGGTATAGCTTTTCCACATCATCGCAATCGCTCTGTCGAAAAAATTCAAGCCAACACCTTTCCGATTCAATCAATATCCTCCACCCCATTGTCAGTTACTTGTATCTGTTCCATTCCCGTCAAAAAATTTCTCAAGCTGATATGCAATGAAGACAAGTGCCCCAGCACCAACTCCAATCATTATGCCATCTGTAAATGCTCCAATAATGCCACCCAATAAAACAAATGTCGTAGTTTTTAATTTCATCATTATGTATTCATCCTTTGTTAAATATGTTTCCTATCGCTGTGAGCACAACGTACCATTATCTACCAGTCAATTTTAACTCATCGATATATTTTTTTCCTTCTACCAAAGAAAGACCTTTCGCTTCTCTTACTCTTTTAACCGCTTTTACATCTTTTCCCTCTCTTAAGAGCTTATGCAGCTCATCATCGATAGGACCTTCCGATATTTCCGACTGATTGGCTAATTGGTTCAAGGTGTATTTCATCCCCTTTATACGACCCTCTAATGAAATTACTTTAATTAATAAATAGATTACCACAAGAAAAGTTATACTTAAAAAAGTTGATTCCACTATAAAACATCCTCCCTCTATCGCTTATTTATGTAAAAACCAATATTATGCTGCGTGAAGGTATGTATGGAAAATTCCGAGCAGAAATAATATGTCATTTTCATATTCTTTATCGATCAAGTTGAAATAGGCTTTGAATGGTGGTTTGAGTGACGACTTCCATTCAGCAACAATTGATCCGTCTTTTTTTATTCGGGCCCAGTCCATCACTGCCTGTTCCAATTCATACGTTTCTTCATTAAATGTAAAGGTAGTATTTTGCCCTACATTGAAAGATTTTTTATCTACCAAGTGCACAGAATAGTCGGTATCATTTTGACTATAATTAATGTAATATTGTCTTCTCTTTAATGGATTCAATTCTTTTTTCGATTGAAACACTACTTGATGATTTGTATTCTTTAATTCGTAATTAACAAAAAATCTGCCATTCAACAGAATGTCTCCGATTTTTTGAATTGGATTGGCGTATTTCTTTGTGATAGTTCCAATTTCATTGGTGTTCTCATCATAGACAGAAGATGCCTTTGTAGAAATTGTATTATAAAATCTGTATTCGTACATGGTTAAGCGCCCTTTCAAATTTATAATTCTTCACACAGCAACTGATTTAGATTTCAATCTATATCTTTCTATAACTTTACTAAACAATGCTGCCAATACTTGTTGGAATAGCATGCCGAATACGACGGGCATAGCTACTTTTGCAGGGAAATAAGTGATTGCTACAATGACACCAATTGCTATGTTTCGCATACCGCTGACGAAAACAAACGTTGTTACAACACTTGTGTCCTTCCATAGTAAACGGCCAATGATCAAAGCAAGTGCATAACCGGATACAGAAATAAAGAAGACAAGTAAAATAACACCAACCAGTTCCCATGTGATTTGTTTCAAATAAGGGGCAATTGCGCTGCTGTTAATCATGACAATAGCGAACAAACAGAGCTTCGAGAACGGGGCGAGTTTTTCACCTAATGTCGCCTGTATTCTGCCTTTGGTTACTTCGTTTAACAAGATGCCCGCTGCTGTAGGCAATACAATCATCCATAGCAAATCAACGATAAGTGATGATGTATCAATTGCAATGGTTTCCCCAACAACAATGCGCAATAAAGCAGGCATGATAAGCGGCGCCAGCAATGTATCTATTAAAATAATCGATAAGCATAAAGGGAGATGCCCCGGCAAATACTTACCCAAATAACGCTAGTAACTCCTGTGGGTACTATTACGGCTATCACGAAACCAATCGTCAATAGATGATCATCAAAGATAACGGTTGATACAAAATACGCCCAAATAGGCATGATGATATGTAAAAAAGCGATACTGGACAAAATAATTACCGGATGTTTTGTAAAACTCCTAGCGTCCTTTATATTCATACTTAAACTACTGGTAAAGGTCATAAAGGCAAATAGCCAGGTAACTAGAAATAGTAGATGCCCGCCTAAATCTTGGAACAATACACCCACAACTAAACTAAGTGGTGTCAATATTGGTATTAACGCCTGAAGCCTTTTGTTCAAACTGTTTAACACTGTCTATTCCCTCTTTTTTGGATTATGCCCGGTTGAAATCGGCTGAGATCGTACGGTTGTTCATCTTCCTTATAAACGACAACTTGCCCTGTTTCTTTTCCATAGATGAACTCCATCACTTTATCAGCAATATCTTCTGGCGAATGTCTTCAGGATCCATATTCTCTCTTCCCTTTCTGGAAGTCGGCGTATCAACCCCACCGGGGCATATTGAATTAATCTTTACATTTTGTTCTAATAGCCTTCCTGTTAATGTACTCGGTAATCTATTAAAATAACTCTACAAAAAGAATGGGGCTATTTCAAATTTAAACACTATTGAAACATGATTTGATGACCTACATTCTTTTTACTGGATAATAACTTCAAAATCTTCATAGGTAGGCACTTCATCTGTGTAGGCAATCCAATATATTGCTTAGAAAAATTATCCGTGATATGTTCTACGTATGTCACAGCATTTGCCGATTCTTCTAATACCATTACCTCTTTTATTTTTGTATCTTTTGCATCTTCATCTGGCAGAATAATCGTTACAGAAGGACCATCACCTGCATATTATACGAACCCACCAATTAATTTTCTCCTTTAATGACTCGGGAAGATAGCATTCATGTTATTAACCTATTCCAAAAAATCACGGGCGTACTGCCACGAACGTTTTTTCCCTTTATTAGCGGAAAAATTCAGGGTCAACTACGTTTGGTAACAACTATCTTTCTATACATTCCCTTCATCATCACCGGTGTATCATATTCGACCCTTATTTGATCCTTATATTTGTGATACAAATCCTCAAAGCTGATTCCTATGTCAGTTCCTAAAACGTTAACAAAAGGTCTAATTAGCCGTTTGGGTAAAGAAAGTCCTCTTTCATTGGATTTAAATTTATCAAAGATAATTACTTTTCCCCCAGGTTTTAAAACTCTTATCATTTCCTGGAAAGATTTATCAGGACTTGGGACCACAGAAAGGTAAGCGTCAAATAATCCCCACCTGTTATCAGATGGGGATTTTGTATATGATTTATTTAGATTTATTTGGAACGCGACATTCCATTGGAATTGTTGGTGACCATGGCAGCAACTGAACCAAGTTATTTTTATCTGTCGTATCAACATTGGGAAGTGTCTCGAACAGATAGCTGAGATAGTTAAATGGATTTAATCCATTTTCCTTGGCTGTCTCGACAACGCTATATATTATCGCACTAGACTTAGCTCCTTTTGCGGTATTGCTAAAAAGCCAGTTTTTGCGGCCGATTACGAAAGGCTTGATAGAGCGTTCTCCACGGTTATTATCTATTTCCAAACGGCCGTCCTTCATAAATGACCCCAAACGATCCCATTGGTTACGACAATATTTGATTGCTTGACCAAGTGCACTTTTTGGCAGAACACGTGGTGTTTGTTCACGAAGCCATGCTGAAAAAGCCTCCAGCACTGGCTGGCTACGTTCTAATCTTTGCTCATAACGTTCTACAGGACTGACGTCCTTTAGATCACGTTCAATTTGAAAAAGTTGGTTACAAAATGCCAAGCCTTCCTTGCCTTTAACGGCAGAAGTACTCGCGGATTCAGGGAGCGCCTTTAAGGCTTCTGTAAATTTGCGACGTGCGTGCGCCCAGCAGCCAACCAAGGTTACATCGGCAATTCCGTTGTATCCAGCATACCCATCCACATGCAAATATCCATGGAAGTTTTCTAGAAAACGCCTCGGGTGTTTGCTAGCACGGGTTTGCTGATAGTCATACATGATAATTGGTGGACCTTCTCTTCCTGTACGATACATCCATATGTAGGAAGTTGAAGTGGCAGGGCGCTCTGGTTCGGAAAGAACCTGCAAGGTCGTTTCGTCCGCATGAACAATATCCTGTCTCAAGAGATGTACATACATTTCATCGTAAATGAGATTAAGCCAAGTATTTGCGCCGTATACAATCCAATTTGCTAGAGTCTGACGTGAGATAGACAGTCCGAAACGTTCTAAATGTTTCTCTTGCCGGTATAACGGCATGCTTTCTACATATTTTTGCGTCATCGTATAAGCCATAGCTGACGGGGAAGCCAAGCTCCCCGGATAAACAGGCGCAGGTGCAATTGCTGTTACAATCGGTGTCTCAATTTCATTGCGTTCACAGTGACGGCAACTATAAACATAGCGAACATGCTTCTTTACTTTTGCTTGTGCAGGGATAATTTCTATCTCCCTGCGTACTTCGGTACTCATTTCATGCAGTTCACCACCGCAACACGAACAAGCCTGTTCCCCAGTTGGTAAACGATATTCAATCGTTTCCGAAGGCAGGTTTTCAAGCTTTCCATCACGTTGGCCACGCTGTTTCTTTCGTTTATATGTAATGATTTCAATAGTCGGTTCTTCAACTGTTGAGTCAGCTGAAGCCTCAGCTTCGTTGAAAAGGGAGAGTTGATCTGGATTGGTTTTCTCACTGGATGAACCGAATTGACGTTGCTGGCTTAGACGAAACTGCTCCTCATACCATTTTATTTTTGCCTCCAGCTCTTCCTTTTCCATCTCAAGCTTTTCGTTGCGCTCTATGTAAAATTCAATTGTGTCGTTTGATGTTTGCTCCGTATTCTTCATAAAATAATTATACGAAAAAGAACCCGCCCTGACTAGTCGGATTCCATATTTTAATAGATTTTTTATCTAAAGTATGGTGCGCGCCTTCACTTCCCGATGTGCTTGTCTTTGTTCAATGGGTAAGCCATCCAACAGCCAACGAAGTTGGCGTTGACTTATATGCAGTGGTGTGGCCTCCTTTTCAGAAGGCCAATGGAATGTCCCGCGTTCTAACCTTCGGTAATGAAGCCAAAAACCATTGTGCTCCCACTGAAGAATTTTTAACTTATCACGTTTTCGATTGCAGAAGACGAACAAGCAAGGAGAAAAGGGATCAAGTTCAAAGCATTCTTTCACAATGACCGCTAGTCCATCAATCGATTTGCGAAGATCTGTATTGCCACGGGCTATATAAACACGTTCAAACTGAGAATTTGTTAGCATTGATTTTGTAGGATTTGTACGACATCGGATAACAGTCCCATATTGGCACCGGGGCGTACTTCAACAGAAATGGTACCGAAGTGAATAAACACGGGTTCTTGACTAGAAATCTGTGCTGGCTCATCTTTCATGTCGACTGTCAGCCACTGCGTATCAGATGTTTCCTGATCAGGAGATTTTATCTCACGCTCGAATTTCTGAACCCAGTAATACATTTGAGGTTCGTTAAGTTTATGTTCCCGGCACCACTTAGCTATACTCAATCCACTTTCTTTCCAGGCATCAAAACGTAATTTCCATTCTATTCTTTTGTCCTTTAAAGTCATTGCATAACCTCCCATTTAATTGATAAGAAGATTATCGCATGACAGACTAAAAATTAATATGTGGGTTCTATTTGACGCTTACAAATGAGTGATTATCAAAATCCATATCTTGGGCATCCATAAGGATAAATTCGATGGAGGATCCTGCAAATTTGTCTCTCGCTTTCTTTAACATATCTGGTGAAAAATCGATGGCTTTAACATCCAATTCGGAATGATTGATTAGTTCCAGTTCGGGGCCGGTTCCAACACCAACAAATAATAATTTATCCCCGCTTTCAAGCTGTACTCCTTGGAAAGTTAATTTACGGACTTCAAGAAAATCACCTGCATTAAAAAATCGATCATAAATTGGTGCCCAGAATTTATATATCACTTTATTCCAATTGTTATTCAAGCTCCCACTCCTAGTCGCCAGTTGTTACAGACTTCTTTTTGTTCATATCCCCAGTAGATTATTGTATCATTATTTGTTAAAACCCTTTTCATGGTATTCTTTTTACTAGGAGAATCTGAAGTGTTTATTCTGTTTTACCGTTTTATTTTTCTTTATCCGATAGCAGCTTATCTACTTTTTCTTCTAATCTATTTAATCGATTATTCTTTTTATTAATCGTGTTAAATAATAAAGTGACTCCTACAACTATGGTGATAACAACCAAAAGTAAAACTACTTGAAAGATAATATCCCCTATAAGTAATCCACCTGCAGACATTAAAAACATTGGAATTCCCCCTCGATCATTCGCTTTAATCTTTCTCTTTAATCCTGCGCGCGATAAAAACCCAATATAGTAGAATCTTATCTATTAAGTAGAAGATATTCATTGTTATTATCTCCTATAAATTGTATTCCTTTTATGTATGGTTCAAATCTAGTAATTTCCTTTTTTGTAAGGTCACTTAAATCAAATATGATTTCTCCATTAATCTCAATTTTGTCTTGTTTATACTTCACACCAAGATTTTTTGTTTCAATAAGCCGATCTTTTATAACTTTAGCAGGAATTACATTAACAGTGTCAACAATCCTGACATTATCTGCATTTGCAATTGTAAGTTCATACGTCAATTTTTGTTTTTCAAATCTATCTTTTTCGGAGTCAACTGCCCCGATTGAAACTACACTATTTGTAATTCTTTCTTCGGCTTCATCCTCGGATGTATTCGAGCAACCTGTTAACAAAATAAGAATTATTAATAAAAAAACTGTCCCTTTTTTCAAATGTTATCAGCCTCTCATACACATAAAATTCTATCATTAAAATTAATCATGTTGCTATATAGTAGGTTTTTATTAATTCTTGTTTAAAAGGCTTTAATGCTACAGAAAACTGATTGCCAATGCAATAAATGAAATAATAAAGGTTATTAAAATCAAAATAATTATTATAGGGGAGACCATCTTAAGAAATCCTTTTTCTTTCTTTTTAAAACCTATAAAGCTAAAAATCAGACTTAGTAAACCGGTAACAATAGAAGTGAAAAATAGTACCTGTATAAGAACAACCATTACGCCTTCAGGCTGTCTCGGTGCAATTGCATAAGAGACAAAAATAGTTAGTGCACAAGTAATACTTAATATCACGGACCATTTACTGTATGTTTTATGCATATATTTAAACTCCTTACTTATCAGTACTTATTTATCTTTTATTTGTTTGCAGGAAAACTGAATCAAGCATCCAATAGACAATAGCCGCTAAAATAACTATTATGTAAAAGTTCCCTATTACAAAAGGGTTCTCACCGCCAACAACTCTAATAGCAATAGCCGAAGCAACAAAAGCACCTAACATGTAGATCATGAGATAAATAATATTAAACTTCTTAGGTTTTTGAATCAGCTTCAACTGAATGGGGATAGCAAAAATTACATAGAAGATAAAAAAATAAAAAGCAAAGACTGTAATACCTATATAATGGAAACTGGATGTGGCTATTAAGAATATGGTACTGAGTGCTACGGCTGAACAGAATGCACAGAGGAAAGAACGAGAAAGAATATGCGAATTAACTCTAATTTTGTTTTTACCCAAATCCATTAAACCCCTCCTACAACTGCATTCATGCCGATGATCTTACATGTTGTTAAAACTATAATTGAAATTCCTCTTTAATCATCCTGCCGACTTCTTTAGCACTCAACCCGGTATTATTTATTTTAAGATAATTTTTCTTTTTAATTTCACCATCATTTGAATTCAGTCTGAGGCTTTCCATGGTGCTAAGTAGGTTTTGTTCAGATTGTTCAATGTTTCGTTTCGTTGGTTTGTGTTCAAGCCTATGTTGGGTTTTATTCCGTTTAAGCCGTTCTTCAACATCAGCCTCTAATTCGACGAAATAGATGTCGGCCCCATGGGAACTGAAGGTATGACATATCTTTTCAACACTATCCCAATCTTCTTTTTCGTTAAATGCCCAAACAAACGTAAAAATCATTCCATACCGATCACTTTTGGAAAAGGAATTAAATATTTCCTCACGAAATAAGGTTGAAAGTCTCCACATTTCAGTACTAAAATCGAAAAATGGTTCGAGCAAATCGATCGTCATATGGTTATGAAAAAGGGTCAACCCAGTAACTTTTGATAACTCATGTCCGACCGTCATTTTACCAACTGCTTGGGGTCCAAATAATAAAACAAACTTCACCAAACTGCCTCCCTGATTTTAAAATATGTAAATAGAACAAACGATTGCCATAAAATACGCTCGCATAAAACGTTATTCTGACAACTCCTTCTTCACCTTCTCTCTAAAGTCAATATCTTTAGCTATACCAATAACAAAGCTATTCAGTATATTTTTAATCCAGTATAATTCTCCCCCCTTATCGTCTTCCAGGAAAAAACTAACGCAGATTGTTTGACCCTGACTTTCTTTGTACAAGGCAGAAGTTAAAACAAATAAGGTGGCGCCACCCTTATACCAAAAGAGGTCATCCTGATTATCTCGAATGTTGTCACCAAGCACTATTTTGCTGAACAATTTTTTCTCCTTCGCGGTTAGGAGGTCTTTTCCAAGCTTAAACATCAGATCAGCGTATTCCCTGGTTGTCGATGAAGCATATTTTTTGGTAGTTGCAAGTTGAATTTTATGATCCAACATTTTAGGAACTTTATCTTTTAGAGTCTGGCAGTTGACTTTCGCCATTTTCAAGAATAATTTTTCCGATAGCTTTTGATAAGAATACAGATTCAATGATTTAATTTTTTCTGCTGCTATTTTCTTTTTGTCTGATAAATAACCTGGAATCAGAACGGATGGCGTTAAAAAAGTGATTTTGTCATGATTATCCACCCGAAGTTCATTTAGACTAACATTAATACGTTCTATTCCTATTTTACCTATAAGGTAATCGGTACAGGCATTCGAACTGAATTGCATCATGCCTTTTGCCACTTCTAGCAAAGATGCTTCATCGGGATTACCTATAGACATTTTCCACCTAGGATGGGCGCCTCCGTCCGTGTTTTCGATATAAAATTTATCAAGATCATTCATTTTTATTTTATCCGTTAGGGTAAGTTGGCCAATTTCGGCCAGTTTAACCAATTTATAAGCAATAATTATTTTTATGGTGCTCGCTAATGGAAATCTTTTATCTGAATTTAGCGCCAATGTATCCAGACCATCTTCTTTTATGGTGATTGATGCACAATTTTTATGTTTTATTAAGTACTTTAACAAGTCATTTTTATCCTTCTTAGAATTGCGCTTGTTCGTTAGGATTCCTAATCCTATAAAGCTGATAATAAATAAAAATAAAGTTCCGACTACCGCTATAAAGATTGTCATGTATACTGCTCCTAAGATTATATTAATCTTTTTAAAATATTGCTGAATGCTTCCTTCAAGTTAATATTAACATAAAATTCCAATAATATTATAAAAAGTTTTATACACATGAAATAAACATCACAACTATGTCATGATGTTTATTTCACCCACTGCGAAAACGCAATATCCTGTATAATATTAAACAAATCTTCCTTGCTCAATAACTTCTGCTTTTTTCCATAACATTTCGCCTTGAGAATATTAACAGTGTTATTGCCACTATTCCTTCAGCAACCGGCAGTGCCAGCCAAACTCCTGATATGCCAAACCATAGCGGTAAAGCATACAGCGCAGCAAGCAAAAGGATGAATCCACGAAATACTGTAATTCCAATAGAAGGTCCGACATACCCAATTGATTGGAAATATGTCATATAAATAAAGTTCGTGCCCATGAATAAATAGCCAATGAAGAACAGCCTGATTCCCTTCGCTGTCAAGGTAACAATGTCCGGTGATGTTATTCCGAAAATCGAAACTAGAAATTCTGCACCAAAATAACCAATCCCTATAAATATCACGCCCAAGATGAGTCCACTCCACTCAGCAACTTTCACGGTCTCTTTGATTTTATCACCATCTTTTGACCCATAATAAAAACTAATCATTGGCTGAATGGATTGACCAATTCCGATAAATGCCAAGAACATGAACGTGTGTAAATAATTGATGACGGAGAATGCAGCAAGTCCGTTGGTTCCGGCATAATAAGCGATAGCAATATTATAGCCCATAACAAACAAACCCGTGCCAGCTTCTGACAAAAAGCTAGGTAAACCAATAAGGCTGATCTGCTTAATATCCCTCCAGGACCATTTTTCTTTGATGAATTTCAAACCACAATCCTTTTTCAAAAAATGTGTCAAATAAACAAGCAGCCCTGCTAAGGTTGCTATGACCGTTGCTAGGGCAGACCCGGTCACTTCCCAATCCAATATGAAAACCATCCAATAATTCAGCGCGATATTCAATAAGGCAGTAACAATCAAACCAACCATTGCCAGCTGTGGATCACCATCATTCCGAACAAAAACACTCATACAATTTTCCAAGGCAACCACTAAACCAAACATCAACAGAATACGCATATAGTCCATTGTGTATGGCAATGTCTCTTCATTTGCACCGAAAAAAAGTGCAAGAGGTTCCATAAATAAATAACTGATTGTACTAATTAAAATAATAATAATTGTGATGAAAACGATGGATATCGTAAAAATACGTTGTGCCTTCTGAGTGTTTCCTTCTCCCATCGCATTGGAATAAAGCGTTCCTCCGCCGACTCCGATCAATAGCGAAATTGAAATAATAATCGAATATACTGGTACAGCCACATTGACACTTGCCAATGCCACGGACCCAACGCCATGCCCTACAAAAATACCATCCGCAACAATATTGACCGACATCAGCATCATACCGAACAATGTCGGGATAAAATATTGATAAAAAGTTTTCACGGCTGATTGCGACTGCAGTCGGTCAGTTAAACGACTCATAAGGCACACCTCTTTCATTTTAGTATTCTATAAACCCTGTAATCCAAAGGACAATAACTCCCAAAAATGAATATCAGTCATTTTTAATTTAAACAAAATGTATTGGAGGCTATCCAATACATATTTTCCACGAATTAAAACACAGTAAATGAATGACTGTCATTCATTATATAGCGAATGTTGAGTGAATGTCAAACAGGAATTAATAGTACAAGAACCGTTCGTCTGGAGAGAATAAAAATTCCCATAACAATCAGGTTCTCATCCCTTTTTCCTCATACCAACGGATCATTCTCCAGTTACCATCCATTTCTTTTCGCC
Source organism: Virgibacillus phasianinus (assembly GCF_002216775.1). Lineage (GTDB taxonomy): Bacteria > Bacillota > Bacilli > Bacillales > Amphibacillaceae > Virgibacillus_F > Virgibacillus_F phasianinus. The sequence goes on from NZ_CP022315.1 coordinate 3,708,996, forward strand.
AAACCTCAAGCGATAAAGCTCTAACCAATATATGTTGTTCCTTATTTTGATGAATAACTTCATACGAAACAGCCGCTTCATTTGCTGACTGTGGAACAATTTTGAGCCCCGTATATATAAATTGAATATCTTTATCTTTATAATACTCGGCTGCCAATCGATTCCCCTCTTTTATTCCCTCAACATCATATCTCTCCAGTTCCCCAACCCATGGCATATAAAGCAACCCTTGAAAATCATCAGAATAAAAGCTATTCATTTCTTCAAATAAACCCTCCGAAAAATTCTGGTGCAATTCCATCATTTTATATACCTTGGTTGATACTTCCTGCTCTATAGTCAAGTTTAATCGCCTCTTTGTCTAATTAATTTAATTTCCCAATTTTATAAGATTTGTCCCGCTTGTGTTATAGCCTTTATCCCATAAAGTTAGATAAATAATATAAAAAACAATAGGTCCCCAATGCACTAATGCCTGTAGCTAAAACTGCCATTAATAGTATAGGATTCTTTTTTGACCGAAATAAATAAAAAATAGATAAGCACAAACTAACTAGAAAAAAGACAATCCACAGACTATTTAATGTTAAAGAAGTTTTAAAATCAATAAGGAAATTTGCTATGTAGAAAATATTGATCAAAAGCAACAAAGACAAAATAAATATCCTCAAAATTCCACTCCCTTACACTTTAGACGTGTTTTTGAATAATTTCTTTAAATCAATATTAACACAATATTCCAATGCTATTACCCAAAATGGACCTCTTAAGATTCTTTTCTTAATGTTTTCCATTAGCTAATAATGGGGAAATAAAATCTTCCGGTATTACTGAATTGCGCAATTATCCACTACTAGAAAAATCAATTATTTCCTCAATAACAGAAAGAATCTCATCCGCATTTTTAACTACAAATAGGCAGTCCGCTTCACCTTCCGTTGGTGTTATTATGTCACCTATATCAGTCTCATTCTGTTGCCTGTTCAGCACTTCCGTAAAGGTCGAAACTGTTCTTAATATCTTTGTACTGCGATTACTTTTTGCAATCCGCTCTCTTAGTATAGGATCTGGAATATCAAAATTTACAAGAATGCTGGCAAAGCCTTTATTATGGTAATGGTCGAGCAGATTCAAACGACTTTGCCGGTTCCGGTTCGAGTTGCATAGAATCAGATGGCAATTGGTCTCTTTAACTGCATAATCAACAATAGTTTGTGTTAGAGCGTATTTGATTGTATTAGGTCCTTGTTTCGACACTAACTTTTGGTAATTAGTATCGAGGAATTCTGCATGGTTATCTTGGTCAATCACAATTGAGTTGTTGTTCTAACACCTTGGCAAATGTAGTTTTACCACTATGTGTTTTTCCGACTGTCATAATTATATTTTAAGTACCCCTTATAAAAACGGTTATTTTGTATTAGGCTTTTCACTTTTTTTTGAAAGTATTTCAGCCTGTTTATCTATGTAAGCTATGTTCACTAACCACAGTATGCTTATGATTATGTACCAGATTGCTAAAATAGAAAGGTTGTCTGTTATGTTAATCCACAGGGGTTTAGAGGTGAAGAGGTATCCCCAGATAAGTGATATAGCCAAATACATAATAGGCGCAATTATATGTACGAAAGCATATAGAAATTTTTTAACTTTACCCGTACTCAAAGTGTTCCCTCCCTTCTTGACTACTTTAACATTATTTCCCTTTATGCCTGAACAAGGATTGTACCTTTAAGGCAATCTCTTTCGGCCTAACATCAATTAGTGACAGCTTTTTTATATCAACCCATACCGGCAAATATGTACCCCTGTTCCTTTTTTCATCCGTATATTCTTCTCCTAGCCCCGTACCCATAATCCCTTCAATTATTTCAGCCAGAAAAAAAGTGAGTACCGTTAAAATTAACCTTTTCGAGACGCTCACCAATTTTGACATTAACGCCTAATTCCTCTAATGCTGTATCACCATGGTAGCCATTCTTCATGGTGAGAAATTTATTTTTTCCGTCTACTCCTTTATTTATCCAATAGTGAAATGCCATCTTCAAAGCAATCTCAACTGCTTCGGCCCCGCTGTCGGAATAAAATACCCGATCCAGTCCCTCCGGCGTAATATGTATAAGCCGTTCCGCTAATTCTGTTGCAGGAACGTTGGTCATTCCCAACAAGGTAGAATGAGAGATTTTTTCCATCTGCTTTTGAATAGCCTTGTCAAGCTCCTTTTTCCGATGGCCATGTACGTTTAACCACACAGATGAAAACCCGTCGAAATACTCCTTTCCTTTCGTATCCGTTAATTTTACGCCCGCTCCGCTTTCAATAATGAGCGGGTCATTAATATAGTCCTTCATCTGTCGGTGCGATTAGTGTTGGTGCAGTGGATATTTTCCATAAAATCTACCAGCCGCTTTTATTTGATAGTTTCAAAGTGCCGTACCCTAATGTTTACAGACATCCAAGCGACAACCCCGACATTTGTCGTGACGAATGTTTAGCAGTCTTAGAAAAAAAACTGGCTGATCACCATGAGGAAATCGCTGCTGTGACAGTGGAGTCGATGATGCAAGGGGCTGGGGGTATGAATCTGATGCCAGCAGGATACTTATCCAATGTCGAACATCTGTGCAAGAAATACGATGTGTTACTTATTTTGGATGAAGTCGCAACTGGCTTTGGGCGGACAGGTGAAATGTTTGCCTGTCAGCATGAAGGTGTTGTTCCGGATATTTTAACTATTGGCAAAGGGATTACAGGTGGTTATCTGCCAATCGCAGCAACTCTTGCTTCAGAAGAAATTTATGAAGCATTTTATGACGATTATACGAAACTGAAAACATTATTTCACGGTCATTCCTATACAGGAAACCAACTCGGTTGTGCTGTAGCACTTGCGAATTTAGAGCTATTCGACAGGGATAATATTGTTCAAAATGTGAAACAAAAATCCCAGTTAATCCACGATGAGCTAAGTACATTTTACGAATTAAAACATGTTGGTGACATCAGACAGTTAGGATTCATGGCTGGAATTGAGCTTGTAGCAGATAAGGAAACAAAACAGTCTTTTCCTTTCGATCAGCGAGTCAGTTATAACGTAACATTAAAAATGCGTGAGCTTGGCATGCTGTCTCGTCCAGTCGGTGAAACAATCGTCTTTATGCCCCCTCTTTGCAGCTCGAAAGAGGAATTGCGGGCGATGATTGCTATTATGAAACAAGCGATTCAAAGTGTTACAGAAGGGGCTGCGGTTCATGCAAATTCACCTAAATAACGGAATTAGTACAAAGCATAATGGCTTTTTTGTTACAGGAACGGATACAGATATCGGTAAAACATTTGTGACAGCTGGCATAGCCGCCTCATTAAAAAATCAGGGGGTGGATGTCGGTGTGTTCAAGCCAATGTTAAGCGGTGTCAGTCGGGATAACTCCAATAGTGATGCTGCCATTTTAAGAGCCATGTCTGGAGATGGTAGTCCAATTGAAAGGGTAAATCCATTTCAATTCAATGATCCTCTTGCCCCCTATGTTGCAGCGGAACGGGAGCGAAGATCGGTTGGATTAGATGATGTTATAGCCTCCTGGAAAGAAGTTAAGGACAAGCATCGATTCTTCATGATTGAAGGTGCTGGTGGCCTTGCTGTGCCGTTAGGTGAGCGTTTTCTTGTTGCGGACCTTGCCAAAGCGATAGGTTATCCACTGTTAATTGTTGCACGCCCACATCTAGGGACTGTCAATCATACCTTGTTAACAATTTCGTTTGCACGGAATCTTGGAATTGAAATTGCCGGCATTATCATTAACGGTATAAAGAAACACGATAATGGGGTCGCTGAACAGACAAATCCTGAATTGATCGAAAAGTTTTCAGAAGTGCCTGTGCTTGGAACCATTCCATGGGTTAATTCGCCTAATCACCAAGCAATCAGAGAAGCGGTTGAAGAGAATATTTCCTTTCAAAGAATGCTAGAAAAATAGGATCTTACGGCCCGTGTTGTTAAATAGAAGGAGTGATTTTTTGCAAACGAAACAGCATTTTCGGACGATTGATATAACAATGTGCAGCATTTTTGTGGCTTTAACAGCTTTCGGAGCAAACATTACCTCTTTTGTCCCATTTCTGCAGATTGGTGGTGTACCTATTACGTTACAGACCTATTTCTGCATTCTTTCCGGTACCATCCTTGGCAGCCGGCTTGGGGCAACCGCCATGAGTGTGTATCTGTTTGCAGGGGTCATCGGCCTTCCAATCTTTGCCGGGTTTAAAGGTGGGATTGGAGCAATCTTTAGTCCAACATTTGGATTTATTATTTCATTTATTGCTGTTGCATATGTAACCGGTAAATGGATTGAGTGGAAACAAAACCCGAGTTTGCTAACTTTCATTACAGCATCCTTTCTCGGCCTTATTTTTAATTATGTAATCGGTACAAACTATATGTATTTGGCTTTAACCTATTGGCTTGAGGCTCCTGCGGGGTTCAGTTATGCGCAAGCATGGTTGATTATGCTCGCCTATCTGCCCGTTGATGTGCTTACCATATTTATTGCTGGCCTTACAGCTCCCAAAGTTCACCGTGCTCTGCATAAAACAAATAAATCATTTGCATTATAAATGAAATTACTATCACAAAAAAAAAAAAAAATATTTAGTAATTGATAGCTATTGCACCGCTAAACTGCGGTGTTTTTTTATTACCTTATATCCGTTGAGGAACATTCATTATACTGTGGAATACACATGTACGTCTTTTCCACCCAATACAATTTCCCTATCTAATCCCATTCCTATTTTCTTTGCGACTTTTTGAGAAGCCAAATTATCTGGTTGAATTAATGAAATAAATCTTTGTTTATCAAGGTATTTATTTCCATATTCCAAAAGTGCCTTAGCTGATTCTGTTGCATATCCTTTTCCCCAATGTTTATGGGAGATCCAATAACCTATCTCTATTTCCTGATTTCCTTCAATGGTTTGCGGAACCAAGCCTGCGTGTCCAATCAGCGTATCGTTCTCTTTATTAACTAGAGCCAATAACCCCAGATCTTCACCAAGTTCATATGTACGATATATCCAGTTTAAAAAATCTATCCCTTCCGCTTTATCCCTTGTCTTCCCATTTCCGATAAATCTCACTACTTCAGGGTCCGACAATAAGGACATAATAAAATCAAAATCGTTATCGTTGTATGGCCGAAATAGTAACCTTTCAGAGACAATAGGCAATTTATTCATTCCTTTCTTTAAAATTATTAAACCAATTTTCCGTGGAAACCACCAAAAAGCGATTGTCATATTAAACAATCGCACTAGTTCACTATTCTATATCACTTGTATATTTTTCTGGCAGTAACTCCATTACATTACATTTTACTAAGTCATCATTATAGGAAAGGATTACATCCGTGTTTTTACCGTAATCACTTATTAGTTCACGGCACATACCACATGGGGCCACCACCCAACATTTCTCAATGGTTTCATGTGAATGCGGATGTGCAACGGCTACAATTGTCTCAAATTCGTGCTCCCCTTCAGATATAGACTTTCCAAGAGCCATCGCTTCGCCACATACAGCTATTCTGCCGACATTTGCTTCAAGATGTACCGCTGCAAAAACCTTGCCGGATGTTGTTCTTACTGCTGAACCAATGTGATGTCTTCCATATTTATAATTCTTTTCAATTACCTTTTCCGCCGCTATAATCAGTTCATAATCCTTATTCTCCAAAGGCCTAACATTTAACATACAAATCCCCCTTTATTTAGAAATGCATCCTCCATTACTCCCCGATCATAAACAGATCATCTTCTAATATATTTTCGCCCCCACCTCTTTCATAGCTGCCATTATTATCTGTCGAGATATTTTTATCAGTGCCTACATCATAATCCGTTGTATCCTCATAAAAATAATCACTGATAACTAAATATCCTGCAACAGCCACCAGTGCAAACGCACCAGCAAACGCCGTACCTATAAAGGTTTTAAATACGACACTTATGACCGTTTTTCCCTTGCCCTTCATCTTATCCCCTCCCTGTTTTTGACTAGAACATAAAAATAAAAAAGTAAATCAAGCCAAGCATTAGTACAATTAGGGAAACAACATATTGCTTCGATCCCTTCAAAAACTTCCATTCCATAAAGGATTGAAAGCTTTGTGCTATTATAATGAAACTAAGCCAAAACCATTTCATAACATTTTCGTTAAAAATGTCCAGAGAAAACAAGAAATAAATACTGATTACCCCAATTATAACCATTCCCCACCGATGCACATTTTTACCTAATGTTTCAGAAATTTCTTTCTTTTTTCTTCCTAGAAATAATTTATTTAGTAAAAAATTAGCAACAAGGATGAATACCACTAAAATTGATGCTGGAATACCCACTCAAAAATCCACCTTATTTTACTATTTGAAGGAACCTTGTTCAAGCATTGTTAAAAAAGTGGAACCGTTCACAGTTTCTTCCTATTTTAACATAAATAACCAATTATCTGTTATCTGTATTTATATATAGACCTTAATTTTCAAAAAGCTATCATTTGAAAAAAATAACATTGATATTCGGTTGATTCTTGCATATAATAGGAACAAACGTTCCTGTTATACAGGAGGAATCACATGAATAATTTCTTAATTCGAGCAATCGAACGTAAAGAAAAAATCGAATTGACCTATATAGATAAAAATAATCAGATGTCACAGCGAATAATTAACGTGATATAAATTACCGACGATCGAATCTTAGCTTATTGCTATACGAAGCAAACAGTCCGTACATTTAGGCTGGATAGCGTTCTTTCTGTAGATAAGATCCGGATTAGGATGGGTGCCTGATGGAAAAAACAATACATGACTTTATTATATTACCACTTGCCTTAAAAGTATTTCGCAGGGATTATCAGGCTTTTAAAGTTTCAAAAGTAGGTAATGTTTACCTGGATAAGCTGGATACTGTCATTGATCAGCTGCAGAAAGATATAAACCTTGTCAAACATCAATTGATTACGGTGCACCATATTGATGTGAAGTATTATGGTAAAGAAAACGGTGTTATCAAATATATGTGCAAGAAAAATAATGAACCAGGAATCGTCGAATTTACGCCTATGGAATTGAAAGAATTGACAGGTAAAGTTATGCGCGTTTATTTGTATGGAGATAAATCAGTTGAATTTGAACATAAAGAACGTGCTTGGGAATAAACAGTGTTTACGAGGTGGAAAGTATCCCTGTTGAGGGGATCCTTTACCTCAAACTAAGACCTGCCACAACAAAACTTGTACAATTTATGCTTTATGTGTTGTATATATTGTAAATTTTTAGTAAACTATTTAATGGTTTTAAAAGAATTTATGGGAGGAAATTTACTCATGGAAAACTTATCTGATGCATTACTTATTGAAGCATACTACAAAACAAAAGAGTTCAACCTGGAATCGGACTTCACTAAACTGATAATAGACGAATTAAAAAGCCGCACCATACATTTCATTGACTAAACCATTCACAATAACAGTACCTTTATCTGAAAGGTGCTTTTTCCACCAATTGTAAACCCTTTCATCTCAAAAATGTTCTAATGTATATCCTTTAAAAACGAACTGATTTCCTTTTTTCCTTTTAGAATATGAATGCTTTTTTTAGAACCTAATGTTTGGAAGTATCGAAACCTAGCCTGCATATTCCTTTTGCGTGGATAATATGTAGTGCAAATAAATCGAATGAAATCCCAGTCTAATTTGTCCGGACACCCTTCCCCAAGATCTGGTCGGGTTTTCCCCCTATTTTTTAACCATCGCTTCATAACTCGAAAAAGACATAGATACAGCGGATGTTCTAAATATACAATGGTATCCGCGTATTCCGCTCTAATATCATACGTTTTACTATAATTGCCTTCCATTATCCATTGATTGCTGGTTTGAACAATTTTCCTTTGAGGTGCAGCGAATTCCTCAAATGAAGCTTCCACCCATCCTGGCTTCCAGAACATCGCATCCAGATGATAAACTTCGATTTTTAAGGCTCTGCCCAATTCCTTCGCGAACGTAGATTTCCCTGCACCAGCCGATACTCCTATTACCATTATTTTATCCATTTATCATCTGCACCTCTTTTCATTATAATGGTGACTAACTCCTGCCCTTTCACCGTTGTGGTTCAGTATAATCAATTAGCACTTTTCAATTTTCCAAAAACCTTTCCAGTTCTCAATTCCCATTATTATTCTTTTTCCTATTCATTATAATAAAGACCAAGATTATTAAATACGCGATTATTCCACCTATCATCGACGATACCCATGGTCCCCAATCAAATTTATCAATCCACATACCTTTTGCTACAAATGCAATTGTAATACCAATTAAAGTTCCAAGTAACATCAAGGGTAACGATTTTAATCTTTCCATAAAATTGCTTCCCTCGTTTTTCATATCTTTACTCCCTCATAATGGATATTCAAATCTTCGCAGGTCATTAAATAAAATCTTAGTTTGGGTCCAATGGAAAAGCTTCTTCTTTCCCCTTCCCCCATTCAATCACTACTTGGATGGATGCTTCCGGATTCGTCACAGCACATCCTGAACATGCAGATGATACCTTAACAATTGCACCTTTGTGTCTCTTCCCATTTAGAACCGTTTCGCCGTCATTTATAACAATTTTCAAATTCTCAATTACCGTATCTTCTGTTGCTTTTTTATATTTAAAAGTATATTCTCCATCTTCTCTTGTATCCCCAATAACAGCATTATACTGTCCTTTCCAATGTTCACTCTCCCCACTAAACTGAATATTCTTATCAGTACAACCCGAGACAACCAAAAGTAAAAGAACGAAAAGCAACAGAAGTCTTTTCACACAATCACTCCATTTAAATTTTTCCGTTCATATATCTTTCGCTTCACTTCTTTTATCAATCCAATGATATCATAATATTCTGTAATCGGGAAGGAAAGAATAACCCTTTTCCATCTTTTAGTACCTGTTATTTCTTGGACAACCAATCGGCCTCTGGAAGAATTAATTTTTAAGTATTCATGAAAACATCCTCTAATGAGGTTTGTTCCACCTTCATTTCATACAGTCGTGTACCTGAATCAATTAACTTCTTTGATAGAATTGGTATGTCATCGTCCGAAGCAATATGTAACATGCTGTAGTCCTTTTTTGTTCCAAGAAAAGAAACATCTATTTCAAGTTTTTCAGCTAACTCTTGAACAAAATCAGCATGCAGCATTGGTTTTGTCCGAACAAAGATTGTAAGCCCAGTTTCTGTCCCCTCTTTCAACTGACGAGGTGTTCCAACCTTTTTGATAATTCCATCACTTAATATACCAACTCGATCACTTATTTTATCGATTTCATCAAGATTATGGGATGTAAGCAAAATGGTCTTTCCCTGTTCTTGTAACCCTGTGACTAATTGGCGTATCTTAATTGCCGATTCTGGGTCAAGTCCGGAGGTTGGCTCATCCAGAATAATTATTTCGGTATCTCCCAGTAATGCCTGGGCAATACTAATTTTCTTTTTCATGCCAAATGAATAGGCCTTGATTTTCTTGCGCTCTGCCCCTTCCAGACCTACATCCTTCATAAGGGATTCATAGTCTTCTTTACTACGGTGATCTCCTACTAATCCTCCCATATAACGCAGAAATTCAATCCCTCTCATATTTTCGTACAAATTCGAGATGTCAGGCATAACACCCATGCTTTTTTTTACACTATCAATCTGACTATCGGGAACACCCAGTATGTCAAAGGAACCGGAACTTTTAACGCTAATCCCTGTTAAAGTATGTATAAAGGTTGATTTACCTGCACCATTATGACCAACAAACCCGAACACTTCCCCTTGATGAATTGTTAGGTTGATGCCCTTTAATACTTGTGTATTTCTATAGTTTTTCGTTAATTGATTTACCTTCAATATCTCCATCATTTATAAATCCCTTCTCTGTATGATATAAATGGATAGTAAAATATAAACAATCCCGGTAGCCATTGGAATGAGCATAAAGCCAACTGAGCCTTCCAAATAATTGTACGGTAAAAGATACCTGAATGGCAGTAGATACCACCTGTCCACTACTGACGCAATCAATCCTATAATTGGTAGCGTAATACCAAGTAAAATACCTAGGAACATCGTTAGTTTTGTCTTTGTAATCACGGTGGAGATTAACAATACGAAACTAACAATATAAAATATGAATAGTAACGATTGAAAATAGTCTTTTGGAAACCATGACTCAGCAATGATGGATAGAATTGAAAAGGAAATGGACACGGTAACAACCCAAAATAGCATAGCTCCGCAAAATTTCCCCAGCATTACTTGCCATCTGGACGTTTTTGTAACGAGTAATCGCATCGTTTTCATCTCCGTTTCCCTGTTGATGATGTCGTGGGATGTTGCAAAAACGAATAAAAAGCCAAACATCAGCACAATTAGTGCAATTGCTGCAGTATATGCCGACCCAGCTTCCCCACCATTTTCGATCAGTTTGTCGATTATGCCAGGATTATTTTCAATAAATTTCGCAGACTGGTACGAAACGAATGTAATAAATAGTACAATTAATATGGATCGCACACTTTTGAAAGAATCAATAAACTCTCTCTTTAATACATGAATCACATTTGCCACTCCTATCTTTTCATCACCTATTTCATATCATAGGACTTCATTTTTTCTAATTCTTTTTTCCTTTTATCCTTTATTGCCTCCCTGCCCTGTATCCATTCACCAAGAAAAATAGCCAATCCCAAAATAAGAGTGGTATAAAAGGAAAAGCCTTCTCCATCTCCGACTTCATTATAGACCCATCCAAACATAATAATCGTAAAAGCCACTGGCAAAATGGCACCAAAGTACACATTTGGTCTTCTGGCAAGGAAATATTGGACCGCTACTATAAAAAATCCAAGTACAAGTTTGTAAAAGTCTTCCATTATCTATCACCTTTCTCCTGTTTATATTTTTCAATAATTAATTTTGCATCCTCTATGCTGATCCGGTCGTCAATCGAAAGCCCCTTGATAAATTTAACAAAGTTCTCATTATCCACAGCATCATTTAATGTTACCTTCTGGATTAACCGATCAAGTCTAATTCGAACTGTCGGATAGGATACATCATACACCTTTGCAATTTCTTTTAAGGAACCCGAATTCAGAACAAACCTTTTAATGAATTCTAAGTCTTCTTCATCTAATGTTAAAACCCAATTCGGTACATTTTTTATCTCCATCTTTCCACCTCTTTCTTTTATAGATTACCACATATTTTAATAAAATGAAACTATATTTTAATATTGTTAATTATTATTCATAACATACATTAAATATAATTAATAAAAACATAGAAAACCCTGTCTTTGAAAAGTTAATCAAAAACAGGACCTGATTGGTTTACTTCCTATAAACTTTGTATCTATCCAAAAAACTGGTGGTAAAGAGTTTTTGCTTTTGCAACATCATTTGTTCCATGAACAAGAGCCCGCCCATCCTTAAACAAGACCAGCCGCTTTTCATCAATGATAAAGGAAAGCAGAAATGGATTCCGTTTCACCTTTCTGCCTAGTCCGTAAAGGGTTTCAGCTATCTTTTCCAAATTGCGTTCTTCCATGTTCGATGGCCTTATTTGAACAGTGTTCCTTCCGCATAACACCGCAGTTTTCGTTTGATTTTCATATGAAAGAAAGGGATAAGTAGGTTGTGATCCACACGTGGTGCATTCCGTATTTTTCATAACGGAAATGTCCATGGCAACCTGCTCGTTTTTCCATAGATCATATGAAACTAATTTATTCTGTAAAACACTCCAATTTTCTGTCACTATCTTTAGTGCTTCCGTTGTTTGCTGAACGACTACCATATTAGCTGCAGGACTAATGATCCCGGCTGTGTCACAGGTCAATCCGCCAAGGGGGACAGTTTCCATTAAACAGTGCAGGCAGGGTGTTTCACCCGGGATAATCGTGTAGCTGATGGCGTAGCTCCCGACACAGGAGCCATAAATCCAGGGAATCCGGTGCTTATGTGCTATGTCATTAATTATCATCCGGATATCAAAATTATCGGTAGCATCAAGAATTAGATCGACCCCTGCTATTAGTTGTTCGAACTCTAATGGGGTGACATCAGCAACATGTGCTGCAATCTCAACCTCCGAATTAATCTGTTTTAACCGTTCTTTTGCTGCAATGGCTTTTGGAATTCCACGCTTGGCATCTTCCTCAACATAAAGCTGTTGACGCTGCAAGTTGCTCCACTCGACATAATCCCGGTCCACAATGGTTAGCTTGCCGATGCCGGCGCGAACAAGCACTTCAGCATTTCCCGTACCAAGTGCACCTGCTCCAACAATTAGGACATGTTTCGCCGCTATTTTTTGCTGTCCCTCGATTCCAATTGGCGCAAACAACATTTGTCTTGAATAACGATTATCCATTACCCAATACTTATTCCTTCTGTCGGACTGCTTGCTGTTGCATAGCGTTTCCTTGGAATTCTTCCTGCTTCATAGCCAAGACGTCCTGCTTCAATACCTAGTTTCATTGCTTCAGCCATTCTGACTGGGTCCTTCGCTTGTGAAACAGCAGTATTTAACAGAACTGCATCCGCGCCGAGATCCATGGCCAGGGAGGCATCCGCTGGTGAACCAATACCAGCATCTACAATGACCGGAATATTTGCCTGCTCCACAATAAAGCGCATATTAGTAGGATTAATAATTCCCTGTCCGGAGCCAATTGGCGAAGCCCCCGGCATGACCGCATGGGCGCCAATTTCCTCCAGTTTTTTTGACAGGACAACATCACATGACGTATATGGCAATACGATGAATCCTTCTTTCACTAGGGTTTCGGTTGCTTTTAATGTCTCAACAGGATCCGGCAGTAATGTTTTATCGCACCCGATCACCTCTACTTTAATCATGTCACAGAGGCCGGACGCCTTTGCCAATCTAGCAGTACGGACCGCTTCTTTAGCTGTTTTCGCACCCGCTGTATTTGGTAATAACTGATAGCGATTAAGGTCTATCTTCTCTAAAAAATTTGGTTGCGATGCATCAAAAACATTCATACGCCGCACAGAAAACGTCAGTACTTCTGTTCCCGACACATCTACTGCTTCCTTTTGAATATCCATATTCGGATATTTACCAGTACCTAAAAATAATCGTGAATGAAACTGCTTTTCGCCTATTGTTAACACATCAACCGCCTCCTACAAATTGTACTAATTCCAGTTTGTCTCCATTTTTAATTCCTTGATGATCGTGATGTTCCCGGTTTAAAATCTCCCCATTGTGTTCAACAATCACAACCTGCTGATTCAGGTTAAAATGCATCATGACATCTCTAACAGATGTTACGTCTTCAGGTAAAGGAATGACCTTTCCATTTATTGTCAGGTTCACTCAACCACCTCCTTCCAGATTCGTTCAATGCCAAAAGGATTGTCGTTCACTTTTCCATCTATTATGTCCGCGATTAACACACCGGTTATGGGGGCAAGCAATATCCCATTCCTGTAATGACCAGTAGCAATCAATAGCCCTGGAACGTGTGAGTGTTCGCTAATATACGGTAGCCCATCAGCAGTCTTGGGTCGAATACCGGACCATGCCTGTTCCCATGTGGCATCCTTTATAGCAGGAATGACCTTCTGAGCGTTCGCAATTAATTCCGATAAGCTTACTAGACTAACCGATTCGTCAAAGATCTCCGGCTTTTGGGTAGCACCAATAATTAACCTTCCGCCAGCCTTGGGAACAATATAACCCGAAGTAGAATAAATACTTGATGTTACCAATTGTCCCGAAATTTTAACCGAAAAGCATTCACCCTTTACCGGATGCCCTGGCAAAAAGATATTTACCTTCTTCGTCAGCTCCTGGCTCCAAGCTCCTCCAGCAACAACAACGTGTTCCGTAAAATAACTGTTGGTTTGCGTTTGCACACCAACAATACGATCATTTTCTTTGATAAAATCCTGAACCTTCCGATACTCGAGAATATCCACCCCCAAAATCTTTGCGGAACGGGCGAACGCCTTCGCTAATTGTGGTGCGGAAACCTGACCATCTTTTTTCACATACATTCCACCAAAGATGTCATCAGCTAATGCTGGCTCCTGTACATGAACCTTTTCTTGTGAGAGCCATTCAGCCTGTTCGCCCTGCGACTGATGAAAGGCAGCCGTTTTCTTTAGTTGTTCGCCTTCTTCATGTGTTTGAGCCACTTTTAAAATTCCGCTCTGAATCAACTCGATGTCAATCCCGGATAAATTTTTTAATTCCGTTGCTAGATTCGGAAACATGTCTCTGCTTCGACTTGCAAGACTATAAAGGGGATTGTTTTCTTCCAATTCAGCCTGTGCCCCCAGCATCCCGGCAGCCGCACTTGACGCTTTGCTAGCCAATTGGTCCTTTTCTAAGATTAATACACTGTAATGGCGTTTAGCCAACTGAAATGCTATGGAACTCCCAATCACGCCACCACCGATAACAATTACATCATAATTTTGGTTCATCCTTACACCTGCCTTCTGCATATGTGCTGTTTTTTAATGCTTTTTGATAGGCTAGGGCAGCCTTTAGGGGATCATCAGCCAATAGGACTCCTGACAGTACAGCGATCCCGCTTGCCCCATTTTGAATCACATCGCTTGTGTTAGCGGGCGTGATTCCACCGATTGCTATTACTGGGATGGGAACCCGTTCAACCATCTCTCTCAAACTAGCAAGCCCTTTCGGTTTCATTCCAGGCTTTGACTGCGTTTCAAAGATATGACCAAAAAGTAGATAATCAGCTCCATGTTTTGCTGCAGCCACTCCCTTTGCAGTATGATGCACCGAACAGCCAATCCTTAGGTGATTATAGTACCTGTTTACCAACTCCACTCCCATACTTTGATCGCTTAGCTGGACACCACGCGTGTTCATGGCATGTGCAACGTCGACACGATCATTAATCATAATTTTTTCCGTTGGCACCCCAGCAACACTAAGTGACTTAACCCCTTGAATCAATTCATGTGCCGACCATGATTTCTCCCGTAGATGGAAATAATCAATGAATGGATGGATCTGCCTCATGATTGACGTTACTGTTTTAAGTGATTGTTTACCTGTTGAAATGACATGTAATTCTCCGCTCACGTATGCTCCCCACCCTCCTCACTAAAAAAACCACTTTCCATCGTAGGGAAAGTGGTTGGAATGGTCTTTCAGTATAAACGTCATGTCATCCCATTACTTCCCTCCGTTGGCGCAAACCAGATCAGGTTCAAAGGGTCCCAAGGTCTCACCTTGATCTCAGCCATTTTAAAGGCACCCCTAGTAGATATGTTTTTTGTTTTTTTATCAAATTGAAAAAGCCGGATCCAGAATTGGCTCTGGACCCGGCTAATATGTATGCAGAAGTATTATTGGTGATGATTCATCTAACTTCCCCACGCTGGTATGATCCAGATCAGGTCCGAAGAGTCAGGAAACTTTATCGCGTTCCCTTCTCAGCCCTGCTTATTGGGCACCCCTAGCTTTTTTATTCAATTTATCTACAGTATATAGAAATTCCAGTAAATGTCAAACCCTTGAGGTTGTTAAAGGCGACAGTAAAAAGTTATATGTTATAATTAACTTAAACTATCAGAAAAAACAAACAAAGGAAAGCGGACAGACACCTGTGTATAGACTAAAAGGAGGTCCAGGAATTAGGGGGGTACACATGGATATAGGAAAAATCATAAAATTTTATCGCGAAAAATCAGGGATGACACAGGTTCAGCTCGGGAAAGGGATTTGCTCTGTTACACATATAAGTAAAATTGAACTTGGGCAAACACACTGCTCCAATGAAATTATTACCTTGTTAGCCAAGCGTCTTAACATCAATATCGAAACTGAAATTAAAACGATTAAGGCAACGAACCTGCGGCTGGAACAATGGCTTGAAGCGCTTATTATGCAATGGGATCAAGAGATTGAGACAATCAAACAAGAATTGGAGCGAAGTGACCACATCGCAATATCCGGCCGTCTTACTTTCTATAAATTACTCAAGGCAAGATATTACCTCTTACACGAAGAGAATGATCGAGCCGGGGACATCCTCAGCGATATACGAAGTCAAGATACGCTGCTGTCACCATTTGAAGACAATTTCAAAAAACATGTCTTGGGGATCCTGCATTTAAGGAATCAGGAGTATGTCAAAGCCATTGATTCGCTTAAATCAATCCATAATGATGAATACAATAACTCGGAATACTATTACCATCTAGCGGTAGCCTATGATAATAATAACGGGAAACACATGGCTTATTCCTATGCAGTAAAAGCACTGAAATACTTTAAAAAAACCAATAACTTCTTAAAAGTAATTGATTCCGAAATGTTGCTGTTAATCTTGCAAAGTCAGGAAACACTACATGACTTCCATGACAGGTTAAAGAAATACAACGCATTAATTCAAACCTGTGAGTTGTGCAATAATACACCAAGAAAAGCGACAGTTCTCCACAACATGGCCTATGAATATTTTACAAGATCAGATTATAAAACAGCCGGTGGCCTGTATAAACAATCGATGGTTCTGAAGGAAAAAGAATCGGATAAATACTTACTATCACTCGAGGGTTATATTCAAAGCTGTGCACGCGGGAAACTGGTATCTGATGAGGAGTTACTGAAGGACGCGATGGCCGGATTACATAGTGCAAAACGCATGAATGCATCACTGTTTATCCATCTTTTTAACCTGACAGTATTATTAATAAATAGTGATGAAGAAACGTATGTTAGCTACTTAAAAGATCATGCGTTACCATTCTTTAAACTAACTGGCCATATCTTTTTGATTAATCGATCCCAGAAAGAACTCTTCTATTACTATTCAAAAACAGAGCAGCTCGATCAAGCGGTAAAAGTTGCACATACCGTTTTAGAACATTAATGAAGGGGGCTGGGACAAAAGTGTTTTAGCCAGAGAGAAATCCGAACTATGATTCGAAATTCTTTGTTAGAATTTGAAGTAGTTCGGATTTTTTCTTGTCTGTTTTTGTAAACTTAAGGCTAAAAAGTATGCGCTGGATTGTTTTCCGCTGCGGACCGTTGCTTTCCGCGGGCACGGCTTCAGCCTCCTCGTGAAAACCACTCTGCGGGGTCTTCAGCTCGCGCTGTTCCCGCAGGAGTCAACGGTCCTCCGCTCCAAACAATCACGTAATAGTGGACTTACTATATAGTACTGTTATCTACTGACATATTAGCGGAGGAAAAACACGGAGACTCCTCGAAAAAGAAAAGCACTTTTTCTTCGTGCGATGCTTATTCGGGGAAGCATTCCTTGTCCTGTGGGAGCAGAAGCCTAGATGAGACCCCGGAGAGCGTAAGCTCGAGGAGGCTCATCAGCTGCCCACGGAAAGCGCAGTGTTTTTCCGCAGCGGTGACAGGGCACCGAACATGATAGTAGTTTATGTCAACTGCTTATTAAGATCCGATTGTTGAAAAGAAACATTCTAAACTTCCTATCCCTTGATCGTTCGTCTTTTGAGTTGGACATTTTAGTTTTGTCCCAGCCCCCTCGTTTTATTATTCTACACCAACGGCATTGTAGGCATCATTGACAGCTTCAACTTCTGCAGATGATGCTCCGTAAATGTCAGTTGCGGCTTTCACTGCGGCTTGACGCATCATGCTGAAATCCGATGTTGCCGTCAAATATTTTGTAAGCGCACGATAATAGATTTGCTCTGTTGCTTTGCGTCCTACACCTTCAACCTTCACATCATAATGTGTTCCGCCTTCTGAAATCAGGTATGCTGCTTTATTATTAATACTGGAGTTAATATGAACGCCGCCATTGTCTTCTTCACCTGTATACCGCTTGCTGTAATGGTCAGGATATGGTCCTGTCAAGGCGTTTGTGTAGGATGCCGGATCTTTCAATGTACGGAGCGCATCCCCTTCCACTCCAGGTGTATATACATCTTCCCCAAGCTTCCAATCTTCACGGTCAACCATCGCACCGAAAATGTCGGAAATGGATTCATTCAATGCACCGGATTCATTTTCATAAACCAGACCAGCTGTAACATCTGTAATGGCATGGGTTAGCTCATGACCAATAACATCTTTCGCGCCGGATAATGACATGAATACTTCACCATCACCGTCTCCATACATCATTTGTTTTCCATTCCAAGCCGCATTGTTCCAGCCGGTGCCAATATGAACGGAAGATATTAGTTTAGCCCCTTGGTCATCATACGAATCGCGGCCAAATGTGTCCTGATAATAATCATATACTTCTGCTGCATTTACCTGTGCTGAAACCGCAGCAGGGTCCGAGAAGAATTTATGATCACTTGTTATCTCTTCACCAGTGTAGCCTAATAGCTGGGAAAGCAGGTTAAAAATGAATGGTCCTGTGTGTTGGGCATGGAATGTATGGATACCGTCACCACGTGATCCATCAAATAAGAAATAGTTTCCATCTTCTCCTTTTTCGATGCCAAACATTTCTTTATTACCAAGGACACCTTCTCCAAATCCAGTAACCGAATCGATTTCATTGATCATATTAATCACTTTTCCATTCGTTGCATCAACGAAATAGTGCCAATAGCCTGGTGCAGGTTCTGAAGTTGATGCCTTCACAAGGTATGCAAGATGGAATTCCCCATTATGTTCATAAACATATAACTTGTTGCTAATATCGCCGTCATAGTTTTCAACATGGCCAATTTCTTTGTCAATCGCCTGCTTCGCTATGTCGACAGCTTCATCGCCAGAGATGGAAGCTTCAGTTGGGATTTCTTTATCCTCTAGGTTAGGAACAACTTGCCCAAAGAATGCTGTCACATGATTTTTCTCATTCAGACTAATGGTTTGATCAGATCCGTATACAGGGATCCCGTCATATTGTTCAACAAGCCTGAAGTGATAGCTTCCCGTTTCCTTATCAGCCTTGTGTCCAACCACTTTAAAATGATTTTTCGAATCGCCTTGCAGCTTAAACAATTCCTTTTTTGCATTAAGGAAAGCGAATGCTATTTCTTTTTTGGTTAATGGTTCAGTTTTCGTTAATGATTTTGGTTGTGGCGCTTCCCAGTTTCCAATGATGTAGGATGGGGTATTGTATTTCTCATTAAAATCCATCGTTTTCTCATCAGCAAAAGCAGTTCCTGCTGAAGCAAATCCTCCTAAAGCGAGGGATAGAGCCAATGTAGAAGAAACAATTTTTCCTTTCAAGATAAAACACTCCTTTAGTTAGTTGAATTTTTTTCATTCTGTTCGATAAGCTTAAATATCTTTACCTTCACCTTGTGTTGCGTTGAAATTCCATTCAACTTCTAATTGGTCCCCTTGGAAAACGTTTTGGTCTTTGCCGTTATCGACAAATTCAAATTCTACCCATAATTCATTTGCTGAACCAGCTGTAAGCCCGCCTTTTTGTTCCCACAATGGATCCCATACTTCTTTTTGAACAACATCCGGATCCATATTTTTCAACTCATGCAGTGTTGTTTGAAAAACGGGTTCACTTTCCTTATCCCAGTTAAATAAGAAATTTACCCTGATATGCTTGCCAAAGTCTTCGGCTGCATTGTCACCTTTTGCATCCACCACTTTGTAGTCTGTTAATAGATTCACAGTGTCAATTTTCAAACTGCCACTATTTGTTAGCTTGAACTCCCGGACCATCGTATCACCCGGCTTCATATTACTTACATCAATAATTTTAGCGGGGTCAATCGATAAATCCAGTGTTCCAGCAGCGAACGTATTGTTCGTGGTCTCCGTATCGCTAAAATAAGCGAACGTTCCCCCTCCAATCAGTGATAAACCGAGTGATGCTGTCATAACCCCCATGCCTAGCTTTTTCTTCATGCTCATTCCAATTTCCTCCCTTTGAATTTGTTTTATCGCAGTTTGACGGTCAATAATCCCCTACATCAAAAAGTAAGGTGGACTAAAAAGAATGTTAAGTAGGGGAAAACTGACCGTACAAGCCCGATTGGTTCAACTAACATTCAGTGGGAAAATTGAAAACCCCCACCGAATGAAGTTTCACTTTATATTAAACTTTTATGTATTGATGAAACACATAAAAAGAATAACCAGTTTTTAAATAGAGTGACCCTCTTTCTTTCCTTCAATCTCCCGTATTGCCTTAAAAATAGATATTGCGGAATATAGCACCAGAACGATACCGGGAACAATCAGTAGTAAAGCAGCCCCGGCCTTTGAGTTCGCATAGTTTAACAAGTAACCTACATACGGGATGGTAAAGTCCACATAGTTTCCAATCACATTCTTTGCAAGTACGCTGTCTACATCAGCAGCACCATTATGATCGCCTTTCGTAGTATAAATTGTTTCGCCATTCACTGTTTTCTTATCTACAATTCTATGAGTAATGATCATCTCGTCTTTGGCATGAAAGGTAATTACATCCCCCTGCTTAAACGTTGATCCATCATCGGTTGGTTTTATTGCGATAATGGAACCAGTCTGAAATTCAGGCTCCATCGAACCGGAAAGCACAGTTTTTATCTGGTACCCAAAAATTGTTGGTTCACCCGCACTCGCCTTTGCGGAAATAACGATAATTGCGAGACAGACCATTACAACAATCATGAAATACGTAACCACTCTACTTAGTATTCGCAGTGACTTCTTCACCCTTTTCATTGGACTCCCCTTCCTTTTGCTCCGTTGGTATTTCTCTCTTGGCTGGTTCTGCTTCGGTAGTCGGTTGTTCTTCTATTTCTGGCTCTGGTGGCTCCTCTTGTGACGTTTCTTCTGGCGGTTCTTCTAGCGGTTTTTCTGTTGGTTTTTCCGTCGCCTTTTCTGTTTTTTCTCTAGATGTTTCTTTAATAGAATCATTGCCCTTTACTGCTGTCTTTTCTTTACTAGGCGTTTTTTCCGTTGTTGCCGATTGCGGTGGTGTTTTGGAATAACTGTCAGAATTCTGCTTCGGTTTCTTCATAGCCTTTTTTAGCTTGCTAATTAAGTGATCCAATCGTTGGATATCAACCGTTTCACTGGTAGTCTGGTAGATTCCAGTAATATTCACTAATCCATCCTGTAAAAATTGGAATTGTTTAGCAGCAGCCTGTTGATCATACGCTTTTATTTGGTTGTAGTTTTTTTTTATAACTTGTTGTCTACCCATAATGGTTTCCCGCTTTGCCTTCAGCTTCGACAGATTAGCTTTAACCTCTTGTAATGATAGGTTTTCAGTTTGGACCTGTAACGCGGATGTATAGATATGATTCACTTGCTCCGCTATTTCCTTTGTCTCTTTCACAAGCCCTTCGATTGTTCTTGGAAAAACGATGGCAGCTGTGATCGAGGTTGTTGTTGTCTCTCGATCTACAAATACCGCTTCCGTTTCATCCACAGCATAGGAAGCAATATAAAATGTGATACAACATAAACAAAGCAGCACGATATACGGTTGTTTCTTTAAATTCATTGATTCACCTGCATTTCTTTTGCTCTAGGAAAAATCATAAACCACCTAACTCACTATTGTAAATAGGGGGAATTTTCATAAAAATTATGTCGAATAACCTGGAAAACGGTAGCTATTGTGATGAAAACATTATAAAAATGTAGTAAATCAGCAATAATTCAATTTCCACCCCCCAAAAGAACGAATTCAATCCCCCAACAAGTACTAAACTACCATGCAGTAACTAGTTATGATAACCTAATTTGACCGTTAAAAAGGGTGCAAATCCTTATTCAGGAAATGCACCCTTTTTGAAAAGCATATTTTTTTATAAAGATTTCTATCCTTCCTCTGCCATTGCATCAGCCTTTGTTTGGTGAACAGTGCCAAATGGATGCTCGGGAGGGGCGTAAATCGTATAAAGCTTAAGCGGTTCATTCCCCGTATTGGTTAAATTATGCCATTTGCCAGCTGGCACCATGATTGCGTAATCAGCTGAAACATGTTTTTCAAAGTTTAGATTATCCTTCGTATCACCCATCTGTACAATTCCATGCCCCTCTTCAATCCGTAAAAATTGATCTACATTTGGATGGGCCTCTAAACCAATATCTTCCCCAACATTAAGACTCATCAGAACTACCTGCAAATGATCTCCTGTCCATAAAGCGGTACGATACGTATTGTTTTGCTCAGCCGCCCCTTCAATATTCACTGCAAATGGTTCTTTTCCATAATCCTTTAACGCAATATTCCTTTCCTCATTAAAATGATAACCATATTGTTGGGCATACTCGTATTCATTTACAAAAGGTTGTGACACAGCATACCTTTCATAAGTGTACACTGGTACGTTTGCGTAATACTGACATGGACACCTACAAGAAACATAGTACATCTTCCTCATCCCCCTGACTTGGTAGTTTATCCTATGCGTGATGGTTGGGAATGTACATGGAACTCTTGCGTCCCATTATGTCTTCTACTTTACCTTTTCCGGTCTTTTGTGCTCACTTTCTACTATTCGATATTGACGTTCCTTACCATTAATCAAAATGGACTGTGTTAGATGATAGTTAGGACAAGATTGAATCCCTTTCAAAAATAAATTTTCGGTAATTCCCGTGGCAACAAAGATACACTCGTTTGTACTGACAAGTTTACTGTGAGGCAGCACGGCTTCAGGATCATTTAGACCCATGTTCTTGCAGCGTTCATATTCCGCATCATCTCTAGGTAATAATTTTGCCTGCATCTCTCCGCCAAGTCCCTTCATTGCCACAGCTCCAAGTACTCCCTCAGGCGCCCCGCCGATTCCGAGGAACATGTCAACGTCCAAATGCTCCAGACACGTGGCTGTTGCGTATATGACATCTCCATCTTGAAACAAATGTACCTTAGCTCCCATTCCTCTAATCGTCTCAATATATTTTTGGTGTCTTTGGCGATCTTGTACGAATACATTTAAATCATTTACTTTTTTGCCTTTCGCCTCAGCCACTTTTGTTAGATTCTCAGATAGCGGAGCATCGATGTCTATGTTTCCTTTCGCGGAAGGTCCCACAGCTAGTTTCATCATATACATATCTGGTGCATGCAGAAGTGTTCCCCTTGGTGCCGCAGCAATTACTGTCATTGCGTTTTTTTGCCCATTTACCGTTGGAGTTGTTCCTTCTATCGGATCGACAGCAATATCAATCTTCGGCAAACCGCCTTTACCTAGCTTCTCGCCAATAAATAACATTGGTGCTTCATCTATTTCCCCTTCTCCAATCACAATTCGTCCATCCATACCAATCTCATTTAGTTTCTCCCGCATGGCTTGTGTGGCAGCTCCATCGGCTTCTATTTTGTTTCCACTGCCAATCCAAGGAATTGCAGCAATAGCCGCTGATTCCGCGACCTTTAAAAAATCAAGTTCAATTGACTTCATCAAATTCCCTCCTAATGATGTTAACCGCAATTGTTACCAGAAACAGATTCGGTACTGTTAACTTTACTAAATTCTTTTTCCTTTTCATTAATTTTATCTACTTTTCTTTTTGAACCCTCAGCCCACTCAGAATTCAAATAAGCTTCTACCACCTTTTTTCCAATTGCTACACCGATAATCTGTGCACCCATTGTGATGATTTGTGCATTATTGCTCAACTGTGCACGCTCGGCAGAATACGTGTCGTGTGCTAAAGCAGCCCGAACCCCCGGAAATTTATTGGCAGCAATCGATACACCAATTCCGGTTCCGCAAATAAGCACTGCCCGATCTATTTGCCCATCATAAATACCTTTTGACACCTCAAACGCGACATCAGGGTAATCTACTGTGGAACAAGAATGGCAACCATAATCAATTACTTCATGCATGGTTGTCTCTTCCACAAACTTTTTAATTGCTTCTTTAAATTCAAACCCAATATGGTCACTGCCAATCCCTAACTTCAATACTAACACCTCTCTCATTAGACTTCACTAAAATTTATTTTCATTCATATCCTTTTGTTTATAAATTAATTTAATTGTTTATTTTCATTTATTTTCGTTATATTGTTTAAAAGTGTAAAAAAAGAATCAGAAACTGTTCTGAGCTCTGATCCTTTCATTTATTCTTTCTTAGGGCCATTTGTTGCATTTGGAAAACAGGTTAAACCAACTCACGCTGTTTTCGAGGAATTGCTTTTTATAACCTTCAAAAAGGTAGATAAAATGAAATAAGCTGAAGTTGCTCCTGGATCCTGGACTCCAATCGAACGGTCAGCTAAACGGCTGGAGCGGCCTTTTTTCGATATCATGTCTTTCGTGGAATTCATTCCCGCCTCCGCAGCATTTACCGCAGTTGAAAATGCCGTTTCAAAATCCTGCGTGTCATCAAAACAGGTCTTAAGTGTCTCAGCAAATGGTGCGAGCGTATCTACCATTGTTTTATCACCAACTTCGGCTTGCCCTCGTTCCTTCACTCCATTCGCAAAAGCCACCCAGTATGCAGCTAAATCTTTTTCATTTAACACAGTTTTATTTTTAGCTATTTTGGCACCTCGCATAAACCCTGTTGCATATAAGGGTCCGACAGAAGAGCCTACTGCATTTAGAAATGTTTTTCCTATAGTTACACTTATTTTTCCACAGTCTTCCGTATCCACGAGTTCGTTCGTTAATTTGTCATGAATGGCCTGCCACCCGATTGACATAGTCACTCCATGATCACCATCACCTAATTTACGGTCCAGTTCGCAAAGGTAGTCCTTCTCTGTTTCAACCATGCCTGCAACTTCCTTAAAAAAATCTTTTAACCCATTAGATGTAAGTTCCATCCTGAACACTACCTTTCCTTTATTTCTGAACAAACATTGGACAATTTACAGGGTGGTCCATGACCTTAGTTAGCTCATCATCTAACTTCATAAGAGTTACAGAGCAGCCTCCCATTTCTAATGAAGTAATATAATCCCCTACATAAGAGCAATAAATTTTTATTCCTTGTTCACTTAGAATCTGTTCCACTCTACGATAAACAATGTATAAATCCATTTTCGGAGTGGAGCCAAGGCCGTTAACCAGCACAGCTACTTCATCGCCTTTGGTAATACCGCTATCTATCAAAATATCATTTAGCAAACGATCAGCCAGTTTGTCAGCTGTTTCTAGGGGGCCCTTTTCCAAACCAGGTTCTCCGTGATGACCCAGTCCGATTTCCATCTCATCATCCCCAATTTCAAAGCTCGGTTTCCCTGTTTGCGGATGATAACATGGGCTGGTCCCCACTCCCATCGACCATGTATGATCATTCGCTTTCCTGGCAATCCGAACCACTTCTTCTAAATTGCAGCCAAAGTCTGCCGCTGCACCCGCGGCTTTATAAATAAAAAGTTCACCAGCTATGCCACGACGTTTTTCCTTTTCTTCTTTCGGTGCCGAAGCAACATCATCTGTTGCGATTGCCATTCCTACTTCAATGTCTTCCTCCAGATCTGCCATTTCAGCGGCCATGCCAAAGTTCATTACATCCCCAGCATAATTTCCATATAAATAGACAACACCCGATTCTTTATTAATAGATTTGGTCACTTCTAAAATCGGGTCGGGAGAAGGAGATGAAAAGATATTTCCTACTGCAACACCATCTGCCATGCCTTCCCCAACATACCCCATAAAGCCTGGCTCATGACCGGATCCACCGCCGATCAATATACCAACCTTGTTTTGTTTTGTTTCGCGCACGGTTACTAACGCGCGGTTGTTACTGGATAATTGTTTTATGTAATCGGGATGTGCACGAACATATCCCTCCACCATTTCATCTACTACATTAACCGGATTATTTACTAGTTTCTTCACTGTTACACACTCCTATCGGTATTTTATTAATCTAAATCGGATTGGCAGTAGCCCCTCAAAGGAGGCTACACCTTACACAACAGAATGCGTGCTCTCTTCGACATATTCGTTTTCCGTAGCGGTGGGCACTTTTAAGAACCTTGTCAAAATCGCTGCCCCAAAATAGAGTCCCCCAAGAATCCACATCATACCTTGTGTATTTACCAAACCATAAAACAGGGCTACTAATGCTGGACCAACAAACACACATAAACCTGCACCCAGGTTTAATATAGACATTGCTGCTCCTTTGTCACCGTCACCAACCAAGGAAGGAGTTAATGCGGATAAAGGGACAAATCCTGCTAAACATGCCCCCCACAATATTCCGATAACACCAACGACAAACACGTTTCCTGCAAACAGCTGGGGTAAATAAAACAAAAGAATAGTAAAAACCCCGCAGCCAACTGCACCAAACCACGTTATGGTATTCCTCCAGCCAAATTTATCCCCCACATATCCAAAAATAAGGTTGAATGCAATATTGGAGATGAAAATGGTTCCCCAAATATTTAACCAAACCGTTGTACTAACACCTTGAGTAGCTAAATAAATCGGCAGAAACAGTGGAAACGCGTATTGGGATGCTTGGTTAACTATACGAACAATTCCGGCAATTCCGACCTTAGGTTCTCGTTTCACAATCGTAATACCATTCAGCAGTTCTTTCATTTTTGATGAATTATCTGACCTTTTTTCCAGTTCAAATTGATCTCGATTTACTACAATGGCCAAGAACGCACCAATAAATACCCAAATTAATGCGCTCCAAAGAGTCGGAATGTGGCCGAATTGTTGGATTGACCAACTGGAATAATAGGCGCCTAGGACGCTTAAACCACCAGTGAAAACAAACCAGAACCATCCGACTGCTGTTCCAAGTTGATGTTGTGGTGTTCGATAGGTAATCCAAACCAGAAAAGAATATGCAAACAGCGGATAACCGAAACCTCTAATTGCATATGTCGGAATCATTAGTCCGTAATTTAATGTTGGAATTGCAAGCCCAACAAACAAACTATGTCCAAGCACGTACATAACTAGACCGAGCAGCATTGTTTTTCTCGGACCGATTGCTTCTACCAAAACACCGGAAAACCATGCAGCGATAGCAATCGTTACACCGTATGCTGTTGTTAGAAACGCAGCTTGTTGGACAGATAGCCCTTCATCAACCAAATAAGGGCTGATCCAAGCAAGCTCCAATCCATCACCCATCATAAAAATTAAAACCCCTAAATATCCCCAAACTAAGTGAGATGGTAAACCAATTCTATCAAGGAAAGAATCGTTGCCAGCTAGATTCTTCATCCTATCCCTCCCGTCTTCACAGTAATTATGGCTGTAAAACTATTTTCAAAGATTTATCACCTTTTTTCATCAGCTCAAATCCTTCTTCAAAGTCTTTTAAATCCAGCTTATGTGTCACAACATTGTTTGTTGGAAAAGTTCCATTGGCAATCCCATCAATAACTAACGGATAACAATATGGACCTAAATGAGAACCAAGTAAATCCAGTTCCTTCCTGTCGCTGATAATACTCCAATCAACGGAAACAGGTTCCCCAAAGACACTAAACTCCACAAACCGCCCCAATTTTCTAATCATTTGAAGCCCTTGTTCGACCGATTTCGGATGTCCGGTCGCTTCAATATATACATCGCAACCATAACCGTCTGTCATGTCTTTTATTTCCTGAACTATATCAACTTCGCCGGGATTTAAAACAATATCAGCGCCAAATTGCTTTGCCAATTCCAAGCGGTCCTCTTTTAAATCCAGTACGATTATTTTTTCAGCACCCGACTTCTTGATGGCACCAACCATTCCTAAGCCCAAAGTTCCAGCTCCGGATAGGACAACAAAATCGCCTATTTGAACCTGTGCCCGTTGAACAGCGTGAAGACTGCAGGCATATGGTTCAATTAGAATCGCTTTCTCAATCGGCAAGTCTTCAGGAACCTTATAATTAATTGCTTCTTTGGTAAATTTCATGTATTCAGCCATGCCGCCATTGACATTGTTTTGAAAACCGTATAAATCATGCTTTTCACACATCCAATATTGACCTCTATCACAGAATCGGCAGTCCCAGCATGGTACAATCTGTTCCGAGATTACTCGATCCCCAACAGCAAAATCATTCACTGCACTTCCTTTTTGAACGATTCGAGCAATGAATTCATGACCAGGTATCATCGGTGCTTTAATATAGGCGGGTTGTTTTTCATCACCCCAAAAACTCGGCGCACCATCATATGCCTTAATATCACCAGCGCAAATTCCACAAGCTTCTACCTTCACGATAATTTCTTCTTCGTTTTCCAGTTTTGGAATTTCTACTTCTTCATACCGATAATCCTTTGGCCCATATGCAACTACCGCACTCATTGTTTCTGGAATCTTTTTAGCTACTTCTTGTTGACCCGCTACTGTTTCATTCATTTGCCTCTCTCCCTTTCAGTTAATAGAATATGTAACCGATTATTCAACTCCTTTGTAACCGGTTTCAATATTTGTTTTTTATTTTATCATTATTTTTTGTTTTGTCAATTTATTTTTTCAATTATTTTCATTTATTGTTTATTATTGATATAAACAAGGTAATAATAATAAAACAAGTAAAACTATTGATAAATCATTAAATATCACATAACATAAAATTAAATAGAACAAGAGGATGAAATAAAATGAAAATGTTTGTCAATGAAAGAAGAAATAAAATTATGCAGCTTTTATACGATAAAAAGCGAGTTACTGTTAAGGAACTATCCTCCCATATAGGTGTGTCAGAGGCCACTCTTCGTACGGATCTCAATCAAATGGAGGCAGATGGTTTTTTAACTAGAACTCATGGTGGTGCAATGCTTAAAGAAGAAACAAACAATGATACCAGCTTTACTACACGGGAAAAGAAAAATAAAGAAGAAAAAACAATAATTGCTGAAAGGGCCTTTGAACTAATTGAAGAAAAGCAATGTATATTGCTGGATGCTAGTTCTACTGCGTTAGA
The DNA here is from genome assembly GCF_002216775.1 of Virgibacillus phasianinus. Classification (GTDB taxonomy): domain Bacteria; phylum Bacillota; class Bacilli; order Bacillales; family Amphibacillaceae; genus Virgibacillus_F; species Virgibacillus_F phasianinus. Next base: position 3,737,872 of record NZ_CP022315.1, read on the forward strand.
GTTAGCACGATACTTAAAAAGCCAATCGATGCGTTTGACTGTTGTAACAACTGGTTTATTAACCGCATTAGAATTAAAAGAAAACCCGAATTTGACTGTCATCATGATTGGCGGAGTTGTAACAAACCGATCCTCTTCTATTGAGGGGACACTGGGATTGGACATATTAGATCACGTAAATATTGAAATGATGTTCACTTCAGGAAATGGTTTTTCCATAGATAAAGGGCTGACAGACTTTAATTTATATGAGGTAGAATTGAAGAAACAACTCGTTAAACGGTCTAATAAACTCATTGCGATGGTAGATTCATCAAAAATTGGCACAACATCCAGTGCAGTCTTTGCAACACCTGATGAAATTGAATTATTAGTTACCAATAAACCGTTAGACGATACATTATCCAAGCAATTGAAAGAAAACCATATTCGTGTACTGGCACCTGATTTACTATCGCAAAATTAACAAATTATTAGTAAAAAATTCGGGTGAATTTCAAAAGACCCTTGTTAACTAACCAAGGGTCTTTTTGAATAGCCATTTCTAAATCATTTCTCATCTGTTCGTAACCGTTTACTCCGCCACATTTGCCCATTTATATTCGTATGTTGAACCGAATGGATTAACATGGACACCTTCTATTTTGGGTGAAATCAATTGTGCTCTTGAACTTTGATAAATTGGTGCTATCACTGCATCCTCAAATAGCAGCTTTTCGGCCTTTAGGAAATTTTGATAGCGTGCAGCATTATCTTGGGCTAATGTTGTTGCAGTTTCATTAACCAATTCATCGTATTTAGGGTTTGAGTACCCCATCAAATTGTTCCCACTGCCTGTTGTATAAAGATTCATGTATGTAAATGGATCGAGAAAGTCTGGGCCCCATCTGGAAATTTGCAGTTCGTATTCCATCTTCGAACTCAAATCAAGGCGAAGCTCTTTCGGTACCTGCTTCAGCTTAATCGTCAGCCCTGGCAGGTTAGTTGAAAGCTGGTTGGCAATATATTCAACCATTGTTTTGGTCGCTTTGTCATCAACTGATAATAGCTCCAATTCCAATTTATCCTTACCAATTTCTTTTAACCCTTTTTGCCAGTATTCATGGGCCGCTTCCTTATCATATGTCACCAGATCGCCATTAACTTCACGGAAGTCCTCCCCAGATTCAGGCATTGGCGTGAAATTTGCTGGAACAAGACCATTTGCAACTATGGAACCATTATTTAGAATCTCATCTACTAATGCCTGTTTGTCAAAGGCCCTGCCAATCGCAGCACGAATATTAGTGTTTGCAAGAGCCTTATTAGCTTTTTGATTAAATTTGATGAAATACACAAATGTACCTGGTGTGACGACATAGTCATCATGGGACTTATACTTGTCAACAAGATCTGCAGTTAAGTCGACCCGATCAACTGCACCTGAAGTATACAAGCTGACTGCTGTTTGCGGATCTTTTACCACTTCAAAAGTCAATTTATCCATTTGCACCGTATCGGCATCCCAATAATCCTCATTCTTCACCAGTTCCCATGAGCTGCTTGTGCTTTCCCAATTTTCTATCGTATATGGACCATTTGCTAATAACGTATCCGTACTTGTAGCAAACTTGTCACCTTGTTCCTCCACAAAAGCTTGATTTAATGGCAGGAATGTACCAAAAGTTGTTAAGGACTCAAAGTATGGCGTTGGATTCTCCAGTTCCACCACGAATGTATAGTCATCTTTTGCGGTAACACCAAGTTTCTCCACTGGAACCTTTCCTTCGCTCACTTTTGTCGCATTCTTAATAACACCATTCATCATATACGGGCCATATTCTGATCCTGTTTTGGGATCAACCGCGCGCTGCCATGCATAAACAAAGTCATGAGCTGTAACAGGGTCCCCGTTTTCCCATTCAGCATCCTCCCGCAACGTAAACGTCCAGGTGAGTCCATCCTCACTAACAGTGTGATCCGTCGCGATACCATCAACAGGTTTGGCGTTATTATCCAAACGATAGAGTCCTTCTTTTGTAGCTGCCAGATAGATAAAGGATGATTCATCCGAGGCCTGTGAAGGATCCATCGTCGGAATCGCATCCGGATTCGTTAAATTTAGTACTTTTCCCCCTTCTTCGGCCGATTCTCCCTTTGTCCCTTCCTTCCCTCCCGTTTCATCACTGCAAGCTACCAGTATACTGAGTAATAGACCAAATGCCAGCAACAACGTAAAGTATTTCAGTTTCACTTAACTGCCCCCTCGTTTTATTGAAACTATATTCCCAAAACTAGCGAAACGCTTAGGGGTATTATAACTTTGACCAGATAATATTTCAAACAATTTTGTACTTTCTAATAACTATTTTCCGATGTTTTATAAAAATATTTCCATTATGTTCTAACCCTTTTAAAGATTATTTTTGTCAGAAATATTGATTATTTTAGAATACAATGCTAACATTACCTAACAAACATTAGGTAGGTGAATATATGACCAAAAATAAAATAATCCTAGCAACGATAAATAATTTTTCAACACATGGCTACCATGGTGCCACGATGAGCAAAATTGCAAAGGAAGTAGATATTAAACCTGCTTCTCTTTATTACTTTTTCGAAAGTAAAGAAGATCTATTTAAACAGGCAATTCAGGTTATATTAGATAATCATTTTTCTAGTATGAAGACTAGTTTTTTTAATCATAAAAAGGAGAATATAACCAATTTGTTTTCAGAACTATTTCGTTCCATCGTGTATCACCATACAAGTAACATAGTGGAAACTAAAGCCTATGTGACTATGGTAAGTTCTCCTATTCCTAATATAAAAAAAGAAGTGAGTGAATATTTAGTTCAATATAACGAGTGGCTTCTCAAAAACCTAACTGGCGTTATAAAAGGACAGTATACAAATCTTGATGAACATACAATCAGAAAAATTATTGATTACTTTATCTTTATTGGTAATGGTTTGTTTTGGGGAATTGTAATTTACGATCAGGAAGGTATTCATAAAAACTTGACGCAAGCAATTTATTCCATGGAACAATACATCACAGAAACACTTAGGAGTGAAAACTATGCAAAATGATAAACTCATCGAAGACTATGAACTAAAACCCGTTCCCGAAAATGAGAGGCAGGGCTGGTTCCAATTGACTATGGTGTGGGTCGCTGGAATAATTGCTTTATCTGCTACTGCCTTAGGTGGGGCACTTGGTAGTGGAATGAGCTTGAATGAAGCGATTATTGCCTCATTAATTGGTACCTTTATTTTATCCATACTAAGTGCCCTTTGTGGAATTGTGGGAGCAAAAACGGGTCTTTCCACAGCTTTGGTATCATCATTTGCACTAGGAAGATTTGGATCAATGGCTGTATCGGTTATTATAGCCATCTCATTATTTGGATGGTTCGGTGTTCAGCTAGATTTATTCGGTTCTAGTTTGAATAAAGTTATTTCAGATGTATTTGGGGTAGATATATCTCCTGTTATTTTGATGATAGTAGGCGGTTTATTGATGACAATCACATCTTGTATCGGATATAAGGCGATAGAAAAGTTAAGTCTTTTCGCTGTGCCGCTGCTGGCCATTCTACTAATCGGATCTGTATATCTTGCCAGCCGATCTTTTACTTACCAAGAACTTAATAGCGCTCCAATCACTTCTGATCCTTTAACAATTGGTATGGCAATTTCACTGGTGATAGGTTCCTTAGCTGTCGGTGCAATTATTGGCCCTGATATCTCAAGATACGCAAAGTCTGCTAAAGACTCAGTTATTGCCTCTTTTCTCGGATATTTTATAGGTTTCAGTATCGTGCTTGTGATTTCCGCAATATTAGCGAAGGCGACGAATGAGGTAGATGTTGTAGCAATTATGATTGGTTTAGGATGGGGTACGGGTGGTATGTTAGTACTCATTCTTGCGCAATGGACCACAAATAACACCAATTTGTACTCATCCGCACTCGGCTTTTCTGTTATTTTTCAGAAAATACCAAAATATATATTAACAATTATTGCTGGTATTGTCGGTACAACTTTTGCCATCTTTGGTATTTATGATAATTTTATTATGTTTTTAAGTGTATTGAGCGTGCTTATTCCGCCTATTGGTGGTATTTATACAGCTGATTTTATTTTTAGACATCGTTCATACAGCTTTACTAAAATCGATACAATTCAAAACGTTAGAATTTATAGTATCATCAACTGGGGTGTTGCGTCATGCATAGCATTTATGACATCACCCAGTCCGACCGGGTTTGGATTATTTTCAATAACAGGAGTTTCAGGGTTGGATGCGTTTTTGATAGCCTTTTTCATTCAAATAAGCATTTGTGCTTTACAGAGAAAGTCAACTAATAAGGAGGCAGAGGCATGAGATTAATTGGCAAAGAAGAAGTCGAAAATATAGCAATTGGTGCAGCATTACTAGGTACTGGAGGTGGCGGAGATCCCTATATTGGAAAGTTAATGGCTATGCAAGCTATTGAAGAGCACGGGCCCATTAAGCTAATCGATATAGAAGAATTGGCAGATGAAGATATGGTAGTTCCCTCCGCCATGATGGGAGCACCTACAGTAATGGTAGAAAAAATCCCCAGCGGACAAGAAGCGATCGAGTCATTTAAGTCTTTAGAGAAAGTATTGGGTAAAAGAATAAAAGCGACTATGCCAATTGAAGCTGGAGGGGTAAACTCTTTACTTCCCTTAGCTTTAGCTGCAACAGTGGGTTTACCTGTAGTGGATGGTGATGGTATGGGACGAGCATTTCCCGAATTACAAATGGTGACATTCTATTTAAATGACGTCAGTACAACCCCGATGGTGCTATCGGATGAAAAAGGCAATAGCATGGTTATGAATACCATTAACGGATTATGGGCTGAAAAAATCGCTAGGACGGCAACCATGGAAATGGGCGGATCCGTAATGAATGCCATCTACCCTATGACAGGACGCCAGGTGAAAGATTCTTCCATTTACCGAACATTGTCATTAGAAGAAAATATCGGTCGAACCATCAAAGAAGCAAAAACCAAAAAACGTAACCCTATTAATGAAGTTTTAAATCTGCTAGGTGGCTATAAACTTTTCACGGGAAAAGTCATCGATATTGAAAGAAAAACGGATGGCGGATTTGTACGCGGAACAGCAAAAATTGAGGGTCTTGAAAAAAATAAGGGCGAAAATTGCTATTTAGATTTCCAAAATGAAAATTTGCTTGCCAAAACCGATGATCAAATTTTGTGTATGACTCCTGACTTAATTACTGTATTGGATACTGAAACAGCCATGCCTATTACGACAGAGGGATTAAGATACGGTGCAAGAGGGACAGTTATTGGTATTCCTTCAGATAAAAAGTGGAGAACTCCCAAAGGCATCGAAACTGTTGGCCCGAGATACTTTGGATATGATTATGACTTTAGATCTATAGAAGAATTAAATGATAGAGGTGAAAAGTAATGATGAAATACAGACTTGGCATCGATGTTGGAGGTACAAATACAGACGGTGTCTTACTAGATAGAAATATGAATGTGATTCAATCACTAAAAACCCCAACAACTAATGATGTAGAGACAGGTATTTATAATACAATCAATCAGTTGATTCAAAACTCGGATGTAGAGATACAGAATATAGAATATGCAATGTTAGGCACGACACAATGTACAAATGCAATTGTAGAGAGAAAACGGTTAAATAAAATCGCTGTCATACGTATTGGCGCACCTGCAGGTTTGGCTATTAAACCACTTACTGGTGTTCCCGATGATTTAAGAGCCATTCTTGATAACCATACTCACCTTGTCGAAGGAGGGCATGAATTTAATGGACAACAAATTTCAGCCTTAAATGAAGACAAAATTAGGGAAATTTCTGGAACATTAAAGGGTAAGGTTGATTCTATTGCAGTTACTTCTATATTTTCACCTGTTAATAAGGATCATGAGAACCGAGCCGCGGAAATTCTGAATGAAGTCATGGGAGAGGATGTTGCTATATCATTATCCAGTGAGGTAGGAAGTATAGGCTTGTTAGAGAGAGAGAATGCTACTATTTTAAATGCCTCTATTATTAACGTAGCTAAGGCTACTGCGGAAGGGTTTGAAAATGCGTTAAAAAATAATGGGGCAAATGCAAAAATATTTTTCTGTCAAAATGATGGTACCTTAATGTCTAAAGATTATACACTAAAATATCCCATTTTAACTGTAGCTTGTGGACCCACCAACAGCTTGCGAGGTGCATCATTCTTAACTAATAATAAAGATGCAATCATTGTAGATGTAGGTGGCACAACAACAGATATTGGCGTCCTAGTCAAAGGATTTCCAAGACAATCCTCGATAGCCGTTGATTTAGGCGGTGTCCGCACTAATTTTCGGATGCCGGATATCAATTCGATCGGCTTGGGTGGCGGAACAGTTATCCGCTTAAACGAAAATGAATTCAGCATCGGCCCAGATAGTGTGGGACATAAAATACACGACGAAGCTATGATTTTTGGGGGTAACACCTTAACAGCAACTGATGTCGCTGTCGGTTTGGGTAAAGTAACACTTGGTGACCCGGAAAAAGTAAACCACTTAGATAAAGAATTGTTATCAAAAGTCTATAAGCGTATGGTTGAAATGGTTGAGGAAGCAGTAGATAAAATCAAAACAAGTTCCAATGACATACCCGTCATATTAGTAGGTGGCGGAAGCATATTATTACCTGCCAATATAGAAGGTGCAACTAAAGTATTTCAACCGGAAAATGGAGGGGTTGCAAATGCAATTGGTTCAGCAATCTCCCAAATTAGTGGTGAAATAGAAAAGATATTTGCTATCAATAAAGAAAATAGACAGGAAGTATTAAACAACGCAAAAGAATTAGCCATAAACGAGGCAATTGAGGCAGGTGCTGATAGTAAGAAAATAGAAATTGTTGATTTGGAAGACATACCATTAGCCTACCTCCCTGGGGATGCCACTAGAGTAAAAGTGAAGGCCGCAGGTGATTTAGCAGTTAATTCTTAAAGTAAAAAACAATTTCTAAATTTATGATATTAGACTTGACTAATAGTAGGAAAGAGGCTGGACTAAAGTGTTTTGGCCAGAGAGAAATCCGAACTATGATTCGAAATTCTTTAATTGGATTTTGAAGTAGTTTGGATATTTTTCTTGTTTGTTTTTGTAAACCCTACAGCTAGTTGTCTATAAACTATGACACACATGCGCTAGGTTGTTTTCCGCTGCGGACCGTTGCTTTCCGCGGTCACGGCTTCAGCCTCCTTGCCCCGGCAAGGGGTATGCCGATGTTGCCCGCAAAGGGCGGTTTTAGTCGGCCTTCATTATTTCCCGCTCTGCGGGGTCTTCAGCTCGCGCTGTTCCCGCAGGAGTCAACGGTCCTCCGCTCCAAACAACCATTGTAATAGAGGATAAACCATATATTACCATTGCCAAGTCCATATTAGCGGAGGAAAAACGCGGAGACTCCTGTGGGAGCAGAAGCCTAGATGAGACCCCGGAGAGCGTAAGGAGGCCACTGAAAAAGGTAAATATAGTACAAAATAAGTGGATCTATCATCGCATCTTGAATATACTGCGCTTTCCGCGGGCGAGTGTCGAGTCTCCTCGGACTGCCGTCCTGCGGGGTCTCGCCGATCTCTCACTTCCCGCAGGAGTCTCCGTATATTCAAGATGCTAAGTGAAGGTGAAAATCTATATTTTTAATATCCACCACTTTTTCAGTGCCCTTAGCGTAAGCTCGAGGAGGCTCATCAGCTGCCCACGGAAAGCGCAGTGTTTTTCCGCAGCGGTGGCAGTGCGCCTAGAATAATTGTTAAGTACCGTTCTAATCTTCCTATCCTGTGACTGTTCGTCTTTTTAGGTCAAACATTTTGGTTATGTCCCGGCCTCCTTTTTTATTTTACTAATAAGGTTGTTTGATTAATTTAATCAATCTTCATTTCTAATAGCGCACTACTTAGGGTTTTCCCATGGGTATCCATAGCAAGGGAAGTCGTAACCCCTCCTAATAAACTCTGATAACAGACAAAATTCAGCGCTTTGATATTAGGCAGTTCATAACGAATTACTTCCCCTTTAACAATATCTTTCAAATGATCTTTCACCGCTGCAGGGGTAACGTTCTGACATAACCTTTCATAATCCTTCTCTTTGTATGGAATGAGAGATAGACTCAAAATATTTCCTTTGTCCCCTGCACGACTGTGGGCAATTTCAACTAATTTCAATTCTTCATCGCCTCCCCTGTTAGCCATTCTTTTATATAAACCTCTGGCTGCACTTGCTCTCTTTCAATCAAAGTAGATAGCACCCCGATGGATTCAGTAATTTTTTTTCGTGCTCCCCCACCCGCTGCAGGACCATTTAAATATAAAGCTTCAACTTCTTCTCCTATTAGACCTGCCGTTTGTTTGGAATTGTGATATCCAGCGGCACGAAGCCTTATTTCATATGGTATTGTTGCATTGCCGAAGTTTGTCCGATGAACTGAGGATAATCCAATATAGTCAATTCGCAAATCCGGAAAATGCATCAATAATCGTTCCTTCAAAATTTCTCCCGCAAGCTCTGCTCGCTCCAACGCATATGAGCCAGCATAAGAGATTTCTCCTTCTCCCAAATAACCCGCATGATAACCAACAGAAACTTTCAAGGACTTAGGACGTTCCCTGCCAGTACCATTCATTATTTCAACCTGGTTTTTTCCAATTTCTCGTATTTGTACGGTTGAGAGGTCAGCGATGACATCAGGTGTGATATAGTTAGTTGGATCATGAATTTCGTATAACAGTTGTTCCTTAACTGTTCTTAAGTCAATAAGTCCACCCGTACCTTCCACCTTAGAAATAACGGCACGCCCATCAGCAGCTATCGTGGCATATGGAAATCCAATATTAACGAGGTCAGGCACCTCTTTTTTATGAGTATCGGAAAAATATCCTCCGCTAATCTGACTTGAACATTCAAGCAGATGCCCTGTAATTAAGCCTTGGCCTAACTTGGGATAATCCTCTTTTGACCATCCAAAATGATAGACTTGTGGCGCAAGAAAGAGGGATGGATCTGCCACTCTCCCTGTAATGATAATATTTGCATCGGAATTAAGAGCCGGGATTATTGCATCTATCCCAAGATAGGCATTGGCTGAAATAATCGGTTCAAATTGGGAGATGGAATGATTTGCTTCCCACGGAACGGAATTTAAATCAATTTGATTAAGCACATCATCCCCAGTTACGGCAGCCACTTTACAAGATAAATTTAATTCCTTTGCGATTTCGAGTGTTTTTTCCGCTGCAGCGATAGGATTCGCTGCCCCCATATTTGTAATTAAACGAACGTCATTTTCTATAAGTAACGGCAGTAGACTCCGCATTCTTTTTTCCAACAAGGGATCATATCCGGCTTTCTCGTCATGTAATTTACGTTGTTGTGCAAGTGCTATTGTCCTCTCTGCTAAACATTCCAGAACAAGATAATCTAAATTAGCATGTTCTAATAATAGTTCTGCGGGTTCTATACGGTCTCCCGAAAATCCCGCCCCTGATCCAATTTTCAACATATAAGTTTACCCCCTTAAGTTTTAAACTATTTTTAGTTTGTGAGTAGCCCCATTAGCAATGCAACAGTTGCCATCACTGCGGTAATCCCAAACCCCAGAGGAATTGCCTTCTTCTGTAAATCACCCAAATCCACACCTGCCAAGCCAATCAATAGAAAAGTTGAACCAGTCAATGGACTTATCGGAAAACCAACTGTCATTTGCCCTAAAATGGCTGCCCGTCCCATTGTTTCAGGTTGAATTCCAAACGCCTCCGCAGTGGCACTTAAGACAGGAAGTACACCAAAATAGAAAGAATCTGGGTCGAAAATAAGGCTGAGTGGCATAGACAAGTATGCGAGAATAACCGGCAGCGCCTGGCCCCATCCACTTGGAATCGCAGTTGCTGATACGCTCGCCATAGCTTCAATCATTCCCGTCCCGGCAAGGATCCCGGTAAATATCCCTGCAGAAAATATTACGGAAGACGTGTAAATCGCTCCGCGTGCATGTGCCTCAATCCGTTCCTGCTGCATGGTTACCTTACGATAGTTGATCATAAGTGCAAGTGGTACTCCAATAACAAACGGAAGTGCTAATGGAACAATCCCCATTACCAAAACAACAATAACCGCTATAGTTAATAGAAGATTGGGTATAAGCATTTTTGGGCGCTTCAGCTTTTCATTACTTGGATCTTTTTCCTCACCAAAGAAATCATCAGACTCCTCTGCATTGACGGTTGCTGCCGTTTCACTGATTCCCACGCGTTTACGCTCTTTTTTACCAAGCCAATAGGCTGCAATCAACACACAAACTAAACCTACAATTTGAACTGGGATAAGAGGAGAATACAGTTCAATTACATCGATATTCAACGCTGTAGCTGCTCTTAGGGTTGGTCCGCCCCACGGCACCATATTCATTGTTCCTGCACTTAACGCAGCAATAACTGCCAATGTTAATGGACTCATTTTTAAGGCTTTATAAACAGGTAGCAGGGCCGAGATTGTAATAAGGAAGGTGCTGGAACCTGATCCATCTAAATGTGAGGCCATAGCTATAATTGCTGTACCTAAAGCAATTTTAACTGGATCTCCCCCAGCATACTTTACGATGCCGTTTATTAAAGGATCAAACAGCCCCGCATCAAACATGATTCCAAAAAACAAGATAGCAAATGTAATCATAATGCCTGTCATGGCAATGTTTGCCATACCTGTGCCCATAAAATCGCCTAGTTCCCCTATGCTAAATCCAGCAATTAAAGCAATGACAGTAGGAATAATAACAAGTGCAAAATGAACTGAGGTCTTCTTCGTCAGTACAAGATATAACAAAATGGCGATGATTAAGAAACCGTAGAAAGCAAGCATAATTTTCCCCCTTGTTTAAAATGTGTACGCAACTGTAATAATGCAAGAAGCATGCCAAAGAAAAAAAGCCTTGCAATAAGGCTAAATAAAATACGTTTCTAAAATACTGGAAATTAATTAGAATTTAATTATCTGAACTCCCACTATTGTAAGCGGTGTCATTATTTCTAAAAATGTAGAACTTTTTTCTAGTTTCTTAGAATTTATTGATCCATTTTGTTATAGAGGGTAGCCAATGAAATACCTAAATGTTGTGCCGCCAGTTTTTTACCTTCAAGTGTCTCCCCACAAGTTTTTAACGTTTGCCTGATAACTTCCCGTTCTGTGTTTTTTATGATTTCTTTGAGACTTTGATGGGAATATATGTTGCTTATGGAACCATGCCTGCAAATGATTTCTGGTAAGTGCTGCGGTTCAATATATTCTGCTTCAGTCATACTTAGCGCATAGTGGATAGCATTATATAATTCCCGTGTATTACCGGGCCAATCGTATTGACTAAGGATTTGAAATGCATCCTCAGTTATCTGAATTTGCTGTTGCGTGGTTGTTTGTTGCTTAACCAAAAAATTGATGAATGAAGTGATGTCTCTTCTTCTCTCCCGCAACGGTGTAATCATAATAGGAACACCATTAAGCCGATAATATAAATCTTCTCGAAACCGTTTCTTATCTACCAATTTTCCCAAATCCTTATTTGTAGCCGTTATGACTTGAACATCAATTTCTCGTTCCTGTAAGCCACCGACTTTTCGGATCCTTCCTTCCTGTAAAACACGAAGCAGTTTTGCCTGAAGTTCAAAAGGCAAATCACCTATCTCATCTAAAAAGAGAGTACCATAATTGGATAATTCAAAAAGACCGACCTTCCCGCCTTTTTTAGAACTAGTAAATGATCCCTCCTCATAACCAAATAATTCGCTTTCCAGAAGTTCTGCAGGTATGGCTGCACAATTAACTGGAATAAAGGGAAACTTTGCACGGGGCCCTTCACTATGAATAGCATGAGCAAATAACTCCTTTCCCGTACCGCTTTCTCCTTGTATTAGTATGTTTAAATTCGAATGCGCTGCTTTCTTTGCTAATTCTACTGTTTCCTTCAGACCTCCATCTTTTCCAATAATATCATCAAACGTATACTTAGTTTGGTACATATGACCCACGGTATTTTCCAATCTGGCAAGTCGTTCTTTGCTATTTTTAAGTTCTTTTGTCAGAAAGTGAACCTCATTTAAGCTTTTACAAACAGAAACGGCGCCAACAATTTTTCCATGTTTACGTACGGGTGCTGTATCAATTACATATTCAATTTGTCCTTCCCTGCGATAGATGCCGGCTCTTCGCTTACCGTCTTTTAATGCCTCGGGTAGAATTGCTCCTTTTCGAACTTCTTTCAAGGGTTTGCCGAGAATAGCCTCTGGTTGTACACCTGTTATTTTTGTATATTCAGTGTTAACAAATTGAACTGTTCCTTGCGAATCTATCACTAGAATCCCATCATTAATAGAATCAATCGTTTCCTCAAGCCAATTAGTATATTCTTTAGAACCTGGTCCTTTTTTATCAAAACTATTAATCACGCAACATCCCCCCTTGCATATGTTCAGATCACTTATTATAACCCTATCATATTTTTTAATTTTTTGAATGATAGGTACTTGGTAAAAATATGGATTGCAATCTACAGAAAAATACTGACAGCAGAGTAAATCAATAACAAACTCATAATTACCCGAAATAATTTATCATGTTTAGCAAACAATCTTTTAAAGATTGAACCGAACCCTGACCATAAGAGCAACGCTGACCAGCCTAGTAAAATGGTTACGATTAAACAGAGTACGATGGAATTAATAGAATGATTAAAAGGCAATATAAATGCACTCATCACAGTTAAGAAAAACAAAATGCTTTTGACATTGATAATCTGAATGATAAATCCCGATAGAAATGAGGATTGCACTCCACTAGAATTATCCGTTGTATCCTTGGGCATACCCACCTGCCATGCCAAGTAAAGCAGATATGCTGCGCCGATAATTTTAAAATATGGCTCTAAAACAGGAATCCAGTTGTATAGACCCGTTGTTAATACCCCACTTAGAATCCCTAGCACTGCAAATCCAGTCAAAATCCCGCTGCTGAACCGCCACGATCCCATGAAGCTAAATCTTCTTGCTTCATTCATCATCAAGATGTTACTTGGACCAGGTGTAATGGATGTAATAATTACATAAGAAAGAAATGCTACTATATTCATTGAATCACCTTCGTTTACTAATTTACGAATGACCAGCTTTTATTGTATGATAAGATCACCCATAAATAAAATTGAAGTTTTTAAAACCATTATCATTTTTTTCGATACATCATATAAAAAGGAGTAATGATATGGAGATTAGGCATCTTATAACCTTTCAAACCATTGTAGAAGTCGGTAGTTATACAGGAGCTGCTTCTAAGTTGGATTATACTCAGTCCACCATAACCTCACATATTCAAGCACTTGAAAACGAAATTGGCGGCGCGCTTTTTACGTATGTGAAAAGAAATTTGAAGCTTACGCATTTAGGAAGGGAATTAATGCCCTTAGCGGAAGATTTGCTTTCCACCCATGACCAGATTAAGAATATGCAAAACGCACACGAAGTTAGGGGAGTATTAAAAGTGGCTGCACCGGAGTCATTAACCATTTCCCGATTAAGTCCAATAATAAGGGAGTTTTCCTTAAAGTATCCACATGTCAAAATCATCTTAAGCAATGGCACTTGTGGGCAAAACCAGATTGATTTAATGCGCGGACAAGTAGATATTGCTTTAATGGTCTACCCGGAAATTGAATTAGAAAAATGTATTCATTATCCTTTAATTGAGGAAGAAATGGTCATTATTAGCAGTAACGATGGTCCAAATCATTTTGATGACTATAAAAATAGTAGCACCAAGCATTATTTTATAACAAATGAAGAAGGATGCAGTTACCGAACCATGTTTGAAAGGCACCTTCTAAAGCACGACATTCAAAACTTTCAAACCATGGAATTATGGAGCATTGAAGCTATTAAACAAACCGTTATGAGCGGACTTGGATTCTCTGTTTTACCTTATATTACCGTTAAAGATGAAGTAGAAAATGGCAAATTAAAGGTTCTAACACACTCGGAAGAACTGGACCCAATATATTCCCATATGTTAATCAAAAAGAAAAAATGGCTTTCACCAGCAGTAGAGGCTTTCACAGAACTTGTTCTGGACTCTATCAGCGAATCTAATTAAGGAGTGGTTTCTGCGTGAATAAAGTTATGGTGATGTAGTCATTCATGCTTCTTTCCAAATATCCATAATGCCATATTCATGTGACGGAATATTTCCCGGAAAATATATTTGGCCATGGTTTATTCCGTCTTTTATACATTTCTAACACTAACCACATGAATAAATAATTTTAATGGATACTAGCTTAACAATAATTTGTTTATCCCTATCCTTCTCAGGTATTTCTTTAGCCCAAAATATAATACCTCGAATTCGAGATATTTTCCTTGCACTATTATCAATTGAGTAGTAAAGTGAAGATAACGAAAGGAAGTGATCATGCGTTATGCAAAACAATACCCGCGGTTCATTAATCTGGCTTCGACTCACTCGTTTCACACATCAAAGTAATATGCTTTCAAATGAATTTTTAAAGCAGTTTGATTTAACTACTGCGCAATTTGATGTGTTAATGCAAATTTCAACCTACGAGCCATTAACACAAAGTGAATTAGCCGAGAAAGTGACAGTAACACAGGGTGGCATTTCTCGGATGCTCGCTCGTCTGGAAAAAGACGGACTTATTGAACGAAAGCAAGAATGGAAAACCAAAACCATTTTGTTAACTAATAAAGGCCGCGAAAAGCTTGATCATGCATTTGAAGCCCAGCTTGCGTTCCAATCCTCGTTCTTTGACGAATGTTTATCTGAAGAAGACCAGAGAATCTTGTTTTCACTCATGTCCCGTGTACAAAAAAATAGTGAAAAAAGGAAAATGCCATAGTAGTATTTTTTTAATTTATCACTTGACTAGTAAAATGATAATAAGGAGGAATAGTTGATGTACACCATTTCAGGGCACCATCATATTTCAATGATTACAAAAGATGCAAAACAAAATAACCATTTCTATCGTGATGTACTTGGTTTACGCCGTGTAAAAATGACGGTCAACCAGGATGATCCATCAATGTATCATTTATTTTACGGGGATAAAACAGGAAGTCCAGGCACAGAGTTATCATTTTTTGAAATGCCCCTTGTTGGACGCACATATCGAGGCACAAATGCCATCACTAAAATAGGTCTGCTTGTACCAGCGAAAGAAAGCTTAACCTTTTGGAAAGCACGATTTGAAGAGCACGGTATACAACATAGCGAGATCACAGTATACGCCAACCGGCCTGCCCTGCACTTTGAAGATACTGAAGGCCTGCGAATGGTACTTCTTGCATCAAATGGCGAGAAAGTTGAACACTGGGAATTATGGGAAAGATCAAACGTACCTGCTGAACATCAAATTCAAGGCATGGGCTCTGTGGAAATAACCGTGCGCAGAATTGATAAAATAACAAGGACACTAACAGAGATGTTTGGCTATACTGAAATATCTCGTACAGAGAATGAAGCGATTTTCCAATCCGTACAAGGTGAAGTCTTTGGAGAAATCGTTGTGAAATATTTAGATGGCCCCGCTGAAAGGCCTGGACGAGGCAGTATTCATCATTTAGCAATTCGTGCCAAAGATGAGGAAGAGCTTGCCTATTGGGAAGAACAAGTCCGGATACGCGGCTTTCATTCATCTGGCATTGTGGATCGCTACTACTTTAAAAGCCTATATTTCCGCGAATCAAACGGTATCTTATTTGAAATTGCAACAGACGGGCCTGGGTTCACAATCGACGGTAACATCGCAACATTGGGTGAAGCATTAGATTTACCGCCATTTTTAGAGGACCGTCGTGCGGAAATTGAAAAAAATCTGAAACCAATTGAGGAGAATTAACTATGGAACAATATCGCATCAATCCATCAAAAGGCATGGAATTAGGACTATACTCATTGGGGGATCATATCCCAAACCCGCTTACAGGTGAGCGTCCTTCAGCTCAACAACGAATTAATGAATTAGTAGAAGCTAGTAAATTAGCGGAACAAGCAGGTATCGATGTCTTTGGAGTTGGTGAAAGTCATCAAACCTACTTTACTACACAAGCCCATACCGTTGTCTTAGGTGCCATTGCGCAAGCAACAAATAAAATTAAAATCACAAGCTCAGCAACCGTACTAAGTGTATCTGATCCTGTACGAGTATATGAGGATTTCGCCACCATCGATTTACTTTCAGATGGCCGTGCGGAAATTGTTGCTGGCCGAGGGTCCCGTATCGGCGCCTATCACTTGCTAGGCGTTAATTTACAAGATTATGAGGAAATTTTCGAGGAGAAATTAGAACTACTTAAAAAGTTAAATGAAGAAGAACATGTTACATGGCAAGGCGAATTCCGCGCTCCATTACAAAACGCACAGATTCTGCCGCAGCCAAAAAATGGCTCACTCCCGATTTGGCGTGCTGTCGGTGGACCACCTGCGAGTGCCATTAAAGCTGGATTTTTGGGAATTCCAATGATGCTGACTACATTAGGCGGGCCAGCGGTCAACTTTAAACCTTCTGTTGAGGCTTATAGAGAAGCTGCTGAACAAAAAGGCTTCGATTCAAAAACATTGCCCATTGGGACAACTAGCCTGTTCTATGTTGCAGATACTACAAAAGAAGCATTACAAGGCATGTACCCACATATAAATGGTGGTTTCCAATCCATTCGCGGCAGTGGTTATCCAAAACAGCAATTCGCCCAAGCGCCTGATACACGTGATGCATTAATGGTTGGTAGCAAAGAACAAATCATTGAAAAAATACTTTACCAATATGAGCTTTACGGAATGCAACGCTTTATGGCTCAAATTGACTTTGGTGGTGTACCATTCAATAAGATTATGAAAAATATTGAAATCATCGGGAACGATATCATCCCAGCCATAAAAAAATATACAGCCAAATAGAAGGGAGAGAAACAAAATGAGAATTGTAGCATTAGCCGGCTCTATTGTCGGCTCAAAAACAAAAACTGCCACGAAAAAAGTGGTTGAAATGCTTGAAAATAAATACCCGCAGCATGAAGTTACACTATTAGATCTAGCTGACTACACATTGGAATTCAGCGATGGTCGCCATTATTTTGAGTATGATGGAGATACAAAATACGTTACGGAGACCATTATGTTGGCCGATGCCATTATTATTGGGACGCCAACGTTTCAAGCATCCATTCCAGCAACATTAAAAAATATCTTTGACTTACTGCCAGTTAGTGCTTTCCGTGACAACGTAGTTAGTATAATCGTGACTGCCGGTACAGCGAAACATTATTTAATGGTGGAGCAGCAATTAAAGCCGATTTTAGTGTATATGAAGGCTCAAAT
Source organism: Virgibacillus phasianinus (assembly GCF_002216775.1). GTDB lineage: Bacteria > Bacillota > Bacilli > Bacillales > Amphibacillaceae > Virgibacillus_F > Virgibacillus_F phasianinus. The sequence goes on from NZ_CP022315.1 coordinate 3,755,322, forward strand.
TGTCCAGCCTTATGTATTTATCGAAGAAAAGGACATTCACCGGAAAGAAATAATCAATGATGATGTGGTTTTTCGTCTTGAACGTTTAGTTGAAGATACTGTGCTACTGGCAGAAACCTATAAAAATCTTCAGGCGAACCGAGACGCCAAATATGACTTTTGATAAGCTGCCAAAGTGTCATAAAACTTGAAAGATGTATTAGCTTAATTAGTAGTACAAGAGGCTGGGACATACGTGTTTTTATCAGTAGAAAAATCCGAACTCACCTAAAGTGACGTAGAAATTAACAGCATCGGTCATATTTTAGGGTATACTTTTCTGATACGTCCTAGCCTTTTTTAATTTCTAATTTCAACTAATTTCTTGAAATATGTGCAATTACTCCTAAAAGTGGCTTGTATTCTTAATCACATATGAGGTAATTTCTTTTATTTTGGAATTTTTTCCTGCACTTGAAAAGTTGTATATGTCACAGAAATCATACCGTTTCATTCCTCCTACATTTAACGTACCGTTCACTGCTCCGGTACGTCCATGTGTAATGATGTTTTGGATATGAATTTCATTTATTTTTTTGTCTTTTCTGTCTACCATCATTTTGACAAATGGTTCTTTTCCCTGAATAACCCTATCACCAATTAAATGCCAGTAAACATCATTTGCAATTTGATTGATCACAAAATCCGTATCGCATACAGCAAAGGCTATACTAAATTCTTGAAGCAGCTTTTTTTTAGGCGAGTTCCCGCAATCTTCCTCACATATTATTTTTAGGTCCCTATATTGTGAAATCGTCGGTTCCAAAATACCCGCTCCCCTTTCTAATTAACCTTTCTATTTCCTAGTTTATAATACACTTTTACTTCGGTTTCAAAAGAATAGTTGTTCCATTCACTGGTGTCATACATTGTCTATTGAATGTATTCTAAAGAAACCATACTATTTTCACTCTGTTGGCAACCGTTTGACTGCATTATCCTCCTCATCGGCAAGTTACCTTTCTTTGTAGCACCCAGATATGACTTTGCATAAAATTCCTTCTGAAGTCTGGATAATCCAATTCTGTGAAGTGCTTTCCCGTGCCCTTTTCCAAGATGCTTTGGATGAACCCCAATCCAAAACATCCGACCTTCCTGATTGGTGTCAGGTTCAATATGAGGGAACACAAGACCAACCGGCTCACCGTCAATGATATAAACAGTAAACATTCTATTCACTTGTGAAGGCAATTCAGTCTTCATACTGCTAAGAAACTTTTCCGCTTCTTTAATTTCTACACCCATCACTTCTGATAAGAATATTAGTGCCCTCGGTTCAGAAGGTGACCATATTTCGTGTGATGGGGCTTTTATATCTAATTGTTTTGAAAACTTCCTGGTATAGATTACTCTTTCCCCAACAATCCTCATTCTTTCCTTCGATTTACTCAACCTATGTAGTAGGGTTGCGGGACATTCAACTAATATCCTTTTGCTCCCATTCTCTTCGGTTGCTGTTATCAGTTCATCTATAAGTGTATCTATTTCATTAGAATAATCTAATCCATTATGGAAGAATTCTAAACCAATATCAAAATTATTTTCAATAACATGAACCCCGACTTTCTTTAGTTGTTGAATTATTTTTTTCAATTAAATTCCCCTAACTTAAAGATCTACTTCCAATAACTGTCGTAACTTATTTAATAAATCCTTATGTTTCTCAATTGTAACCCGGGTTTTTGTAGAGAATTGACCCCGCGTAAAAAGATAAACATACCAACATTTAAAACATTAAACATATATCTTCTGGTTTGATAACCTCTTCATTTTCGGAACAGGTACTCACAGTAAACAAAATTATGGATACTGTTAAAAGAAGTGGGTATTTATAATAATCCTTCTCTCTTACCCTATATAGAATAAAACATCTAAGTAGTAGCAACCTATTTGAATAAGGGAGGTGAACCAGTTATGAAAGGTACTAAAATACTTATACTTATCCTGATTCTGACATTGTTTATTCCAATACAAACTATGGCATCTTCGCTTGAAAAGTTGCCTGCTTCCGAAACCTCTACACAATGGGAAGTGGTTATTGATCATCCGGAAAGTGACGAGGTTAAACCTAAACCTGGCGTTTATAATATGTATAGCATGGATATAAAATACGTTGGCGACGAAAACATTAAACTAGTCAGAGTGGAAGCATATAGAGATGAACCGAACTCACCAATAGAATATGAATTGTTCACTGCTGATTATGAAGAAATGGATGGAAATTTTGAACCTTCTTTCCATCATCAAAATTTCCCTTTTTCCGCACAAGCAAAAAAATTAAAAGTTATCATTACCTGGAAAAAGGATCGCAATAATTCTCGTTCCTTTAGAGACGTATTTGTATTTAGTCAATAAAGATTTGTTGGGGGGAGGAAGGTTAGGTCCTCCCTTTCCTAATCTTGAATTCCTTGCTTCCTTTAATAAACTATATAAGGCCCATCATGGTATTCACTATTTAAAACTTATAATTTCGAAAAATGTCTTCTTCATTAAAACCTGGCCTATCGGGAATCACCCTGCTTTTCGAATTTTTCGTTGCAACATTTATTTCAACCGTTTTTAAATCTAAATTGGTAAATGAATGATCAATTAATTGCCTAACAGGCATCAGCAAGAAATACAACGAAAGATTTTTCTATGAATGTCTCTGAGTCCACAATTCTGTTTGTTTTTTAAGGAAAAG